>NZ_JBPWOA010000006.1:0-402500 GCF_051781005.1 Anabaena sp. WFMT | reverse complement strand
AGACACCATCCAGATCGTTACGCCTTTCGTGCGGGTCGGAACTTACCCGACAAGGAATTTCGCTACCTTAGGACCGTTATAGTTACGGCCGCCGTTCACCGGGGCTTCGGTCGCTAGCTTCACTTTCGCTGACCAACTTCCTTAACCTTCCGGCACTGGGCAGGCGTCAGCCCCCATACGTCCTCTTACGAGTTTGCGGAGACCTGTGTTTTTGGTAAACAGTCGCCTGGATCTCTTCACTGCGACCCACGTCTGAGGTGGGCACCCCTTCTTCCGAAGTTACGGGGCCATTTTGCCGAGTTCCTTAGAGAGAGTTATCTCGCGCCCCTTGGTATACTCAACCTCCCTACCTGTGTCGGTTTCGGGTACGGGTACGATGTCTTCATCACATGACCAGCTTTTCTTGGCACTATCATTAACCATGCGGAGTTCGTAAACTCCTCCCAAACCAATCAGGGTATGGCTATCTTTCATGCGTCCCTCGTCATGCTCCCACATCATAG
The DNA here is from genome assembly GCF_051781005.1 of Anabaena sp. WFMT. NCBI lineage: Bacteria > Bacillati > Cyanobacteriota > Cyanophyceae > Nostocales > Nostocaceae > Anabaena > Anabaena sp. WFMT. Next base: position 401,997 of record NZ_JBPWOA010000006.1, on the reverse strand, counting down.
TCAGGGATTGTTGACCCTGTGTCCATCGACTACGCCGTTCGGCCTCGCCTTAGGTCCCGACTAACCCAGAGTGGACGAACCTGGCTCTGGAACCCTTAGGGTTTCGGGGTGTATGATTCTCACATACATTTGCGCTACTCAAGCCGACATTCTCACTTCCGTTTCGTCCACAGCTGCTTGCCGCTACTGCTTCTACCTACGACGGAACGCTCCCCTACCACTTAGATATTCTCTAAGTCCACAGCTTCGGTACATCGCTTAGCCCCGTTCATTTTCGGCGCAGGAGCGCTTGACTAGTGAGCTATTACGCACTCTTTCAAGGTTGGCTGCTTCTAGGCAAACCTCCTAGTTGTCTATGCACTCCCACCTCCTTTATCACTTAGCGATGATTTGGGGACCTTAGCTGGTGGTCTGGGCTGTTTCCCTCTTGACAATGAAGCTTATCCCCCACTGTCTCACTGGCAATGTGTGCTCTGGGTATTCAGAGTTTGTCTCGATTTGGTACCGGTCTCCCAGCCCGCACCGAAACAGTGCTTTACCCCCCAGATATAATCATTACCGCTGCGCCTAAACACATTTCGGGGAGAACCAGCTAGCTCCTGGTTCGATTGGCATTTCACCCCTAACCACAGCTCATCCGCTGATTTTTCAACATCAGTCGGTTCGGACCTCCACTTGGTGTTACCCAAGCTTCATCCTGGCCATGGTTAGATCACCAGGGTTCGGGTCTATAAACACTGATTATCGCCCTCTTCAGACTCGGTTTCCCTTTGGCTCCAGCATTCTCGCTTTAACCTACCAGTGCCTATAAGTCGCCGGCTCATTCTTCAACAGGCACGCGGTCATCCGTTTAATCGGACTCCCACTGCTTGTAAGCTAATGGTTTCATGTTCTATTTCACTCCCCTTCCGGGGTTCTTTTCACCTTTCCCTCGCGGTACTGGTTCACTATCGGTCACACAGTAGTATTTAGCCTTACGAGGTGGTCCTCGCTGATTCACATGGGATTCCTCGTGCCCCATGCTACTCGGGATTCAGCTACTATCCTTTGACTTTCGACTACAGGACTTTCACCCCCTCTGGTGCAGTATTTAGCTGCTTCGTCTAGCCTCCAGATTCGATATCGCTGTCCCACTACCCCAAAAGGTAAACCCTTTGGTTTAGGCTCTTCCCCTTTCGCTCACCACTACTTAGGGAATCTCTATTTGATTTCTCTTCCTCCAGCTACTAAGATGTTTCAATTCGCTGGGTTGGCTCTTTCCTGCCTATATATTCAGCAGGTAGTACATAGGGTTGCCCCATTCGGATATCTCCGGCTCATAGTTTGCTTCCAACTCCCCGGAGCATTTCGTCGGTAACCACGTCCTTCTTCGCCTCTGTGTGCCTAGGTATCCACCATTAGCCCTTATTAGCTTGACCACTTCAATACATTTGTTCGACTCGCAAACTTTTCTGCTTTCCTGATTCTTTCCTACTCTGTTTTGAGTTTTTCACTCATTACTCGGTACTCTTTACTCAGTACTCAGTTTCGTCTGCCTGCTAATTCGCGTTACTATGCAGTTTTCAAGGTTCTGGCTGGTTTTAATCCAGCAGTCTGACTCTTCGTCAGTTGCTGACTCTTTTCCAATTCTTGTGATTTGATGAAATTTAACCGAACCAATAATAATAATACTTTGAAAGTTTTCAACCAATCTCGACCGACCTAGGATAGACCAATTAAGAATCTAATTACTGATTGTGTTCGATATCTCAATGGATTAGGTCTCCCTAAAAAGGAGGTGATCCAGCCACACCTTCCGGTACGGCTACCTTGTTACGACTTCACCCCAGTCACCAGTCCTACCTTAGGCATCCCCCTCCTTACGGTTGGGGTAATGACTTCGGGCGTGACCAACTTCCATGGTGTGACGGGCGGTGTGTACAAGGCCCGGGAACGAATTCACTGCAGTATGCTGACCTGCAATTACTAGCGATTCCTCCTTCACGCAGGCGAGTTGCAGCCTGCGATCTGAACTGAGCTACGGTTTATGAGATTAGCATCACATCGCTGTGTAGCTGCCCTTTGTCCGTAGCATTGTAGTACGTGTGTAGCCCAAGACGTAAGGGGCATGCTGACTTGACGTCATCCTCACCTTCCTCCGGTTTGTCACCGGCAGTCTCTCTAGAGTGCCCAACTTAATGCTGGCAACTAAAAACGAGGGTTGCGCTCGTTGCGGGACTTAACCCAACATCTCACGACACGAGCTGACGACAGCCATGCACCACCTGTGTTCGCGCTCCCGAAGGCACTCTCTCCTTTCAGAAAGATTCGCGACATGTCAAGTCTTGGTAAGGTTCTTCGCGTTGCATCGAATTAAACCACATACTCCACCGCTTGTGCGGGCCACCGTCAATTCCTTTGAGTTTCACACTTGCGTGCGTACTCCCCAGGCGGGATACTTAACGCGTTAGCTACGGCACGGCTCGGGTCGATACAAGCCACGCCTAGTATCCATCGTTTACGGCTAGGACTACTGGGGTATCTAATCCCATTCGCTCCCCTAGCTTTCGTCCCTCAGTGTCAGTTACGGCCTAGCAGAGCGCTTTCGCCACCGGTGTTCTTCCTGATATCTACGCATTTCACCGCTACACCAGGAATTCCCTCTGCCCCGAACGTACTCTAGCCGTGTAGTTTCCACTGCTTTTATCATGTTGAGCATGACTCTTTAACAGCAGACTTACATGGCCACCTGCGGACGCTTTACGCCCAATCATTCCGGATAACGCTTGCATCCTCCGTATTACCGCGGCTGCTGGCACGGAGTTAGCCGATGCTTATTCCTCAGGTACCGTCATTTTTTTCTTCCCTGAGAAAAGAGGTTTACGACCCAAGAGCCTTCCTCCCTCACGCGGTATTGCTCCGTCAGGCTTTCGCCCATTGCGGAAAATTCCCCACTGCTGCCTCCCGTAGGAGTCTGGGCCGTGTCTCAGTCCCAGTGTGGCTGATCATCCTCTCAGACCAGCTACTGATCGTCGCCTTGGTAGGCTCTTACCCCACCAACTAGCTAATCAGACGCGAGCTCATCTCCAGGCAATTAATCTTTCACCTCTCGGCATATCCGGTATTAGCAGTCGTTTCCAACTGTTGTCCCCGACCTGAAGCCAGATTCTCACGCGTTACTCACCCGTCCGCCACTAAATCCCTAAGGATTCCGTTCGACTTGCATGTGTTAAGCATACCGCCAGCGTTCATCCTGAGCCAGGATCAAACTCTCCATTTTGGTTCGTTCTTCTTAAGCTCTAATTCTTTAACCTCTTCAATCCTCTATTTTTCTTTCCAGGATTGTTCAGTTGATTTTTTTTGACGAGGAATGGTCGTCTTTATTCTTTCAAAGTATTATTATCTTTTCTCGGTTCAGCGCATTGGGCTTTTGCCCTCACTTATTAAACATACCAATTCTTCCTCTCTTCTGTCAAGGGGTTTTGAAAACTTTTTTTAGGTTGGGTTTGTAAATGAGGTTCTTTGTGGCTGGCAGCCTTATGTGTAAAGGATTTAGTTCACTAGCTGTATATAAAAAAGAGTCTTTCCTAAGTGGGCATTCCTTTATTTTCGTAAATGGCTAGAATCAACAATGTTGACTTACCTATTTTTCCTTCAGGTTTTGAGTACTGTATCTTGTTCCCGTTGTCATCAAACTATTGATAGTCAGGCAATTACTTGCCCCTATTGCCGGATTACGCTGAAAGCCTATGGACATCCTGGAGTTCCCTTACACCGAGCTAATGGGGACTATTATTTGTGTGAAAACTGTGTCTATCACCAAGATGATAGTTGTAACTTTCCTCAACGTCCTTATGCCAAAAGCTGCACGCTTTATCAAAATTTGGAAGAGAGTAAATTAGAGTTATTGCTACAGCAGAGTGAAAACAGTGGATTAGTAGTTGTAAAAAAATGGCTTCAACGCCATCAGGCCTTGCTGCTACTAATTTTTATAGTTTTGGTATGTATGCTTATTGCCCTGTCCGCAGCCTAGCATCCTAAAATGAATATATACTGCAAACGGGTAAAATTTGGACTTAGTCATATTGGGCGTAACGTAGTGCAGGGAACTATCTCGAAGATTCTAGAGCCTACTGCTCCCGTAAGGGATACACTTCGTATGGCTATAGCTTGCGTGACGACGCAGGAGTCATACGCCACGCTGCGCTATCAGAATTTTACTTCTAAACCGTTTTTAGTATACATAACAATTCAAAATTCCAAATAAATTCTCTACCCAAGCTTCAGGTTGTTGTAACTTCAGACGCTTCATTAGTAGTTTCCAATAGGGGTAGTGATACTTCTTCATCAAAAATGTCTAAATCAAACCAAAATGTAGTACCCACACCAACTTCACTGACTAAATTAACTTGACTGTGATGTCTTTCCATGATGTTTCTGACAATGGACAGACCTAATCCTGTGCCTTCGAGAGTGTGAACTCGATTTTCTACTCGGAAAAAGCGGTCAAAGATGGCTTGTTGGTCTTCTTGTCCAATGCCAATTCCTGTATCACTGATTTCGATCCGCACTTTGGAACGATAATTATCTTCATGTCGCAGTTCTGCGAGAGCAGAGTTTCCGTCAGTAGCTGACAAGGGAGAGTGGGGTTGAGGATTTATCTGATAGGCTCGGATTACTACTTTGCCACCTGCTGGGCTAAACTTCAGAGCGTTACCAATTAGGTTACCAAATACTTGCAATAATAAATCATAATTACCTATAACTAGAGGTAGGTTAGGAGCAACTTCCTGAACGAGTTCAATTCCTTTATCTCTAGCATTGAGTTGGTAAGTACGTAATGTCTGCTCTAGTGCTTGTGCTAAATCCACACCATCAAAATTGTAGGTACGACCGGATTCAAGTTTTGACAAATCTAGAACATCGTTGACTAACCGGGTAAGTCTGTCGGTTTCATGGTTGACAGTTTCGAGAAATTCACGCCGTTCTTCTATATCTAAGTCTTCACCATAATCATGCAGTGTTTCTATATAGGTTTTGATGTTAAAGAGGGGTGTTCGGAGTTCATGAGAAATATTGCTGATAAATTGGCTTTTAGCTTCATTCAGTTCTACCTCACGGGTGATATCTTGAACTGTAATGGCGATACCTTTAATACTTTCTCGTTGCAGGTTAAGTACTGTAGTTAAGAGAATACGGATAGTTCGTTTGGTTGGTTGGTCGAGGGGGATGCGAAATTCGGCACTTTCACGTTCACCTGCTGCCATTTCGTATAATGTGCGGGTAATTTCCATTTGTACGCTTTGAGGTAGATGATGCAATACATTTCTACCTACTACATCAATCCCTTCCCAAGCAAAAATTCGCCGCGCTGTGGGATTGACTAAAATTACCTGCATATTATTATCAATTAATACTGCACCATCGGCAATGGTGGAAACCAAGGTTTCTAACTTGGCTTTTTCGGCTGTTAGTTCTTCAATATTTTGCTCTTCGTAGCGCTCTAGGCGTTCTGCCATTTCATTAAAGCTAAAAATAAGCTCACCTAATTCTCCTCCTAGAGGTAAGTCAATTCGCTGTTTAAAATTTCCAGCAGCAATTTGTTTTACCCCTACGAGTAGTTCTTTAATTGGTTTAGTAATGGTTAAGGCGTTAATTACCCCTGCTAAAATCACCATGACCCAAATAGTGATGAAGACGGCTATGGTGACATCACGGGTGAAGTTGGTAGATATAACTGCGGTTTGATTGGGGTTGATACCGACTGCTAAGACACCTAAATATTTTTGATTGACGATTAGAGGGATAAATACATCGGTGACTGCACCATCTGGAGTGTTATGTTGACGTACCATTGGTTGATCATCATTTCCAGGATAATCTTCTGGTAGTTGTATTTTTCGCTTAATGGTGAGGGAGTTTTCTACCTCTGGTTCCCAAAAAGGAATGCCAAAAAAGATTTTTCCGGTTTCATCAGCGTAAAGCATATAACGCACGCTGGAGGTGCTGCTATAGAAGCGTTGGGAAAATTGGGCAACTTCTGTGAGATTGTGATCAGCAACAAGTGGGGCAACGTTAGATGCAAGTAGTAGTCCTAGATCACGACCAAAGCGGGTATCGTTAAGACGCGCATCTTGCTGAATTGTATTCACTGCCCAGAAAGTCAGACCACTCATTACCAGGGAAACTACCAAGGTAGCGACAGCTAAGAGTTTGGTTTGGAGGGTGAACTCATACCACCAATGAGCGAGTGTTTTCGACACGCCATTGGCAAACGCATCTCGGATTGTTGTTAAAAAAGCTAGCATCTTAAAATATACTTAAAATATTATTGTTAATAGTTCTGTGTTTTCTACCCTAACAACTTAAAAATTAACAGTTAATTCTACAAAAGTGTTAGGGAGAAATTGGGAAGAGGGATAGATAGGGTGGTGGAAAAATCGAAAAACTACTAACCTGCTAACTTATAACTGGGTTTTCAGGACTCTATGACCGATATCTCCACGGTAATACACCCCTGGAAATTGAATGTGTTTGATACTAGCATATGCTTGAGCGATCGCTTGTGGGAAATTTTCGCCCGTTGCAGTGATATTTAAAACTCTACCACCATCTGTCACGATTTGTTGGGCTGTATTTAAGTTCGTACCGGCGTGAAACACGATTGCTCCGGCAGTTTCAGCTTCCTCAATACCAGTGATTACTTTGCCTTTTTCATAATCTCCAGGATAACCACCTGAAGCAGCCACTACAGTAGCGGCAGACCCCTGTTTCCAAGCAATTGGAGCCATTTCTCCTAACCGCTGTTGAATACAAGCCAAGAGCAAATCTTCCAAAGGTGTTTCTAGTAATGGCAAAATAACTTGTGTTTCTGGATCACCAAAGCGACAGTTAAATTCTAAAACTTTAAAATTGCCATCAGGTGAAACCATTAACCCAGCATACAGCACGCCTCGGTAGTCAATGCCTGCGGTTCTTAAAGCTGCGATCGCTTTTTCTAAAACTTCGGTTTGAACCCGTGCCATCAACTCTACTGTAGCAATAGGCGCTGGAGCATAGGCTCCCATTCCCCCAGTATTTTCTCCTGTATCGCCCTCCCCAATGCGTTTATGATCTTGAGCAGGTAATAACGGACGAATTGTTAAACCATCTGTTAATGCTAAAACAGAAACCTCTTCTCCTAGCAAACATTCTTCAATAACAACAAAATTGCCTGCACTGCCAAACTGCCCCTGAAAAATCGCATCAATGGCATTTTCTGCCTGTTCTAAAGTTTGAGCAACTGTTACACCCTTACCAGCGGCTAGTCCGTCAGCTTTGACAACTATTGGCACTCCTTCCGCTTTTACATAGGATTTTGCTGCTGCTGCTTCTGTAAATACCGCTGCCTTGGCTGTAGGAATTCCGGCTTTCTGCATCAAAGCCTTAGCCCAAGCCTTACTAGCCTCAATTTGCGCTCCTGCCCTAACTGGGCCAAATACCATCAGTCCTTGACTTTGGAGATAGTCTGTAATTCCATTGGCCAAAGGCACTTCTGGCCCCACCACTACTAAAGAAATATCATTTTCTAAAGCAAATTGGCTGATACCTGCAAAGTCATTAACTGAGAGGGGCAAGTTTTGGCAACCTTCCATACTTGCTGTACCCCCATTTCCAGGTACACAGACAACTTGCTCAATTTTCTTTGATTGCAACAGCTTCCACGCTAGAGCGTGTTCACGTCCCCCATTACCTACAATTAAAACCTTCACTGATTTCCTCGTGCGTCTCTTGCGAAACGAGAATGCCTCAAGGCTACTCGCAGATCAATTTTTTCACTAATTATCCTTCTAATCAAGGGTTAACTGGAGATTGGGAACTGGGTAAACATTCCTCTAAAATCTAGTTGGGTGATATTTTTCGTGATCATGCGACTGAATTAATTGGTATTTTGATGAATTTATTCACAAGTAAAATTCATCACTGTAAATTAAAATTGTAATGATTTCGTTAATTCCTGTATTTTTTAAGTAAAGATGAACACGAGTACTTAAAAATATATCCTTAATTAGTTTAACTGTTGAATAGTTAGCTTGACTCTGCTTAAAAAACTCAAAAAATCAAAAACTAAGCGACATGACTAAAATTATCGTTACTGGAGCCGCTGGGTTTATAGGTTCTCACCTGGTTGATACATTATTGCAACAGGGAGAAGAAGTAATTGGCATTGATGAATTTAATGATTACTATGATCCACTGTTAAAGCGAAAAAATATTGCTACCTGCGAGCGATCGCCTAACTTTACCTTAATTGAAGGCGACATTCAATTTTTAGATTTGCCAAAAATTCTCCAAGATGTAGAGGTAGTCTATCATCAGGCAGCACAAGCTGGGGTGAGAAATTCTTGGGGACAAGGCTTTCGGGCTTACACTGAACGCAATATTAGTGCTACACAACTGTTGTTAGAAGCTGCAAAAGATGCAAAATCTTTGAAAAGGTTAGTATTTGCTTCCACATCAAGCGTGTATGGTGATGCCGAAACTTTACCTACTCATGAAAAAATTGCTCCTCAACCAGTTTCACCCTATGGTATTACCAAGTTAGCAGCTGAAAGATTGTGTGGACTATACCATAAAAATTTTGGTGTACCTTTTGTCTCCTTGCGCTATTTCACTGTTTATGGGCCAAGACAACGCCCTGATATGGCATTTCATAAGTTTTTTAAAGCTGTTTTGCAGGATGAAGCAATTCCTATATATGGTGATGGACAGCAAACGCGAGATTTTACATTTGTCAGTGATGCCATTGCTGCCAATTTAGCCGCAGCTACTGTACCGGAAGCGGTAGGGGAAATTTTTAATATTGGTGGTGGGAGTAGGGTGGTTTTGTCAGAAGTATTGGATACAATGACGGAAATCGTTGGTAAGCCTATCAAACGTAACCACATTGAAAAAGCTATGGGAGATGCGCGTCACACTGCTGCTGATGTATCTAAGGCACAAAAAATTCTTGGATATCAGCCACAGGTTTCTCTAAGGGATGGTTTGAAGCAAGAATGGGAGTGGGTTAAGGGTTTATATACTTGAAGTATTTCCACGCAAATATTTTTTGATTTTCCCTAAATTTGGGGAAGGGATTCTTCGTTCTTCCTTTTCCCCACATTTCTCACAAGTCTCGCGTTCGCACTGCCGATAATCAGTAAACCAAAATATGTTTCCCAGATTTTTGATAGATTATTTTTTGATGCAGTGTGAAAAACCGAAATCTAGATTTCATCAGGGTTTGATAATTGTGGTGAAAAATACGGGTTTCCCCTGTCATTTTTTTTCAGTAAAATATTTTTGCTCTTGAAGTAAATTGATTCGCGCATCTGGGAATACTAAACCTGGAAGTTTCAAGGATAAACACAATATGATTAGCACTCAAGTCAGTATTCCGGGATACAAAGTTGGTCAAAAACTTTATGATGGTTCCAGAACCCTGGTTTATCGAGCTTTCCAAGAAACTAACCAAAAACCAGTGGTAATTAAACTGCTGAAAAATCCTTATTCTAGCTTTAGCGAAATTGTACAATTCCGCAATCAATATACCATTGCCAAAAATCTTAACTTTCCCGGAATTATCCAAACCTACAGTTTGGAAGCATACCAAAATGGCTATGTATTGGTGATGGAAGATTTTGGGGGGATTTCCCTCACTGAATGGAGAAGTAAAGAGGGAAAGAAATCACAAAGCCTAATCCAGTTTTTACAAATTGCTATATCTATATGCCATACCTTAGCTTTTCTCTATCGTCATAATATTATTCATAAAGATATTAAACTCGCAAATATTCTAATTCATCCAGAAACAAAACAAGTTAAACTAATTGACTTTAGTATTGCTTCTCTTCTTCCCTGGGAAACCCAAACAATAATTAGTCCTAATTTATTAGAAGGAACCCTAGCTTATATTTCCCCGGAACAAACTGGACGGATGAACCGAGGGGTAGATTATCGTAGCGATTTCTATTCTTTGGGTGTAACTTTGTATGAATTGCTGACTGGAGAATTACCGTTTAAATCAGATGATCCAATGGAGTTAGTGCATTGTCATATTGCCAAAAAACCACCCCTATTAACTGACAGAGAAGATATTCCACAGGTTGTTTCTGATATCGTTATGAAATTAATGGCTAAAAATGCCGAAGATAGATATCAAAACGCTTTAGGACTAAAGTATGATTTAGAAAAATGTCTTTTGCAATTAGAAGAAACAGGAAAAATTTCATATTTTGAAATTGCCAAGAGAGATATTTGTGATAAATTTATTATCCCGGAAAAATTATACGGTCGAGAAATGGAAGTGGAGGAACTGCTAAAAGCATTTCACAGAGTATCCACAGGAAACAGCGAAATGATGTTAGTCGCGGGGTTGTCTGGGATTGGAAAAACTGCCGTAGTCTCGGAAGTTCATAAACCGATTGTTAAACAACGGGGATATTTTATTAAGGGCAAATTTGACCAATTTAATCGCAATATTCCTTTCTCGGCATTTGTGCAAGCTTTCCGCAATTTAATGAGACAATTACTCACAGAAAGTGATAAACGAATTCAACAATGGCACAATAAAATTCTCCAAGCATTAGGAGATAATGCTCAGGTTATTATTGAAATAATTCCTGAATTAGAAATAATTATTGGTAAACAACCACCCACGGCAGAATTATCGGGTAGTACTGCACAAAATAGATTTAATTTACTTTTGCAAAAGTTTATACAAGTATTTACGACTCAAGAACATCCATTAGTAATATTTTTGGATGATTTACAATGGGCTGATTCAGCTTCTTTGAAACTCATCCAGTTGTTGATGAGTGAAGCTACTAATGGACATTTATTATTAATTGGTGCATATAGAGATAATGAAGTTTCTCCAGCTCATCCTTTAAGATTGACGTTGGATCAAATAGATAAAATTGGCGCAATAATTAACAAAATTACTCTCAATCCACTGAATGAATTTAAACTAAACCAGTTAGTAGCAGATACCTTGGTTTGTGAGGAAAAATTAGCATTGCCACTTTCACAACTAATCTATCAAAAAACTCAAGGTAACCCATTTTTTGCAACTCAATTTCTTAAAGCTTTACACCAAGAGAAACTGATCTTTTTTAATTATGACCAAGGATGTTGGCAATGTGACATAGCAGATATTAATCAAAAAGCCCTCACAAATGAAATAGTTGAATTCATGACATTGCAATTACAAAAATTGCCGGAATCAACTCAAAATGTTTTGAAACTAGCTGCTTGTATTGGTAATGAATTTGATTTAGAAACATTAGCTATTGTTTGCGAACAATCCCAGGTAAAAACGGCAGATTTTTTATGGAAAGCCTTGCAAGGAGGTTTGATTTTACCGCAAAGTGATATTTATAAATTTTATATTGGCTTAGAACATGGATCTGGTAATCAAGAGAATGCGGAGATTGTGACATACAAATTCCTACACGATCGCATTCAACAAGCTGCTTATTCTTTGATTCCGGAAGTAGAAAAACAAAATGTCCATTATCAGATTGGGCAATTATTACTGCAAAAATTTTCGCCAGAAGCTAGAGAAGAAAGGATTTTTGAAGTAGTTAATCAGTTAAATTATGGCATTGCTTTAATAGTTGAACAAACGCAGTTGGAGGAATTAGCACAACTTAACTTGATCGCCTGTTGTAAAGCTAGAACTGCAACTGCTTATCAAACGGCGCGTGAATATGCCACAGTTGGGTTATCCCTGTTAGAAGAAAATGCTTGGCAACGGCAATATAAACTCACCTTAGAACTGCATGAATTAGCGGCTGAAGTAGCTTCTCTGTGTGGCGATTTTGCACAGATGGAGCAGTTGATTAGTATTGTCAATAAACAAGCGCACTCTTTGCTGGAACAGGTTAATGTTTACCGCATTAAAATTCAATCTCATATCTCCCAGAATCAATTTGCCGAAGCCATTGCGATCGCACAACAAATTCTCCAACAACTTGGTGTCACATTTCCTGAAACACCCACACCGACTGATATTCAACGCTCAATCCAAGAGATTGGGGAACTGATTGCAAACAGGGAAATTCAAGATTTAGTTCACCTACCCATGATGACAGATGGGTCAAAAATCGCAATTGTCCAGATTGCCAGTAGTATCATGCCAGTGGCTTACCTCTCTGGTTCACCGTTATTCCCATTACTGATTTGCTTATCAGTTAAACTATCGGTTCTGTACGGAAATACATCGGCTTCAGCCTATATTTATAGTAGCTATGGTGTGATGCTATGTAATTTTTTACAAGATGTGGATACGGCAACACAATTCGGTCAATTAGTACTTCAAATCCTCTCAAAACTAGATACCAAAACAACTAAACCTCAAGTTTTGCTAATTCTGGGAATCTACATTTTGCAACGTAAAGCTCACATTGAAGAAATGCTACCACTCTTGCAAGAAGGCTATACAACCGCACTAGAAGTCGGAAACCTAGAGTTTGCTGGGCATAATGCTCACAATTTTTGTAGCTATTCTTTTTGGTGTGGTCAACCTTTGGAGACTTTAGAACAAAATACTCGCGTCTACAGCCATGAGTTGGCGCAACTTAACCAATTGACAACAGCCAATTACTGTCGAATTTATCGGCAATCTATTTTAAATTTGTTGGGTTTTACGGAACACCCTAGCATTTTGTCAGGAGAAGCCTTTCAAGCGCAGGAATTTCTGCCATTACTCTTGTCTGCCAATGATGGATATGGTTTGTATGCTTTCTATATGTATAGCCTGGTACTTTGCTACTTGTTTGAAGAACTAGAATCAGCTAAAAACCATGCAATTGAAGTCAGACGATATTTTATGGCTGGTGCTGGACTGGTCAGCGAACCTGCGTTTTATCTCTATGATTCTCTGATTGTTCTGGCAAAATTGAGTCAAAATTCAGACGCAATATCAGAAGAATTGCATCATGTTGCAGAAAACCAAACCCAGTTACAGCACTGGGCATATTATGCACCCATGAATTACCAGCATAAGGTTGATTTAGTCCAAGCAGAAAAGTATCGGGTATTAGGGAAAAATTATGAAGCCGGAGATTGGTACGATCGCGCTATCTCAGGAGCTAAGGAGAACAAATACATCCAAGAAGAAGCGATCGCTAACGAACTAGCAGCAAAATTCTACCTCGACTGGGGCAAAGAAACAATCGCCGCAGGATATATGCAACAAGCCTACTACTGCTATACCCGTTGGGGAACAAAAGCCAAAATCCGTGACCTAGAAAAACGCTATCCCCAACTACTCAAACCCATCCTGCAACAGCGACGATTTCACCTTAATCCCTGGGAAACAATTCCCACCAGAGCCTTTTCTCAAACATCCTTATCTGATCATAGCTCTAGCGATCTTACCACCAGTATTTCCGATACATTAGATTTTACCTCTATCCTCAAAGCTGCTCAAGCAATTTCTAGTAGTATCGAAATAGATGAACTGGTTACTAATCTAACCCAAATTATTTTAGAAAACTCTGGTGCGAAAAAATCTGTATTAATTCTTCCCCAGGAAGATACTTGGCAAATCCGAGCAATTACCTTGGTTAATCAAGCAAATTTACAAAGTGAAATACAGACAAGCCTTGCTCCACAATTACTAGATACTAGTCAAGATGTCCCCATAAAAATTATTAATTACGTCAAAAATACTCAGGAAACCGTTGTTATAGATAACTGTAAAACAGATATTACTATGCTAATTGGCGAATATATGCTAGAGCATCAGCCAAAAAGTACATTATGCACACCAATTATTAACCAAGGACATTTAGTTGGGATTTTATATTTAGAAAACAAAATTACCTCTGGAGTATTTACCCAAGCAAGATTACAATTAATTAACCTACTTTCCTCCCAAGCAGCCATCTCTTTAGAAAATGCTCGACTTTACCAACAAGCCCAACAAGCACTAGAAAACTTACAACAAGCCCAATTAAAAATTGTCCAAAGCGAGAAAATGTCCGCATTAGGTAACTTAGTTGCTGGGGTTGCTCATGAAATGAATAATCCTTTGGGATTTATTTATGCCACTCTCGAACAAACTAAACCCGCCCTTGATGATATTATCGAACACATAAAACTTTATCAAGCAAATCTATCAAATCAGAGCGAAGAGATTATTGAACACGCCGAAGAAATTGATTTGAATTATAGTTTAGAAGATTTGCCCAAGATGATTAATGGAATGATCATTGCTTGTGAGAGGTTAAAAAACATCAGCACCAGTTTAAGAACTTTCTCCCGTGCTGATCAAAATTATAAAGTACCATTCAACATTCACGAAGGTATTGATAGTACAATTTTGATTCTCAAACATCGTCTCAAAGCTAACGAACAACATCCAGAGATCGAAGTTATAAATGAGTATGGTGATTTACCACAAATAGACTGTTTCCCCGGTCAATTAAACCAGGTATTTATGAATATCCTAGCGAATGCTATTGACGCTTTAGATGAGTTAAATATGGGGCGCAGTTTCGCAGAAATTAAGGCAAATCCTAACAAAATTACAGTTAAAACATTAACAGAAAATAATTGGGTGAAAATATCAATTGCTGATAATGCTAAGGGTTTGAGAGAAGAAGTAAAACAGAAAATATTTGACTATTTATTTACTACTAAAGTAGTTGGTAAAGGTACAGGATTAGGATTAGCTATCGCTAGACAAATTATCGAAGAAACCCATGCTGGTAAACTGAGTTGTAATTCCATTCTTGGTGAAGGTACTGAGTTTATAATAGAGATTCCAGTGTCCGTGTGAATAAATGATGATTCTTCCTTCCTTCTTGCTTCTGACTCATAATTCTATGGCTTACGCCACGCTGCGCTATCACCAAAAAACTTTTTTAGCAAAGCCTAAGGGAACACCAGAAAATAAATTATCCAATCTTGTGGGACGGGCAGGATGCCCGCACCACAAGAAATTTTTGTACATTTTTTTATTTGGAAGTCCCTAATTAACCTATTCCCAATTTTCAAATTCGTCGATGGTGTTGCGAATGAGGATATTTATTTGGGTACGTCGGGTTTCAAAGTTAGCAGCAATGTAAATTAATAGAATACCAACTAGCAAACCCACTATCCATTTTAAGAAAGAATAACTGAGACTGAAAATCACTAATTGATAGATGCTGGTGATCAAGAAAGCGGCTGTACCAACATAGAGAAAAGCACGTACTCGCAAAGCTAATCCCGCAAAAATGGCAATGAGGCTGAAAATTCCAGGTATGAAGGGCAGATTTTGATGAAAAAATACTGCCCAGCTGCAAATTAAACCACTACCTAATATTCGTAAGCTATGGCGAATTGCTTTAGATTCAGGTAGTCTGAGTTGTTGATCTATTTGAGCAACATATAAGAGTGATAATCCAATAGGTGTGACATACCATAAGCTATCTGTAAGCCGTAAATAATTAAACTCACGAAATAAAGCCCAATCAATTAATGCCACACTCAGATATGTAAAACGCAATTGTGATGTGACTATAGCTAGAAAGATATAAAACCCAGCACACAGAACTAGGGTAATGGGGTAGATTTGTTGTTGAGTTTGCCAAATAATGATTAATGGCAAGATGTATGCGGCTCGTTGCCAAGGTGTTTTTGACCAACCCCAATTTTCCCAAGGTATGATGTAAATAAAGTAGGCGACTATACAAGCTAATGCAGCACGCCAAGGCAGCAACAGTTTACTGATAAAACTTAATACGGGTAAATACTGAAAATAAATATTCACAATACCTGCTTCTATTAAACCCAGGTAAACCCATATTTCATCTATTTCTATTCCCCAATACCTTTGTACAGGAATATTCAGGGTGTTTTTCCTTCCTTGCCAAATGGCATAGCGCATCAAAAATAACCCTGTTCCTATTCCTACAGAGAGGTTAATTTGAATGGGAACTGTAATGGCAGCTAGGAATAAGCAACTACTCCAAACCCAATGTAGATGAGCAATATTTTTGAGTTCTCCTGGAGTGAGACGCAAGTAACTAATCAACCAAGGGGAGAGGATGCGGTAAGCATACATGATGGTAGCACCAAGGGCTGACATGGCAATTAATCCATCACCTAATGCTCCTCCTGAGGCTTGGGACATTTGATAAAAGAGGAGTTCATAGGCAGAGATGGATAGGCCAATGATGCCGAAGTAAAGCAGGGGTTTGAATTCTTCTCTTCTGCGTCCTACGCCAATTAAAATTAAGGCTACACCCAAACTATATAAACCTGTCCAGTCGGTGAAGGTGTTGAACCTCAAGATGACACTAAATGCACCATAGATGAGGGGGAGAATGTGGAAACTACTGGGTAAGTTTGTTGATTGATATTTTCGTCGCCACCATTCCCCGAATAGTTGGGTTGTTAAGCCGAGGGTGATATTGGCAATGCCGATTTTAATAATTGAGTGTTCTCCAAACCCTAGTATTTCGGCGACTAATAATTCTAAACACCAACCGATACCATAAAATGCCCAGTTTGTTGGTTGTTGCCAAGTGCGATAGATAATTGCGGTTAAAGCGATCGCTGTGGCGATCAAATAGGGGATTCCGGCAATGGTATTTCCTGAATAAATAAGAAATGAATGTACGGTGATGCCTAATAATTCTAGGATAGTGAGTGCGATCGCCCATTTGTCACTTGCGGCTGCATAAATAACTGCTAATTCTGTACCTTGTCGTAAAAGGACACTACGCCCTAACCATAAACTTAAGGTAGCGATCGCACCCACTATCAACCAAGTAGATACCGCTAAACTGGGGAAACTCCACAATAACGCCGCAATAAAACCCAGTCCAAAACCAATTGTTAACCCCGCAGTCCCTTCTTTTCTCAAATAGCCAGTATTCACAAACATCACACCTACACCTACACCTAAACCAATTAATCGGGTTTCTGGTAAGGGTAAAGTGAGAAATTGGGCAACTATGACAGCTAAAACACTCAAATAAGTATTGATAATGCGACGCTGTTCAGTAGTGCGAATCCCTAAACCCGTTAGTGCTACAGGTGTAATTAACCAAATCACTCCCCAGCGGTTGTAATTGTAAATCACGCCATAGGTAGATGATTGCAGATTTACAAATAATAAGACAAAACTGAAAGCAGCAAGCCCTAAACCGATATACCAAGCACTACGTTTCCAGATTCCTGCACCCAGACTAAATACCCATTCTGCAACCATTACAGTTAACAAAATTGCTGCCCAAATTTCCTGATTTAAATTTGGTGACAGCCAATTGATAGTAGAAAAAAGTGTCGAAATTCCTGTGATATGAGTTAAATAGACTAGATAAGGAAGGAAAGAATGGCGTTTAGTGACAATAGCCAGAGTAATGGTAGAAAATAGTAAGTTGAGAGTTAGTAATATAGGATTTAGTAAAGCGAACATCGTTAAACAAACCCCTAATAATAGGGTTAGCTGTTCACCAAACGTTGCTAATTCCTGCTTTTGATCACGATAGAGACGATCTGTTAACACCAACATCAAAATGATGTAAGGAAATAAAGCAATACTCAATAATGCCCAAGGTTGATTTTGGGAATTGGTAAGAGAAGTAGCTGTATTAATTGCTAATTGCTGCAATTGATCAGGTACTAACCGCCAAAATAGCCAAGTCGTTTGTAAGCCAATAAAGAAAATAGCCGCGACATCAACTTTAAAACTACACCTTTGTAAACGACGGCTACAAAACCACAAACTTATACCACTGACAGCCACAGCTTGTGCTGGTTGAGTCCATACTGACACCAACCAACCTAAAAACAGCAAAATTTCCCCTAGCTTTTCCCAAAGTAAGTTGAGTTCAGGAGGTGAAGTCGCATCTGTTGTCTTTCTTGCCGCCCTCTGTGCTTGGGAGTTGGGGGTGAGGTTCTTCTCTGATAACCAAATCACTAACCCACCACAAATACCAATAGCTAAACCTAACTGAGTGATATTTACATCGGCTAGAAAAATCGCCCGTGTTAACAGAGATACTAAAGCATAAATAATTACATAGCCATATATACCAAAACTCCCACTAAAACGCTGTTCACCTTGATTTTGTTGTGGGTTTTGATAAATAGTAATAATAGTTGTACCTAGCATTGCCAAATATACGGCAATTAGGGGAAATCCAGCTAAATTCCAACCCCAATGCAGATAACTCAAACCCAGAATATTTACCAAAGGTAATTTACCACTGGGGAAATTAGTAATAATTGTGCGACTTTTACACAGTAAAACTGTAATTGTTGATAACAACAGAGAGGCAAAAGCTAATATTATCCAATTAATAGGATTTATCCACAAATTGAAGCTATCCATTGCCCAGAAATTGACAGGCACTAATAATAAAGTCACAATTAATAAAGTCTGTGCTGTCAATCTGAGATTAGTTTGTTTTCCAGCCCAAAAAGTGAAACCGCAAAAACTCAAAGTATAAGCTAATAAAACCCCATATTGTCCAACAGCAGGGAATCTTTCCCACTGACTTGCTGCCAATACACCAGAGGATAAAACTACTAAAAATACGCCTAAAAACAATAACCAGCGGACACTTAATTCTTCACCCAATGATTGAAACATGGAAGTGACAAAATTTGGTTTAGCTGGTGCTTTTGGTTTTGGGGGTAAAGTAGCAATTAATGGTTTTGTTATGGTAAAATTTGTCAATACCTCTTGTGGCTGATTTTGTAACTGAGGTTGTAGGATGACAGCACAAACAAGATAATCTCGACACAGCTTTTTAACTTGAGTATCAGATATCAAACCCAGACGCAACCAAATATCTAGTCCTTCTAATAACTGAGGATGGAAAGAAGGTATGCTCAGTTCAATTTTGAGTGGACTGTCTAGGGGTGATGGCATAAGTTCCAACCGTATCAGTAGATACTTATATTTTGATTGTGATGCTACAACATTTTGGTGTTTCTTGTGCCAGTTGTAAGAATATTTCACGCAAAGGCGCAAAGACGCAAAGAAAAGTTACCTTTTACCTTAAAAATACCAGGTATATTGTAGCCATTTGTGGAAACTGTCACTTTTTTATGAATAAAAGTCTTTTTCTCCACGGTTTATTAATTTCTCTTCTTGGTAGCTTTCTTGGCACTACTTGCATAAAAGCTGGCATAGATACCCAATCCTTTCTCACTACAGCTATACCAGCACAAGGTTTTGTCATAGATGTGCTGAAAAGTCCTTCAACTAAGCCTAAGCAACGTATAACTTATTACAATTATCGTCTACTGATAAAATTCACTCCACAGCAAGGTAAATTAACAACATTTGAATCTAACACCAGCAATAACCTACCTTCGTATACTAAAGGACAGCAGGTTGAAGTATTATATAATCATGAAAATCCTCAGTCTGCTATGATTAACTCATGGGATGAAATCTGGGGTGGTTTAACTTTTGCTACTGGATTAAGTTCTGTATTTGTTTTGTGTAGATTATGGTTAATGTTTACATCCTTCCCTTCTAAACGTCGAAATTAATCCATACCAGCCTTTTGCTCTTTATATATCTCCTTAAACAAAGCCTGCTGCTTTTTATGATCTACAACTGGTGCAGGATAACCAATAGAACGACGCTCTAAAGGTGTAATATTACCACTTATTAAAAACTGCGTCTCTACAGACTTTAATTCTGATACCCATTGGCGAATATATTCCCCTTCTCCATCAAATTTTTGCGCTTGACTTGCGGGGTTAAAAATCCTTAATGGTTTCGGGTCCATGCCACTCGAAGCACTCCATTGCCAACCACCATTATTAGCAGATAAATCACCGTCAATGAGTTTCTGCATAAAATATTTTTCTCCCCATTGGGGATTAATGATTAAATCTTTAGTTAAAAAACTGGCAACTATCATTCTACATCTATTGTGCATCCAGCCTGTTTCATTTAACTGCCGCATGGCTGCATCAACTATCGGATAACCCGTTTTTCCCTCACACCAAGCTTGAAAATGTTTTTCATTATTTTGCCAGGGGAAACTTTTAAAACTATCTCGATATGCACCGTCAGCTAAATCTGGGAAATAGTACATGGCGTGTTGATAAAATTCTCGCCAAGCTAATTCTTGTTGCCAGGTGCGGATACTAGCTGTTACTTCTTCACTATTACTATTTTCTAATGCTTCTATTGTTGCTTGCCAAACAGTACGAATACCAATGACACCAAATTTCAAAGCTGCACTTAATTGTGATGTCCCATCAATAGCAGGAAAATTACGCTGTTCTTGATATTCATTAATGGCAGAATGGGTAAAAGTTTCTAAACGTTCCTGTGCTGCGGCTTCCCCTGGTTCAATAACTAATTCTCCATCCCAAATAAAGCCTAAATCTTGAGCAGAAGGTAAATTAATTGCACCTGCTTGTCGAGCAATTTCATGTTCTTGTGCTGTTAAACCTGTAAAATTTTGTAGCGTTTCTACTGGAGTGGCTTTGGGTTTACTAATCCAATTTTTCCAGAAAGGAGTATAAACAGTATAGGGGGTTTTAGAACCACTAAAAATTTCTGCTGGTGAATGAAGTAACTGATCCCAATTTTGGTTGAGAAACTGAATCCCTTTTGCTGTTAAGGAATCAATGACAGCCATATCTCGTGTTTGAGAATATGGTTCTACATCCCAATTCC
This sequence comes from Anabaena sp. WFMT, assembly GCF_051781005.1. Classification (NCBI taxonomy): domain Bacteria; kingdom Bacillati; phylum Cyanobacteriota; class Cyanophyceae; order Nostocales; family Nostocaceae; genus Anabaena; species Anabaena sp. WFMT. The sequence goes on along the minus strand of NZ_JBPWOA010000006.1, from coordinate 381,350 downwards.
AAAACACTGCTTTTGCTTGTAATGCTGTCGCTAAAGCCGGAATTAAGTTGAGTGGATTACCTTGCAGAATTAACAATTGGCTACCAGCTTGGTTATATCGCTTTTGCAGTGCTTGTAAACATCCAATCATATACGTGACTCTAGCTGGTGCTATGTCATCTCGTTGTAAAATATCAGGATCAAGGCAAAACACACCTACTACCTTTGGACTCTGTTCTCTGGCTTTAGCCAGTCCTGTATGATCGGAAATACGTAAATCGCGGCGATGCCAAAATAAAATTAGGTCAGACATTCGTTCTTGATGCAGTTTATTTGTACTAGTTTAAAACTAAAAGTAGTATTTAGCATCACGCCACTGAATAAATTTATTAGATACACAGATAAAATCGCAGTATTATAAAAAACGCCATTTACTTGGTCGGAATAGTGGCGTTTTGATGTAAATTTAAGTATACTATCCTTGATAGATTATTTAGTATTTTGATTTTGTCATGGCGACTTTATTACTGGACGACGGGACGATTGAAACTGATTTAAATCGAATAATAGATGAATTAGCACCTTTAGGGATCACAATCAGACATTATGACCCTGGTACATCGCTGCTTTTTCCTCATCTACTAGATCAAGATGTGGTGACAGAATCTGAGAAGCGTTATGTGGTGGGACTTCATAACAGTGTGTTTGAATTTCTACAGCAAGAAAACGATTATTTATGGTGTGACTTGCTGAGTGTTCATCCAGGTTCACCCAATCTAGAAACACTGATAGCAACCTATGGACGTTACCACACTCATACTGCGGCTGAAGCTGTTTACTTATTGGCAGGAGAGATGATTTATGGTTTTGTTAAACCTGATGGTAGTCAAGTAAAGTTATTAATTCAAGCACAAGACTATATTCACATTCCATCGGAAGTTGAACATTGGAGTAGTCCTTCTGCATTGTTGCATTTTAAGGTGATTCGCTATTTCACAACTGTGGAGGGTTGGATGCCAAATTATACAGGAACTCATCTGAGTGATTTGCTCAATAAACCACGCTGAGAAAGTTTCATTAAAATAAGAAAACACATTTAAAAGCATCTACTAATTTCTTTCTCGCGCTGCTCATTATATAAACATATTTGCCTCCCCTCCCCTGAAGGACATAAAAGTTTGTATGCTGAGTTGATATATAGGATTCCTATTTGATTGTTGAAATTTACATAGTGGGAAATGCCCACCTTACACTACTTAAGATTTTTCAGAAATGATTTAGGATTCCTATAGTTCTTCATAGTTCTGATAAAAACTGGTGCAAGAGGATTTTCGGTTAATTGTTGATTTGGTGTCGGTTCTCGCCGTCGCCGCCTGTGGTGGACTGCTGGCTGCGTTGTTAAAACAACCTGTATTACTGGGGTATCTGATTGGCGGTATGGTCGTGGGGCCAGCCGGACTGGGGGTCATTAAAGAAGTTGTGCAGGTAGAAACCCTGGCTCAGTTTGGGGTGGCTTTTTTGTTATTCGCTTTGGGTGTGGAGTTTTCTTTTGGGGAACTGAAGAAAGTAAAAGCGATCGCACTTGGGGGAGGTGGACTACAAATTATCCTCACCATTCTCATCACCGTTTTGGTGTGTGGGATCACAGGTGCTTGGGGAACTTTACCCGCAAAAGGGGTATTTTTAGGGTCAATTCTGTCTTTGTCTTCCACAGCAGTTGTTCTCAAGTGCTTGATGGAACGCAACGAAACCGAAACACCTCACGGTCAAGTCATGCTGGGGATTTTGGTAGTCCAGGATTTAGCTTTGGGGTTAATGTTAGCAGTGTTACCAGCCCTGCACGAGCCTGGAGAAGTCCTGGGTATGGCAGTACTAACAGCTTTGGTGCGAATTGGTCTATTTGCAGCCGGTGCAGTTGTGGCGGGAATTTGGTTAATTCCCCCTTTGCTTAGACTCATAGCCCGCACTGAAAGTCGGGAGCTATTTCTATTAGGAGTGGTAACTCTATGTTTGTGTATTGCCCTACTGACTGAATATTTAGGTTTATCAATTGAAATGGGGGCATTTGTCGCCGGTTTGATGATTTCTGAGGTGGAATACGCTGACGAAACTCTGACCATTGTTGAACCTTTACGGGATATCTTCGCTAGTTTATTTTTCGCTGCTATTGGGATGTTAATCGACCCAGTATTTTTGTGGAACAATCTAGAATTGATTCTCGGCTTGGTGGGACTTGTTTTTATTGGTAAATTTTTAATTATCACTCCCCTAGTTAAATTATTCGGCTATCCACTGAAAACAGCTTTAATTGTGGGGTTGGGACTGGCGCAAATTGGGGAATTTTCCTTTGTGCTGGCTAGTGAAGGACAGGCTTTGGGCTTGGTGTCCCGACGCATATATTTACTAATTTTGGGAACTACCGCAGTCACGCTGATGTTGACTCCTTTTGTTTTGCGATTAGTACCATTTTTATTCAATTTTGCTGAATCAATGCCTTGGTTGAAACCTTACTTAGAAGAAGATCAGGTGCGTGATGTTTCGGAAGATTTACCACGCAAAGACCATATAGTAGTCTGCGGTTATGGTCGCATTGGTAAGAATTTGGTGAAGTTGTTGCAACAAAATAATCTACCTGTGGTAGTGATTGACCAATCAGAAAGTCGGATTCAACAATTACGGGATGCGGGAATACCTTATGTTTATGGAAATGGGGTGAGTTTTCATGTTTTGGAAACTGCTGGGGTGAATGATGCTCAAGGAATGGCGATCGCTCTTCCAGATCCTGCTAGTATCCGTTTATGCTTGAAACGGTCTTTGGAATTATCCCCAGAATTAGATTTAGTTGTCCGCGCTACCCAGGATAAAAATATTGAAATCCTCTACCAATTGGGAGCTAGGGAAGTTGTCCAACCAGAGTTTGAAGCTAGTTTAGAAATGGCTACCTACTTACTTACTGGTGTTGGGTTGTTGCCAGCAGTGGTACAACAGCAAATGCAGGAAATCCGCAAAGACCATTATTTAGATTTGCGTCCTGAACGTTCTGCTGCTGAGGTTTCTGAATATTTACAGGAAGTAACCCGCGATTTGAATCGTCGTTGGTATGACTTACCATCTGGTTCCCCGTTGATTGGGATGACTTTAGAAGAAGCGGATATGCGCTATCTCATTGGGGTGAGTTTAATGGCTATTCGTCGCATCAATGGGGAGGAGATTGATTATCCTAATAGTCAGATTAAACTAGAAGCGGGCGATCGCTTGTTAGTTGTGGGTGCAAGTGAGGAGTTAGCAGCTTTAGCAGAGTTTGCTCAGGGAAATGCGGCTGTTCCCGGAGAAAGTAATGCTTGTCAATGGATAAGTGTTCCAGCAAATTGTCCTATTTTGGGTAAGACTCTGGCAGATTTAACTGTTGATGAACAGTATGGGGTAAAAGTCCAGGCAATTCGGCGAGATGGCAAATTTATCCGCTTTCCTCGTGGCAATATGGATTTGAGAATAGGTGATCAAGTGCTGCTTTGCGGTAGTTTAACCAGTTTGAATGAACTCCAAGAATTTTTTACTCCTTCTTGTGAGTTACCTGTGATTCCGTAGAGGTGGGGGGGTGTTAAGTTAGCTTTTACTCTTTTGCTACAAGAAGAATATGGATTAAATGAACCACGAAGGCGCGAAGGACGCGAAGGAAGAAGGAAAAGAAGAAGGAAGGAAGATGAGAAATCTTAAACTGGGAAGAGTGTTATTTGTCGTACCTAGTTAAAAAGTTTAAAAAGCCGATTAAGCTCCCTGCCCCCTGCCTCTTTTCCCCCTGCTATTCTATATTGGCAACTTCAACGCTGGCTTCTCGTGGGACTAATCCCCTTTCTAATACTGCTTCACTGCGAGATTTCATATAGACTATCGCTAGTTTCCAAACAATTATTTGCTCGTTGTTGCTATCTACAATACATACACAATTGTGATCTTGCCAAAAAACCTGACCTATGATTAGGTCCCCAGTCACTAGTTTGAATTCGACTGTTGGTTTTTGTTTAATCCAAGTTTGCACTTGTCGAATGCTAGGTAGGCTCGTATTAAAGTCAGTTGTTGCCATTTTTGGTAATGATATATGTACGAGGGATAATGTTTAAATCAGCACTCATCTATCTTTGATAATTCATCTAGAGAAAAATGGCAATCGAATTTACTAAGTATCATGGTCTAGGTAACGATTTCATCCTCATTGATAACCGTTCTGCTTCTACACCAGTCATTAAACCAGAGGAAGCTGTGAAGTGGTGCGATCGCCATTTTGGTATTGGCGCTGATGGTGTTATCTTTGCTTTACCAGGTGAAAATGGTGCTGACTACTCTATGCGGATTTTTAATTCCGATGGTTCAGAACCAGAAATGTGCGGTAATGGGATTCGTTGTTTAGCAGCATTTTTAACTGAGTTAGAAGGTGTATCCCGCACTAAAGACTATTATCGCATTCATACTTTAGCAGGTGTGATGACTCCCCAACTCACGGATGATGGTCAAATCAAGGTAGATATGGGTTTTCCTCGGTTACTCGCACAAGAAATTCCTACTACTCTTGCTGCTGCTGACAGTAAAGTCATTAATCAACCTCTAGAAGTTGCAGGAAAAACTTGGGATGTTACCTGTGTCAGTATGGGAAATCCTCACTGTATCACTTTTGTTGAGGATGTTGCGGCTATTCCTTTAGAAACTATTGGCCCCAAATTTGAACATCACCCAGCTTTTCCCCAAAGAATCAACACAGAATTTATTGAAGTTGTTAACCGTAATTATTTAAAAATGCGGGTTTGGGAACGGGGTGCGGGTATTACTTTGGCCTGTGGTACAGGTGCTTGTGCTGTTTTGGTAGCTGGAGTTTTAAATGATAAGTGCGATCGCACAGCTACAATTGAATTACCAGGAGGCCCCTTAGAAATTGAATGGTCAGAAGTTGATCAACGAGTTTACATGACCGGGCCAGCAGAACGGGTATTTACAAGCAAATTCTAACCTGTATGGTCGTATTGCAATAAGCCCCTGAGAAGATTTTCTTGTAGGGTGCGTCAGACTCGATAATTTGGCACAACTAACAGATTTTCTATATCTGACGCACCTTACTCATATGTTGTTCCAAAAGTCTGCAATAACCAATTATCTTTGATTTTATCATGTCCAATTTGTATAGTGCGTAAATCCTTACATATTATGAGCATTATCGTCTTTGGCAGCATCAATCTAGACTTAGTAGCAACAACTCCCCGCTTACCAGTTGCAGGTGAAACATTGCTGGGAGAAACCTTTTTTAAAACACCAGGAGGTAAAGGTGCAAATCAAGCAGTCGCATTAGCAAAATTGGGAATTCCTACCCACATAATAGGACGTGTAGGTGCTGATAGTTTTGGTGCAGAACTCATCAACAATTTGCAAATCTCTGGTGTAAAAACCGAGAATATCTCAATTTCTGAAAATGTCAGTTCTGGAGTTGCTATCATCACCGTAGATCATGGTGGAGAAAATCACATAATTGTAATTCCTGGTGCAAATGCACAAGTTAATCAAGATGATATAGAAAGATTATCTCATTTATTACCTGAAACAACAGCCATACTTTTACAATTAGAAATCCCTATTGATACCGTTGTTAAAGCTGCCCAATCTGCCAAAAATGCAAATATAACAGTTATTCTAGATCCTGCACCAGCACAATCTCAATTACCAGATGAACTTTACCCACTAATAGATATTATCACACCCAACGAAATAGAAGCGAGTCAATTAGTAGGTTTTCCTGTCAATGGAGAAAAAACAGCAGCAAAAGCAGCAACTATTTTATTGCAACGGGGGGTAAAGTGTGCCGTGATAAAATTGGGTGCAAAAGGCGTTTATTGTGCCACTGCTGACCAAAATTTCTTTATCCCAGCTTTTCCAGTTCATGCAGTTGATACAGTTGCTGCTGGTGACGCTTTTAATGCAGGTTTAGCAGCAGCACTTTTTCACAAACTCCCCTTACGTGAAGCAGTGGTTTGGGGTGCAGCCGCAGGTGCTTTAGCAACAACAAAATTAGGGGCGCAGAGTTCTTTGCCTGATAGAATTACATTGGAAAAGTTTTTACAGCAATTTACGGGTAAATGAACCACATTTTTATATTTCACGAGAGAAAGAATAATTCATTTCATAATAAAAGTACTCCCTTTCCAGTGGAAGAGTTATATCTTCTTCCCTCTTCCTTTCCCAGAAATATTGAGGAGATACTAATAATTTAATCAGGTAAAAAATCTTTATTTAAACATTTATCTTCACTAAAAGGAGACTCTACTGGAAAATTATCAATTAACAAGCCTGTTTCTATAGCTGCTTGCTGACGTGCATCTTGATAACATTCAGAGAATATTTTTAAGAAATATTTTTTTAAACTCGGACTATCTTGTAAATTTCTATTTAATCTACGTCTATGTTCCAAGATAGTAGAAAGCCAACTATTAGTACGTTTTTCAGGCTGATATTGATATTTCAGAAGGTGCATTAAAAGTACTACTAAATTGCTTTCTAATGCTCTCTTTTCACTTCTGCCCATGCTTTCGATTTCTTCAATCAGATTGTCTAAATCAATTTCAGCAAATCTCTTTGCTTTTAATTGTTTGGCTGTTGTTTCTATCCATAGGTAAAAATCTTTTTCGTAAAGATTCGAGTTTGTAGTTACTGTTGGTTGAGGTGCTGTCATATAATTCTTTAACCTCCCGTGACTCTATTATAACAAATTAATGGAGTTATAATTCAGTTACCTAAAACATACTATCAATTTAAGGAAATGGATAATTTGGATTTTCTCCTCGTTCCCTCATTTCGTATTCTTTGATATATTGCTGTAGAGCTAGTTTCTGATTTTCTGTTAAGCCTGAATCTTCTGCTAAATTTCTAACTCTGTTAATAATTTCAGATACTTCTAAATAAGGTGAAAGCCATTGAGGATCTAGCCTATAACCCTTTCGATTTTTAACGAGATAATTTTCTAGTAACTCAGCTAAATTTTGATCTTTTTCAATAACCTTTTGTAGCCATTCTTTGATTTCTTCTACGCCACATAAATCACGCCAAAAAGCTAATACAGATAGTAGTTTAGGCACTTTTAAAAAATTAAACTGTATTTTATCTTGATATGCAGCTTTTTTTATTTTATCTAAAGCTACTTGCTCTAATTCTTCTAGTTGTTGTGAATTAACAAGCCTTTCTCCTTCGGGTTTACTACTTGTAGCTTTATATTTACCATGCTGTTCTCCAAGAGAATTAACTTGGTTAACTATTGTAAATATTGCTTGTCCATTTTGCATTGATTCCTGAAGAATTATCCCCCGTTTCTCTTTTTCTATTCTTTCTAAAAGCTGATGAATCAAAAACTCTATTTCATATTCATTACCCATAGCAAAACTTGAGTTTATTTCATCCTCTAATTTCAGCAGATTATCACCAACTTTAAATAAAGCTTCTAAAATTGAAGGGACACAATTTAAAGGAATATCGTTTTCATCCAAATCCCTCAGACGGTTTAAAAACAATTTTACTCTACTTTTACCATCAGGGCGGATTTGATTAGATAGCTCTACTAGTTTTCTGGCAAATTCCTGAGAATCATTTGCTATTGCGAATACAGCTTTCATTTCAGAATTTGATATATCACCTTCTGGTATTGCTAGGCGAAAATATCGAGGGAATATTTCTCCAATACATATACGGAGTTGTTTTTTATCCTTTGCTACCTTCTGACTTGTTGTTATCACATTGTGTTTTTCTATAGCATTTCTGAGTCCAGGAAAAATAAGGATCATTATATTTTTTACCGCTTTTCTATCCTTTCCATTGATTTGGCTAATCCAAGAATCATGAAATATTTTACGTTCTTCCTCACTCATATAATTAGAGAGTGTCAAATTAAGTTGAGAAAGAGAAAATAATTCTGAATTATGGCGGACTATATTGTATATAAATGGACAAAATACTCTGATAGTTTCAATCGCAATAAAATCAACAAAGTTAACTTCTCCCTTGACTGCTGGATATGTTACCATCAAGGTATTTATTAACCGACGAATACTGCGAGGTGTAGTTATAAAATGTTCTATGCCTTGTAAATATACTTCTCGCCAATGGTCTTCTTGAAATAGCTCTTCTGGAGTATCGGCACGTATTTTCTTTATATCTGCTTGAAATAATCCGCGAAGTGAGAATTTATCTGGAAGAGGTAACTCAAAGGGAACTTGAACGATTTTTTCAAGGTAGGATTCACCATCCATTTTCTGTATATCTTCAAGTGCTTTGACGACAACTTCTTTGTCAAATAGCAACAGATAAATAACATTAGGAAAATTAGCGACTGCTTTTATAACCCGAAATAGTTGTCTAATCTCTTCAGCAGTCAGTCTATCAATATCATCAATAACAACCAATATTCGCTTGTTCTGATCTCTCAGTGTCTTCTCAATTTCTTCTTTTAATTTGTATATATCCTTTGGCTGTCTAAATGTTTTTACTAATGTCGCAAATATTTTTACTTTAGCATCAGGAATTGTAGATACTCTGTCAGCTAAACTATCTAACTGCTTTAATAAACCATTCCCCTGTGATTTCCATTTTTCACTTAAAACACCTCGCAATTGATCAAAAAAGCTTTTAGTGAGGTCTTCTTGTCCTGAAAACCACCAGGGATTAAAAGGTACAATAATTGGCTGTTCTTCCTCTGCCTTCTGTTCCAGGTAATGAACTATAAAATTTAATAAGGTTGATTTACCTGAACCCCAAGGAGCATAAACTGCCATCACAAAACCATCTAAAGGAGACATTTTGCAAATGCTTTTAGCTAAATTCTCGGCGAAATAGGTATATTCAAATTCATCGTCTTTTGGATTAGTTAAAGGTTTATCTGCGGATAAAATATTGAAATCTTCAGTTTCCACATTAGAATTTATTTTGATCTCTGACATACATTTTTAATTAAGATACAATAAATAAGCTTAGATGTAGATGTCATTAAAAATTAACCACTTTTTCAGGTTATAGATGATTTTAAATCCTCCTCAATTGCTAATCGTTATAAAAACATCTTTACCGAACCATGATTAAAGAAGTAACAAATTTTAAAATTTGTCAATTTCCAATATCTTCATTCCATAATTCTGGTTTTTCTGTAATAAATTCATTCATCATATTTTCGCATTCGTCAAGGTTTAAATCAACGACTTCTACACCATGAGAAATCATAAAATCTTTTGCACCTGGAAAAGTTTTTGATTCTCCGGCAATTACTTTTTTAATGCCGAATTGCACAACTGCACCAGCGCATAAATAGCATGGCATTAAGGTAGAATATAAAGTCGTACCTTTGTAATTACCAATTCTCCCAGCATTCCTTAAACAATCAATTTCAGCATGGGTGACAGGATCACCATCTTGTACTCGCTTATTATGTCCTTTACCGAGAATTTTACCATCTTTGACTAAAACAGAACCGATGGGAATTCCTCCCTCTTCTCTGCCTTGTTTAGCTTCGCTAATTGCAGCTTGCATAAATTCGTCCATTTGATAAACTCCTGATATGAAAAAACAACTGGTATTACTAGATCATGATGGCGGTGTAGATGATTATTTAGCAACTATACTATTGCTGACAATGGATCATATCCAACTTCTTGGCATTGTTGCAACTCCCGCTGATTGTTATATTCAAGCATCTGTTAGTGCTACTCGTAAAATTATTGATTTAATGGGATTTTCTCATATTCCAGTTGCAGAAAGTACTGTGCGCGGAATTAATCCTTTTCCTCGTCTTTATCGTCGTGATTCTTTGATTATTGACCGTTTACCTATTCTTAATCAGGAAGAAACTATTAACACGCCTTTAGTTGCACAAACAGGTCAAGATTTTATGGTACGGGTGTTGCGGGAAGCATCAGAACCAGTCACGTTGATGGTAACTGGCCCTTTAACAACGGTAGCTGTAGCTTTAGATCAAGCACCGGAAATTGAAGAAAAAATTGCTAAAATTGTTTGGATGGGAGGTGCTTTAAATGTACCAGGAAATGTGGAAAAAAGTCTAGAAGCAGGACAAGATGGTTCTGCTGAATGGAATGTTTATTGGGATGCAGTTTCAGCCGCACGAGTTTGGGAAACGCAAATTGAAATTATTATGTGTCCTTTGGATTTAACTAATAATGTACCGATGGCATTAGAGTTATTAAAAAAAATTACTAGACAACGCCAATATCCTATTTCTGATTTAGCAGGTCAATGTTATGCTTTAGTTGCACATCAAGATTATTATTTCTGGGATGTTTTAGCAACGGCTTATTTGGATAAACCTGAATTTTATGAATTGCGAGAATGGGAAACAGAAATTATTACTACTGGTGTTAGCCAAGGACGAACTAAAGTAGTATCAGGAGGTAGGAAAATTTACGCGATGGATAAAGTAGATAAGGAGGCTTTTTATGCTTATATTTTACAGCAATGGGCAAGATAATTAATTCGTAATTCGTAATTATTTCTCGTTACCATACTCTGTATGGGAATGAATTCTATAAGGCTCTACCTTTTCATGAAAGCTTTAGGCAGAGCCTATATATAGCATTCCCAGTCGGAGACTGGGAACGAGATAAACGAGATATTTGTAATTCGTAATTATCCCTGCTTGAGGAAATTTAAACCTAAGAAAAGGGCTGCTACAGTCCCCGCTACAGAGATTTCTCCTTGAGCAATTTTATCTAATACTGATTTTATGGGAATTAAAACAATTTCAATTTCTTCGGTAATATCTAGATTTTGTTCACCAACTTTGACGGCATTTTCTGCTAAAAATAAATGTATTTGATTGGTATCTTTGCTCGGTTTATCATAAAGAGTGCCAATTTTTTGTAAATTCTGGGCAGTATAACCTGTTTCTTCTCTTAATTCTCTGATTGCTGCTGTCTCTGCACTTTCTTTCGTGGGATTAAAGCTTCCTGCGGGTAGTTCTAAAAAAAATTCCCCTATAGCGTGTCTGTATTGACGAACAAAAATTATTTTTTGTTGATTAGTAATCGGTAAAATTAGTGCAATATCTGGCTTAATGCTGATAAAATAGTCATCTATAACTTGTCCATTAGGCAATTCTATTTTATCTTGTCTAACCTTACACCAGTGATGGTCTATGATCATGTTTGATGCTAAGGTTTTCCATTTTCGTAAATGAATCATGTTTACAGTTAAAATATATAACCACCACAATAAAATTGTAACATTCTCATCCTTCTCTCAGCGCCTCTGCGTCTCTGCGTGAGCATAAATCTTGAATATGAAAATACTTGTCAAATTATTCACTGTTAACAAACGATTTCCATTAACTATTAGTAGAGGGACAACGGCACAGACGACTAATGTGTGGGTGCAGATTTCCCATGATGGGATTGAAGGTTGGGGGGAAGCATCGCCTTTTGGTGTGGGCGATCGCAGACAGTCTACTGATACAATTCAAGCAGCTTTGCAGCAAATCACCCCTATTTTGCAAGCATTTAGCCCTTGGGAACGGCAGCAGATAGAGAAGGTATTGGCTCAAAAACAGGTTCCTTCGGCGGCTAGGGCGGCTGTAGATATGGCGCTGTATGATTGGATGGGTAAACATCTGGGGCTACCTCTATGGCAACTTTGGGGACTGGATAGAAAGGCGATCGCACCAACTTCGGTGACAATTGGTATTAATTCCCCAGAAGGGGCAGCTGCAAGGACGCGAGACTGGCTAGAATACATGGATGTGCGGCTGTTAAAGGTGAAGTTAGGTTCCCCAGCGGGGATAGATGCAGACCGAAAAATGCTGTTAGCTGTGCAGGAAGAAGCACCAGAAACAGAGTTATTTGTAGATGCTAACGGGGGTTGGAATCTCGCAGATGCGATCGCTATGTCTCTTTGGTTAGCTGATTTAGGTATAAAATATATAGAACAGCCATTACCACGCGGTCAAGAAGCCAATTTAGCCACCCTGAAGGAGCATTCACCGTTACCAATCTTTGTTGATGAAAGTTGCTTTACCAGTGCGGATATTCCTGAATTAGCCGACTATGTAGATGGTATAAACATCAAGCTAATGAAATCTGGGGGTTTAAGTGAAGCCATGCGAATGGTACATACAGCCAAAGCGCATGGTTTAAAAGTGATGTTTGGCTGCTATTCTGATAGTTCACTGGCTAATACAGCAGCTTTACAACTTGCACCTTTAGCTGATTATTTAGATTTAGATAGTCACCTCAATTTAATTGATGACCCTTTTATGGGTGCAGTGGTGCATGAAGGACGAGTTTTACCTAATGATTTACCTGGTTTGGGAGTAAAATATAGTGCGTCTGCCGCTTAATCAAAAAACAGCAATTTTACTGCATGAGGGACTCAGTGGTACTCAGGGTAAAACCGGATTGTCCATTTTACGCTACAGTGAAGCCCCAATTGTCGCAGTTATTGACCGTGAATCTGTTGGTAAATCTTTATCAGAGTTAACAGGTATCAAGCGTGATGTTCCCATTGTGGCATCTGTAGCGGCAACGTTTCAGTATATGCCGGAAGTGTTGGTAATTGGTATTGCTCCCAAAGGTGGTTTAGTACCGGATAATTACTGGCCTGATATTAAAGATGCTCTCAAAGGGGGAATGTCTTTGGTTAATGGTTTACACACACCTTTAGCTAATATCCCGGAGTTAAATGCACTATTAAAACCAGGACAGTTAATTTGGGATGTACGCAAAGAACCAGCTAATTTAGATGTCGCTTCAGGTTTAGCGCGGACTCTTCCCTGTCGTCGGGTGTTGACGGTGGGAACTGATATGGCTATTGGTAAAATGTCCACTAGTTTAGAATTGCATTGGGCTGCGAAGTTGCGGGGTTGGCGTTCTAAGTTTTTGGCAACTGGTCAAACTGGTTTAATGTTAGAAGGTGATGGGGTAGCTTTGGATGCTGTGCGAGTAGATTTTGCTGCGGGTGCTGTAGAACAGTTGGTGATGCGTTTTGGTAAACACTACGATATTCTGCAAATTGAAGGACAAGGTTCTTTGTTGCATCCTGGTTCGACTGCAACTTTACCGTTAATTCGTGGTTCCCAAGCAACACATTTGGTATTAGTTCATCAAGCCGGACAAACTCATAACCGTAATAATCCTCATGTGCCAATTCCACCGTTACCAGAAGTAATTAAGATGTATGAAATGGTGGCTAGTGCAGCGGGTGCTTTTGCTAAAGTTCCTGTGGTGGGTATAGCTTTGAATACTAGGAATTTAGATGAAGCTGAAGCGAGGAATGCGATCGCTCAAACTATAGCCGAAACCGGGCTACCCTGTACAGATCCTGTGCGTTTTGATGCTGGTTTGTTGTTAGATGCGGTGATGCGGGGTTAGGGTATTAGTACAACGCGGCAGAAATAAAGCTACTATTCTCAGTTGCTCAAAGCCGCGTAATATAAAGATTTCTGATTTTGGGTAAGAGGGGAAATGAGCGATCGTATATTTCTCAAGTCTTTCTCCAACAAACTTAACCATTTCGCTAAAATTCAATCACAGCCTGATATTTATGATTTGAACTATGGTAAATTATGATTTTCATAATTATACAAACTTATACCGTTTTATGTATTCAACAGTTTATGTTTCTAAAAAGCTGAATAATAAGGGGTAAAGTTTTGTAAAGATATAGATAACATCACCCTGTATTGACAGAAGAACTCATAGAACCAAGATTAATCCTAAACATCTATGAATCTTCAACAAGCAGAATTGTATCAACGCCTTCAGGAATTTTCTCTAGATGAAAAAAATGTTTCTTTCTCTTTTAGCCAGAGATTAGCAAGGGAGAATAATTGGAAAATTGAATATACTCAGCGTGTAATAGATGAATATAAAAAGTTTGCCGTCATCGCTGTTTTTGCTGGTCATCCAGTTACACCATCTGATCAAGTAGATCAAGTTTGGCATTTACATTTAACATATACCCAATCTTATTGGGATGATTTTTGTGAAATATTGGGTACACAACTAGATCATGGTCCGACTCGTGGTGGTGACAAGGAATATAATAAATTTAATAATTGGTATCTGAATACTATAGTCAGTTACGAACAGTTTTTTGGAGAAACTCCACCCATAGATATTTGGCCAGCTTCTCATATTCGTTTTGATAAAGAAGCTAATTTTCAGCGTGTAGATACTCACAGAAATTGGGTTTTACCCAAACCTGTATTTAAATTACCAACCATAAATGTTTTTCGTTTTATTCCCGATCATTTTTATTTAGCATTTTTGTTTACCTTGACATTGATCCTTACCAATTCTCAGATTTTATTAGCATCAAATAATAGCAGTTCCCAAAGTTACAAAAATTCTATAGGATTCTGGTTCTTCTTGATAGTAGTTGCTTCTGTGATATTTGTGATATCTACATCTGCTAGAAGTGGTGGTGGTGGTAGCAGTGGTGGTGGTAGCAGTGGTTGCGGTAGTAGTGGTTGCGGTGGTGGTGGCTGCGGTGGTGGTGGCTAAGTTATTGAATTGAACATCACATATAAACCAATACCAATATAGTTCAGTTAACACTAAAACCCTACATCTGTGTAGCTTGGTTTATACCATCTCATAGCACAGTTTGGCATAGGAAAAGGAAGAGAAAACCCAATATTTATCAAGCTTTGTAGGATTTTAATATATTCAACTCAACCTACAAAAATATTGAACTGTATTGAAATATAAATTACCAAAAAAGGAAAACCATGAATAAACAAATGATGAAAAAAATATCTTTTTCATTAATTACTGTATTAGTAACGGTTCTGATTACATTTACTCATGCTGTTGCCCAGGAAGTACCGTTTTATTGGGACTATATCAACGTTAACATCGACGTGCAAACAAATGGAGATATGTTAATCACAGAAACACAAAAATATGTATTCAAATCTAATTACTCAAATCAACGACATCGCTATATCCGATTAAATAAAATTTATGAAATTACAGATGTAACAGTTGAAGAAAATAATCAAATTATTCCTAGTGAAACAGGAATAGAAAATAATCAATTTTGGATTCGTTGGCAACATCAATTAAAATCGCCAGAAACACATATTTTTGTAATTAAATATCGTGTAATTGGTGGATCGCATATTAATGATGATAAAACTCAAGTTTACTGGAAAGCCATTTTTGCTGACCGTAAAGCCCCAATTCAAGCAGCAAAAGTTCGGGTACAATTACCAGAAGCTTTATCGGGTAAAGTCTTGGAGTTTAAAAAATTTGGTACTGCGGCTACAGCCAGTCAAGTCAATCCGAAAATATTCGAGTTTATTGCTACTCAGCCTATTCAACCACAAGAAAACTTAGAAATTCAGATTACATTTCCTAGCAACATTCTCAATATCACTAAACCTAATTGGCAACAAGGCAACTTCTGGGACAATTGGCAAATTATACTGGCTGGGTTATTTTTACTAGTTTTTTTTTCAAAAATAATTTTAGCAGTCAATAATCGCCAATGTCCTCACTGCAAAAAATTTACCCTCAACTGGACTTATCAAGAGTTTATTGTTACAAGCATTAAAGGAAAACAAAGAGTCATCCGATTCATACAGGAATGTAAAAACTGTTCTGACCATAACAATTATGAAAAAGCGATTCCAGTAACTAGTGAAAGTAGTAGTGGTGATGGCAGTAGTTAATAGCAAGTCAGAATTTACACCTTATCTCAAATAGTAGTTATTCTTATAACTTACACTATAGCAAAGGTATTGATAAATCTGAAAAGTTCTTAGTTGAAAAAGTAAAACAAAATGAAAATATCAAAATTAACAACTTTAGTTTTTGTATTAGGAGCAATATTATATAGCTCTAAAGTTGATGCTCAAAATGTGCCGAATATTTTAGAGTCAGGAAGAGAATCAAGATCACTGTTAGTACAAGTTAACCCTCAAGATGCAGAATTCTACTTCAAGCGAGGTAATGCTCGCGATGAATCGGGAGATGTAAAAGGGGCGATTGAAGATTATAGCCAAGCCCTGCGTCTTAATCCTAACTTTGCAGAAGCATACGTCAACCGAGGTTTTGCCCGCCGTGCATCAGAAGATGTGAAAGGGGCAATGGAAGATTTCAACCAAGCTCTACGGATTAATCCTAATCTTGCATTAGCCTACAGCAACCGAGGTGCTACCCGCCGTACATCAGGAGATGTGAAAGGGGCAATTGAAGATTATAACCAAGCCTTGCGTCTTAATCCTAATCTTGCAGAAGCCTACTATAATCGAGGTAATGCCCGCTTTGAATTGGAAGATGTGGAAGCGGCAATTGAAGATTACAATCAAGCCCTACTGATTAATCCTAACTTTACAGAATCCTACTATAAGCGAGGTCTTGCCCACACTCGATCAGGAAATATGAAAGAGGCAATTGAAGATTTCACCCAGTTGCTACGGATTAATCCTAACCTTGCAGAAGCCTACTATAACCGAGGTCTTGCTCGCAGGATATCGGGAGATTTAGAAGGAGCAATTGAAGATTACAATCAAGCCTTGCGTATTAATCCTAACTATGCAGAAGCATACAATAATCGGGGTCTTGCCCGCCGTGCATCAGGAAATATAAAAGGCGCGATTGAAGATTACAATCAAGCCTTGCGTATTAATCCTACTCTTGCACTAGTATACCTAAACAGAGGCACTGCCTATGCTCTATCGGAAAATAGGAAAGCGGCAATTGATGATTTCACTCAGTCCATACGTATCAATCCTAACTTTGCTCCAGCCTACCTCAACCGAGGTACTGCTCGCCGTGCGTCAGGAGATAATAAAGGGGCTACTGCCGATTTCCAGAAAGCATCTGAACTATTTCAACAACAAGGGAAAATCGCTGAATATCAATATACTCTCAATTTAATTCTGAAAATAAACATTGATAAGAGATAGAAAAAATGTTTTTGCTGCCTTATAGCAATTTCAAGAAAATGGTGTTATGTATCACGATTAAATTAACCTAATCAAATGGATGAATTAGAAGCAAAAATCCTCAAACTTATTCAAGAAACCTGCCAACACCCCAGGGGTAGTCTTGCCCGTCAGAAAGGACTTAATCAGATTATTTTACTGATTCAAAAAACAGGTAAATTATTGCGTGGAATCGGTATACCTGATGCGGAAGAAGCTTTACAGGAAACTTGGTGGTTTTTTTGTCGAAATCTTTGTGAAGCGACTACTGCAAAAGAATCTTATAATCCTGATAAAAGTAGCGTTATCACTTGGATTAATAATTACTTAAGTTATCGGTTACAAGATAAACGAATTAATTATTATGAACAAAAAAATAAATTTGATTTACTCCTAGAAGACAATGAACAACAAATAGATCCTGCAAATTTAATTCCTGCACCACCAGAACCAAGACCAATATTAAATGAAATTCAAGAATGGTTAAAAACAAATTCTCTTGAACTACAACGTATTTATATAAGAGATCGTCCTGATGTTAATTGTTGCGTTTTAATTGCTCGTCGTTTACCACCGGAAACATCTTGGATAGATTTATCTAAAGAGTTTGGTATACCTGTAGCAACTCTTAGCAATTTCTATCAACGTCAATGTTTTCCCCGTCTTCTCAATTTTGGTAAATCTCAAGCTTATTTTGATAGTGAAGGTTACTTTGATATATAGTAAGTCATGAATTATCCTACTGAACAACAAAGCATTTCTATTCCCATTCCTGCAAAGTTCCGAGATACAGCCTTACAATTTGCCCAAGAACAACCAAATCAAGAAAAAGCTAAACAAGTTTATTTGAACACTTTAGCTGTGCAAGTTGTGAATAATCACTTGCAAATGTTAGATATTTCTACCGCATTAGAAGCCAGCTATAGTTGGGATTCTTGGGGAAGAATGGGTGGAGATATAGCAGATTTAGTATTAACTGGAATTGGACATTTAGAATGTAGATATATCAGAACAGGAGAAGAAGTTTGTTGTATTCCTCCTGAAGTCTCGAATAATCGTTTTGGTTATGTAATAGTAGAAATTAATCAAACTTGCCAAGAAGCTAAAATTAGAGGATTTTTACCAGAAGTTACCACGACAGAAATTAACCTAGAAGAGTTACAACCCTTAGAAATATTCATAGAATATTATCATCAAGGTTCGGGTGTACAATTAAGACAATGGTTAGAAGGAATATATACATCCCAATGGCAAAGTATTGAGGAATTAGCTTTACAAAAAATCCCACAATTAGCCTTTCGTTCTCTAAAAGTGCGGGGATTTGAAATAGACACACCCAAAAAAGTTTGGCAAGTTATTGAACAATTATATCCCCAGCGTAGTTGGGAGAAAATATTGCCATCAACATTATTACCTAATTCAGATGTAGAAGTAACGGATATTCTTGTTTATCTTTTACAAACTAGTAATGATGAAGAAATCCGTTGGACTCTAGCAGAAGTTTTATGGACAATAGCACCAAATCATCCTGTAATTACTGCTAGGCGAATTATGGATTTAGGAATGCAGTTAGCAGGAAATCCTGTTGCTTTAATGGTAGCTATTTTACCCAAAATAGATAAAAGTTTTGCTGTGCTTTTGCGGGTATATCCAATGGGAAATCAACTTTATTTACCAGCAGATTTAAAATTATCAGGATTATATGAAAATGGACAGCCATTTTTAGAAGTTCAAGCTAGAGAACAAAAAGATAATTACATCCAATTAAAATTCTGTGCTGAATTAGGTGAAAAATTCCAAATTCGGGTTACTCTAAATAATGCAACCATTACAGAAAAATTTGTCATTTAACCAGACGAATCAATTAAGGTAACAACAGTGGGTAAGCTGGTAATATTCGAGATTGGGGAAGGTAGCTTTGAAAAAGGGTTTCCTGTAAAAATTAGAATTGCTGAAGACGGTAAACCTCATTTTGCAGAAATTTCTGGCAGGTTTCCACCAGATTTGGAAATTCCTCAAACTTATTATGAATGGCAATCAGCTTATTATAAATTGCCTGGTAATTGGTTAATTACTGTTCCGCAAACGCAAATAACTAATGTATCTACTACAGAAGTTTGTGATGCTGCTGCTCAAAAATTGAAATCTAGTTTTAACGCTTGGCTAAATCAACCATCTGTAAGAAAGTTAGAAAGGCAATTTTTACAAAAAATCGGTGAATGGGATAATGTTCGCTTTATTTTAGAAACACAAGATTCGCTATTAAGAAGACTTCCTTGGCATTTATGGGAGATATTTCATACTAGTCATATTCAACCAGAGGTTGTGATTAGTTCAGAATATAAACCATCAACAATGCAACTAAAAATTCCAGTTAAAATTCTGGCTATTTTAGGTAATAGTCAAGAAATTGATATTCAAAAAGATTTACAAGCATTGACAGCTAAATTACCAGGAGCAATTATTGAACCTTTGCTGCAACCATCACGTCAAGAAATAGTCAAAAAATTATGGAATAAATCTTGGGACATTTTATTTTTTGCTGGTCATAGTTGCAGTCAAGAAGGTGACAGTTGGGGAGAAATTCAAATTAATGACAATGAAAGTTTATCACTTTTAGATTTACGTTATAGCCTGGGATATGCTGTTAAAAAAGGATTGAAATTAGCAATTTTTAATTCTTGTGATGGTTTAGGATTAGCACGCAATTTAGCAGATTTAAAAATTCCTTATATAATTGTGATGCGAGAACCTGTTCCTGATATTGTCGCCCAACATTTTCTAGAATATTTTCTCACAGTTTTTGCATCTGGTGAATCTTTATATACTTCTGTTCAACAAGCGCGTGTGCGTTTACAGGAAGAATTAGAAAATCAATATCCTTGTGCTTCTTGGATACCTGTAATTTTTCAAAATCCAGCAGCAGCATTACTAAAATATCCCCAACCTCGTAATTTCCAAAAGATGGTTGCAAAGTCAGTTACAGTTACGATGTTATTTGTAATTATCGGTGCTATTTTATGGTTGAGTTTAAAGGAATTTAAATTGCGGAATCGGTTTAGTTATGGGGAGAAAATATTATTTAGTTCGGTGACTAATTTAGATAAAGAAGAAGCTATAAAAGCATTTTGGTGGAAAAATTACAATCAAGCAATTAACAAATTTACTACTTATTTACAGGAATATCCGAATGATCCAGAAGCTTGGATATATTTAGAAAATGCAAAGATTGGTAATAAAGAAG
The DNA here is from genome assembly GCF_051781005.1 of Anabaena sp. WFMT. Classification (NCBI taxonomy): domain Bacteria; kingdom Bacillati; phylum Cyanobacteriota; class Cyanophyceae; order Nostocales; family Nostocaceae; genus Anabaena; species Anabaena sp. WFMT. The sequence goes on along the minus strand of NZ_JBPWOA010000006.1, from coordinate 361,170 downwards.
TAATCAAAATTGGTGTAGCTGTGCCTATAGGTAGTAATCCTCCCGTAGCGCAAGAAATACTGCGAGGAGTAGCACAGGCGCAACAAGAGATAAATAATGATGGTGGGGTAAATGGTCAGTTTTTACAAATACAAATTGCTAATGATGATAATAATCCAGAAATGGCTAAACAAGTAGCAAAAAGATTTGTTAAAAATGCGGATATTTTAGCGGTAGTTGGTCATAATAGTAGTGATGCCAGTGTACCTGCTGCTGATATATACCAGGCTGGAAAATTGGTGATGATTTCGCCAACTAGTAGCTCTACAAAATTAACTGACCGTCAAGACCGGACTCATGGTAATTATATTTATAGGACTGTAATTAGTTTCACTACAACTGCTGAAACTGTGGCTGAATATGCCAAGAATAATAAAAAAAATAAGATTGTTATTTGCCGTGACTCTAAAGCTACAGACCAGTCTTTTGAGCAAGCTTTTGTTAATGCGATGGATAGTAGAAGCTTAGAGTTAATTAATGATATTAATTGCGATTTTGCTGCTGATAATTTCCGCAGTGAGAAGATTATTCAAAAAGCAATTGATAAAAAAGCAACTGCTATCCTGTTGAATCCTCAAGTTGATAGAATTAATCAAGCTATTGAACTCGCTAAAAGTAATCAAGGGAAGTTTTTATTATTAGGAAATCCTAGTTTAGAAACTCAAGAAACCCTTGCTGCTGGTCATGCAGTTAATGGGATGATATTGGCAGTTCCTTGGAACATTAATGTTGCAGATAATCAAGAATTTGTGCAAAATGCTAAACACCTTTGGGGTGAAAAAAGCTTAATTACTTGGCGTACAGCTACGGCTTTTGATGCTACTAAAACAGTGGCTATTGCTATCCAAAAAAAGGGTAGTACGAGAATAAATATTCAACAAGCTTTAAGTAATAATTTTTCTTTTCCAGGTGTTACAGGGACAATTAGATTTTTATCATGGGGCGATCGCACAGGCGATCGCATCGGTAAGGCTGTTTTAGTCCAAATACAGCCAGATTCCAGTACACCCACTGGCTACAACTTTGTACCAAAATAGGTAATTGATGAAAGGATGGGCAGGACTTGTACTGAGCTTGTCGTAGTATGCCCATCCCACAAGATTAGATAATTTATTTTCTGAACAAAACCCTAAAAAGGTTGAAGGTAGCTCAATTATCTCAAATGATTACGCTGTCACCTTTTGACTTTCGAGACGAGCCAAACGCTCTGCTAGTAGTTGTTCTAAAGCAATTAGTGCTTTGGTAAAGCCATCAATACCTTCTGAAAGTTTATCAGATGCCATGCGGTCAGCGGCGTGCATCTTGTCGAAGGTGGCTTTATCAACGGAGATTTTTTCCATTGACAAACCTGTTACCTTTGCGGGGTCAAGTTTGCGTGGTAGTTCGGCGACAGTGTTTTGCAATTCTGTCAATAGACCAGGAGAAATGGTCAACAAATCACAACCAGCAAGTTCAGTAATTTCGCCGATGTTACGGAAACTAGCTCCCATAACTTCAGTTTTGTAACCGAATTTCTTGTAGTAGTTATAGATTGTGGTGACTGACAATACACCTGGATCTTCCGCTGCGGGGTAGTTGTCCCGTCCGGTATCTTTCTTGTACCAGTCAAGAATGCGACCAACGAAAGGAGAAATAAGAGTGATACCAGCTTCCGCGCAAGCGATCGCTTGGTGAAGACCAAATAGTAAAGTCAGATTACAGTGAATACCTTCTTTTTCCAAAATTTCCGCCGCCTTGATACCTTCCCAAGTAGCAGCAATTTTAATCAAAATGCGCTCTTTAGCAACACCAGCAGCTTTATATTGAGCAATCAAATCCCGTGCTTTAGCGATAGTAGCTTCTGTATCGTAAGACAACCGTGCATCTACTTCTGTAGACACCCGACCGGGGATAATTTGCAAAATCTTTAATCCAAAAGATACCGCCAAACGGTCAAAAGCTAGAGAAACTACTTGAGATGGGGTAGCACCTGCACCCGCATCTTTCTTCGCTTTGAGTAAAGTTTGATCAACAATTTCCTGATATTCTGGCATTTGTGCCGCAGCGGTAATCAGTGAAGGATTGGTGGTAGCATCTTGAGGCTTGAACTTGCCAATAGATTGGATATCACCAGTATCAGCCACTACAACTGTTACTGCCCGCAATTGTTCTAGTAAATTCTTAGGCATAACATACTCCGTGATTTTTTTGGTTTAGGATTTACCCAATCCCCAATTATTTAAACTCTTTCATCTTCCACAAAATTCCGATTCTGGCAATTTTTCTTAACTATTGCCTAATGAAAGCCGATTAAGCAAGGCAGAAACTGCTTTCTTCCTCAGCCCCATTTTAGATGTCTCATGCTGTAATTGGCTGTCCAATAGAATGCACTTTAATTAAACTAGTTGTTCCTGACATACCAATTGGGACACCGGAAGTTATTACCACTTTGTCATCTTTTTTCGCAAAACCCATCTCCACAATAGTGTTGACCACATTGGTAAACATTTCTTCTGCATTATAAACCGGTGGAATTAGCAAAGGTTCCACACCCCAAGATAGTGCTAACTGCCGGTAAGCAGTGGCCTCAGATGTGAGGGTAATAATGGGAGTCAGAGGACGGTATTTAGAAACAAGTCTGGCGGTACTTCCTGATGTAGTATTACAAAGAATGGCCTTAGCCCCAGTTTCATAAGCAATGCGACAAACTGCTTGCGCTACTGATTCGGTAACACTTAGACCACCAGCTTCATGATTCCAGGAATGTCTACTACCCGGTTTGAGCGCCGTTTCTGTTTCCACAGCGATATTGTGCATCATCTGCACAGCAGCAATGGGATATTCCCCCACAGCAGTTTCTCCAGAGAGCATGACTGCATCCGTACCATCTAAAATCGAGTTAGCAACGTCGGTAGCTTCAGCGCGAGTGGGGTCAGGGGCGCTAATCATCGACTCTAGCATTTGGGTAGCTGTAATGACTGGCTTACCAGCTTGATTACAACGACGAGTAATGTCTTTTTGAATGAGGGGGACTTGATGAATGGGTACTTCTACTCCCAAATCACCACGAGCGATCATAATTGCGTCAGCAGCTTCGAGAATCTGATCTAGCTGTTCAACAGCTTCTGCGCGTTCAATTTTGGCAATGAGGCGAATTTTTGCACCAGCAGCTTCAATCATTCTGCGTGCGGGTTCGAGGTCTTGGGGCGATCGCACAAAAGAAACTGCAACCCAGTCTACACCCAACTGTATCCCAAACCGCAAATCCATTAAATCCTTTTCTGTAATCGAACTCACAGGTAAAGGAGTTGCAGGTAAATTCACACCCTTATGAGTGGAAACCAACCCCCCAATATTGACATGAGCGCGAATTTTATCAGCATCACGACTCGTCACAGTTAACTTCACCCGACCATCATTAATTAAAATGGGTTCACCAGGACGCACCATAGCGAACAAAGTCGGTAGCGGTAGAGGTAATTCATCAATAGTTTCACCCTTTTCTTGCAACAAAAAAGTCACTTCGCTACCAGCTTCTAACATTAAACCTTCTGGTGGTAACTTCCCCAAACGGATTTTCGGACCACATAAATCTTGCATAATAGCGATCGGTTTTTGTAACTCGCTACTAATACGTCGTAGATGATGAAAAGTTTCAGCATGGACTTCATAAGCCCCATGAGAAAAATTCAACCGTGCCACATTCATTCCCGCTTCTACCAAAGCTTGTAGCTTCTCAGGTGCAGAAGTAGCAGGACCAACAGTACAGATAATTTTAGTTCGCCGCATAAAAAAATTAGGGAGTAACGGTACAGTAGAAGCACCCTAATAATTCGTAATTCGTAATTCGTAATTCGTAATTTAGGAATTGGTAATTAGAAAAACTTCATACCAATTACCCATTACCTAAATCAAGCCTTCTTTTCGTGCCATTGACAACATTAAATCAACAACACGGTTAGAATAACCCCATTCGTTGTCATACCAAGAAACAACCTTGAAGAAATTGGCATTCAGTTCAATTCCCGCACCTGCATCGAAAATGCTAGAGTGGGCATCACCTTGAAAATCAGTGGATACTACCTCTTCATCGGTGTAACCCAAAACACCTAACAACGCACCTTCAGCAGCTTTCTTCATCGCCGCACAGATTTCTTTGTAAGTAGTAGCTTTGGTAGTTTTGAAAGTTAAGTCAACCACCGAGACATCTGGTGTGGGAACTCGGAAAGCCATACCAGTTAACTTACCTTTCAACTCTGGTAACACCAAAGCTACCGCTTTCGCTGCACCTGTAGCTGAGGGAATAATATTTTGAGCCGCACCTCTTCCACCGCGCCAGTCTTTTTTGCTGGGGCCATCTACCGTGGGTTGGGTGGCTGTCGTCGCGTGAACTGTAGTCATTAACCCTTCAGCTAAACCGAAGTTATCATTAATAACTTTAGCAATAGGCGCTAAACAATTTGTAGTACAACTAGCATTGGAAACAATTAAATCCTTTGCTGGATCAAACAAATGATGATTTACACCCATCACCATTGTTTTTACCTTGTCTGGTTCTTTAGTAGGTGCAGAAAGTATTACCCGCTTTGCACCTGCTTTGAGATGGTTTTCCGCACCAGCGTAATCTGTGAAAAGTCCTGTAGATTCCACAACATAATCTACACCCAATTTAGCCCAAGGTAATTCCGCCGGATTTCGCACAGACACACAAGGGATAAAATGACCATCAATGACCATTCCATCTTCTCTAGCTTCTATCTTGCTCTTTAATTTACCGTGTGTAGAGTCGTACTTTAAGAGGTAAGCAAGATTATCAGGTGGAACTAAATCATTAATTCCCACAAATTCAATGTTGGGGTTAGTAAGACCAGCACGAAGCACAAGTCTACCAATACGACCGAATCCATTAATACCAACTTTCAACTTTGTCACAATTAAACCTCCTGTTTTTGGGGATTCAACTAAGGATAATTAGCCGGGTTAATTCTAATCTCACTTAGCTGATTCTTACAGTCACAAAAGGCATAGAGTCGATTTAGCTGGCATATTTTAAGGTTTAGCCATTAGTCATTGATCATTAGTTATTGGTTATGAGTGATTATTGGATACATCATTTCCATATCTATGTATCTGTGTTAAAAATGAATGTGTTTATAATTTTACCTTTTGCCTAACTTCCAATCTTCACCACCAGGTAATTGAATTAAAAGTTGAGCAATAGCGGCTGGTAACTCCTTAATAGAATGTGCATAAGTTAATTCTATAAATTTCAAAGCAGTGGAAATTATCTGGTTTTTATCTACCATTTCTGCCAATTGAAATTCATTATAAATTCCATTTAATACTTCTACACTTGCATCACGAATAGCTTCTTCAAATTCATCTTCTAATATTAAGTCCCATTCATCTATTTTTACGTAATAAGAGGTTTTGTTATCTTGCAAATTCATTTTTTTAATTTCTCGGAGGGAATTGCGAATAGAAGCAGTCCAAGAATTTGTTAATCTTTGTTCTATTTGATTTTTAATCAAATGAATTAACATAACTCTCAAAAATGATTCAATATTCCGTAAAATAGCTTGTCTACTCATCCCCTCTAACTCGTCAACAATAGCCAAAGCATCTGTATAACGTCCTTGTAAAATACTATTTCTGAGGTCTATTAATTCCTGCGTCATCTTTTTTCACCTTTTACCTAACTTCCAGTTTTCACCACCAGGTAATTGAATTAAGATTTCTACAATAGCTTTGGGTAACTCTTTCACCGAATGTAAATATGTCAATTCCAGAAATCTCAAACCAGTGGAAATTATCTGATTTTGATCTACCATTTCTGCTAGTTGAAATTCATTGTAGATGCCATTCATAACTTCTAAACTAGCATCACTTATCGCTAATTCAATTTCTTTGTCTAACCAACTATCCCATTCATTTTGATTAATGTAATAGGATTTTTTGTTTTCTTTGAGATTAATATCTTGAATTTCGATTAATGCGTTCCGAATAGAAGCAGCCCAGGAATTAGTCAAACGTTGTTCTATGTGATTTTTAATCAAATGTATTAACAGCACCTTAAGAAAAGATTTAATTTGTCGTAAAATAGCCTTTTTACTCATCCCCTCCAACTCATCCACAATCACCAAAGCATCAGCATAACGCCCTGCTAAAATACTATTTCTCAAATCTATTAACTCCTGCGTCATCTCCATTAACCTCCAACCCAACTAATTATAATATAACAAAACCTCCGCGTTCCTTTGCGTTTACCTCCGCGAACCTCTGCGTTAAAAAAATTCCCCTCAAAAAAAGTAGAGACGTTGTATAAAACGTCCCTACATTCTCATCTTAATATGGCCAAGTCCAATCGCGGATTTCTGGCATATCTTCGCCGTGAGTCTCGATATAATGCTTGTGTTCAATCAACTTATCTTGTAATTTTTGCTTCACATAAGCTGCTTTTGAACCTAATTTGGGTACACGGTCAATTACATCCATTACCAAATGGAATCTATCTAAATCATTCATCACCACCATATCAAAAGGTGTCGTTGTTGTTCCTTCTTCCTTATAACCACGGACATGAAGATTTTTGTGGTTAGTATGACGGTAAGTAAGCCGATGAATTAACCAAGGATAACCATGAAACGCAAAGATAATGGGTTTATCGGTTGTGAAAATAATATCAAAATCTTTGCTGCTTAAACCGTGTGGATGTTCACTTTGTGGCTGTAGTTTCATCAAATTAACTACATTCACAACCCGCACTTTTAAATCTGGGAAGTTTTGGCGTAGGATGTCTACTGCTGCTAGGGTTTCTAAAGTAGGAATATCCCCAGCACAGGCCATGACTACATCTGTTTCCCCATCTAAATCACTACTAGCCCATTCCCAAATACCTAAGCCTTTAGTGCAATGTTTAATCGCCGAATTCATGTCTAAATATTGTAATGCTGGCTGCTTCCCGGCAACGATGACATTGACATAATGACGACTTCTTAAACAATGGTCAGTAACAGATAGCAAAGTATTAGCATCAGGTGGCAGATATACACGAACAATTTCGGCTTTTTTGTTCATTACATGATCAATAAAACCGGGATCTTGGTGTGAGAAACCGTTGTGATCTTGTCGCCAAACATGGGAAGTTAGCAGATAATTTAAAGAAGCAATCGGCCTTCTCCACGGAATTTCATTAGTTGTTTTCAACCATTTGGCGTGTTGGTTGAACATGGAATCAATGATGTGAATAAATGCTTCGTAACAGGAGAAGAAACCGTGACGACCTGTGAGGAGATAGCCTTCTAACCAGCCTTGACAGTTGGTTTCACTAAGCATTTCCATGACTCGACCGTTGGGTGATAGGTGGTCATCTTCTGGGAGAGTTTCGGCTACCCAGGTACGGTTTGTGACTTCTAATATTGGATCAAGACGATTTGATGCGGTTTCGTCTGGTCCGAAAACTCGGAAGTTGCGGCTTTCCTGGTTGAGTTTCATGATATCGCGCAGGAACTTACCACTAACTTTAGTAGCTTCTGCGATCGCTTTCCCAGGAGAAGGAACGGGTACAGCATAATCTTCAAATTCGGGCATAATCAAGTCACGCAGCAAAATACCGCCGTTTGCGTGGGGATTATCACCCATGCGGCGATGTCCTTGGGGCGCTAGTTCTGCGAGTTCAGGAATGAGTGTACCGTTAACATCAAAGAGTTCTTCTGGCTTATAACTCTTCATCCAATCTTCTAGAAGTTGCAGATGTTCCGGTTTACCAGCTATATCACCAAAAGGCACTTGATGCGATCGCCAATAGTCTTCTGTTTTCTTCCCGTCAACTTCCTTGGGACCCGTCCAACCTTTAGGAGTCCGCAAAATAATCATAGGCCATTGCGATCGTTCTTTGAATCCATGTACCCGCGCTTCTCTTTGGATACCTTGAATTTCGGGAATAATGGTATCTAATACTGCTGCCATTTTTTGATGAACATCCGCAGGGTCAGAACCTTCCACAAAGTAAGGTTTATAGCCATAGCCGATAAATAGGCTTTCTAGTTCCTCATGGGGTATCCGTGCTAATACTGTGGGATTCGCAATTTTATATCCATTCAAATGCAGAATTGGTAAAACCGCACCATCAGTAACAGGGTTGAGGAATTTGTTAGAATGCCAGCTAGTAGCTAAAGCGCCGGTTTCCGCTTCTCCGTCTCCGACAACCGCAGCGACAATTAAATCAGGGTTATCAAAAGCCGCACCAAAAGCGTGAACTAATGCATAACCCAGTTCTCCCCCTTCATGAATAGAACCAGGGGTTTCTGGTGCAACGTGGCTAGGAATACCACCAGGAAATGAGAATTGTTTGAATAGTTTTTGCATCCCTCCAGCATTTTGGGAAATGTTGGGGTAATATTCGCTGTAAGTTCCTTCTAAGTAAGTGTTGGCGACGAGTCCGGGTCCGCCATGTCCGGGGCCTGCTATGTAAATTGTACTTAAATCGTACTTTTTAATGACTCGGTTGAGGTGAGCATAAATCAAGTTTAGCCCTGGTGTAGTTCCCCAGTGTCCTAATAAACGGGGTTTGACGTGTTCTTGTTTTAGTGGTTCTCTAAGTAGGGGGTTGTCGAGGAGGTATATTTGTCCAACGGAGAGATAGTTTGCTGCACGCCAATAGGCGTTAATTTTCTGTAATTCTGTGTCTGATAATGGCTTTATTTGTGGAGTGCTGGCTAAGGTCATTATTAAACTCCAAAAAGGTATTTGCACTAATGGTGTCAGTGTATTGATTTGCTGACTCAGTGTCATCTTACCTGTGATTCATTTTTTCGGTGGGATGTTACAGATTTTTTTTATCTCACGCAGAGACGCAGAGGCGCAAAGAGGAGGAAATAATTTTTAAAGTTATTTTTTTTATAAACGCCAATTATCTAAATATTAATGAATAACCTAAATTTTGAATTCATTGATAGTGAGACAAGTTACCTGTGACTAAGGTGTGATTATTACTAATCGCAATTGCCGCTATCATACAGTCAGGATAACCTATTCTTTTTCCTGTTGTCTCTAAATCAGCATATATTTTTCCGGCTAATACTGATTCTGCATAAGTGAATGATAAGATTTCCTGGGTGGAAATAATTGTTAAAAATTGTTCAATACGTTGTTCTTGTTTACGTTTGCGCCAACCTTCTACAATTTCCATTATTGTAATTACGGAAATTGTATATTTTTCAAACTCGGCTAAATAAATATTAGCTTTGTTGATAATATTAGGATTAGCTCTTTTAATGATTTCGGAAAAGATATCAGTGTCAAGTAATGATTTTTCTGGTTTATTCATTTGTGAGATTATGTCCTCTTTTTTCCATAGCCTCAGCTACAATTTCATCAACAACTTCTGGAATATCGGCATATAATCCCATTAATGGGTCTTTTTGTTCCTGAATTTCTGCTAAACGGGCAATTACTGTTGTTATCAATTCTGATAAGGTAGATTGATTGACTATTGCCAGGGTTTTGGCTCGTTCAAGTGTTAGTCTATCTAGTTCTAAGTTAATTTGTTCCATAATGAATTTGACCTCTATCTTCGGGTTTATTTAATTGTATCATAGTAGGTTGGGAGTAATTAAACCTCTTTTAAAAATACAGCAGGAGAAACATGAAAGAATTTAGCCAGTTTTTCTATGTGATTTACTGTCATTTGTTGCTTTCCATCGAAAATGTCAGATAAAACTGTTTCTTGTTCAAAAATTGGTATTAAATCTTGGGGTTGGAAGTTCAATTCTTCCAGTAATACTTTTAATAATTCGATTCCATAAATATCTGCAACAGGATAATGATATTCTTCATATTCAGATACTAATAGTCCTAGTAAATGAAGATAATCTCGTTCGTCAGAAGTTAGCCTTTCTTGATCTAATAAAGAATCAATAATAGTTTGAGTTGTAGCTAGTTCTTCTTCTGATGTAATTTTGCGAGGAGGAAAAGCAGTGATTAATTCTAGATAGTTTTTAAGTGTACCCAGAGTCTTGTTTCCAATTTTGCTGATAATGTACATAACTTGATATTAAGCAATTTTCTCATAAACAACATTAATTTTAGGTTGAGATTTTTCGGATTGTTGATTTGTTACCATTATTTCTATATTTTGTCCTAATTTTATTAAGTAAGTTAATAAATTATCAATTGTAAAATCTTTGAGAATACCGTTATTTAAATTATTTACTTTTTCAATTTCTAACTCTAAAAGTTGTGCAGCTTGTTGAGGTGTGATTTGTTGCTGTTCTAAAATATCAGCTATGACAGAAGCTAATTTAACTTTGGCTAGTTTTTCTTCTGCATTAGCAAATCCTAAATCTTGAAAAATGTTGCCAGAACTGATTGTATAATCTAACATAATCTTCCTTTCATGATTGTCTTATTTGTGAAATTTGGATTGCTGTTTGTAATCGCTGGTCAATTAAGTCAATAAACTGATAAAATGGCTAAATTAATTTTTACTTAACTGACTAATTTGAGCGATTAAATTGCTTTAATAAATCATGGCGATTATTAATTGCTATTTTAAAATCTGGTCTAATACTAATTGCCTTTTCGTGTGATTTTAGTGCTTCTTCATACCTACGTAAATTCCCTAGAGCAAGACCTCGATTATTCCAAGCTTCATGATGGTCAGGTTTAATAGCAATGGCTCTGTCATAAGATGCGACCGCTTCTTCATATTTTTGTAAATTACTTAGAGCAAGACCTCGGTTATTCCAAGCTTGATGGTAGTCAGGTTTAATGGTAATTGCTCTGTCATAAGATGCAATCGCTTTTGTATACTCTCGTAATTGACGTAGGGCAATACCTCGGTTATTCCAAGTTATATAATAGTCAGGCTTAATGGCTATAGCTTTGTTGTAAGATACAATCGCTTCTGCGTACCTTTGTAATTCGTCTAAGGCAATACCTCGGTTATTCCAAGCTTGATGGTCATCAGGTTTGATGGCAATGGCTTTGTCGTAAGATGCAATCGCTTCTGTATACCTGTGTAATTGACGTAGAGCAACACCTTGACGATACAAAGCTTCATGATAGTCAGGTTTAATAGCAATAGCTTTATCGTAAGATGCGATCGCTTCTTCGTATTTTTCTAACTCAGCTAAGGCAAGACCTCGATTATACCAAGCTTCATATTTATAAGGTTTAATAGCAATGGCTTTATCATAAGATTCAATTGCGTTTTCATACCTTTGTAAATTAAATAATTTATGCCCTTTTTGAATACAAAGTTCACTTAATTCAGTTAATCGTGCTGGGTGTATATTCTGTGGTTTACCAACTCCAAAAATTTGATTTAGTTCATCCAAAGCTTCCTTAGCATTTCTATAACGTTGTCGCCAATCACAACGCACCATTTTAGTGATAAAATTTCCTAATTTATTACTAACTTTAACTTGATCACTCCAAAGAATTTCACCATCATCATCTTCTGGTAATAAGCGAGGAGACAGATCAATTAATGCCTGAATTGCTGTCATCCCTAAAGCATAAATATCACTACTAAATTTAGGTTTACCCATAGCCTGTTCTAAAGGCGTATATCCCGGTGTACCAATACGAATAGTTCGGGTAGTAGAGCCTGATTTCATCGCAATAGTAGTATTAATTTGTTTGATTGCACCAAAATCAATCAATACTAACTTGCCATCTTTACGGCGCATGATATTTGCAGGTTTAATATCCCGGTGAATTACTTTATTTCCATGAACATAAACTAATATTTCTAAAACATCTTGTAACAGTTTAATTACTTCACTTTCACTTAACTTTTTACCAGGACTGATTTCTTGAGTTAAATCATATCCATCAATCAATTCTTGAATCAGATAAAATTCTTGATTCTCCTGAAAATAGGCATACAATTTAGGCATTTGATCGTAATTTTGTCCTAATTGATATAAAATCTGTGCTTCTTGTTCAAATAAACGGATAGTATCTCTGTCAATTTCTGTAGGTTTTAACCGTTTAACTACACAAATTGGTTTAGGGGTAACGGGAATATCTAAATCTTCTGCGAGGTAAGTTTCACCAAACCCACCTGCACCTAGTTCTTTGACAATCTGGTAACGTTGACGGAGGATATTACCAATCATAGGATGTTGCTTTTATAACCCTGTCCCTGTATATCATAACTTAGAGATCCTCGATTTCTTTACAAAACCGGGTATTTCGGGAAAATTTACTGATTATTATTAAATCTGAAGAATTACAAATTAACACATTACCCAAAACCGAAAAATGCAAATCGTTAAACGCAATATTGAATTAAGAGTAGATGATAGTTTAATGCGAGTTTATGTCGCTTCTCCTAAACCAGAGGGTAAATATCCAGGAATTGTTTTTTACAGTGATATTTATCAATTAGGTGATGCCATAATTCGGCTAGTTAATTATTTAGCTGGTTTTGGTTATGTTGTCGCCGCACCAGAAATTTTTCACCGCATTGAACCTGTGGGTTCTGTGATTGAACCTAATGATATTGGGAGAATGCGCGGTAATGATGATGCACGACGTACATTAATTTCTGAATATGATGCTGATACTCGTGCTGTGATTGATTTTCTCAAAAATGACAATTCAGTTATTGCTGATAAAATCGGAACTTTGGGTTTTTGTATTGGTGGACATTTGGCTTTTCGCGCTGCTTTTGAAAGTGAAATTGAAGCTTGCGTTGCTTGTTATCCTACAGGTATTCCTAGCGGTAAATTAGGTAAAGGAGTGGCAGATACTATTCACAGATTTGAGGAAATCAAAGGAGAATTATTGTTAATTTTTGGAACTCAAGATCCGCATATTTCGGAAAATGACCGACAAACGATAATTAATGCTTTAGAAACAGCAAAAATACCTCATCAACTTTTCTCTTATGAAGCGGAACATACTTTTATGAGAGATGATGGTTATCGTTTTGATGCTGTTGCTGCTACTTCAGCTTGGGGAGAAATTATCGCTTTCTTGGAACGGAAATTTAGAAAGTAATTATAAACATAGATTCTCGTTTTTTAAATAAAGCGAGGATCTTGTTGTTCATGGTTAATAATATTTGTTAAACTATAACTTAAGAAAGCGAAATTTATTTAATTTATTTATGACTTTCTCCCCTCCCCTGATTTCTCAATCATATCCTCCCCTTCCCCCTTGGGAAAACCTACCGACAATGTATGATTTACCTAGTGAAAATCCAGAGGAACCCGGTTTGCCAGACGAATTTCATTTTTTACAACCTTTACTTTTATACCTAACCTTTCAACCTATAAACTGGAGTCCAGAACTTGTTTATAGTGCTGCTGATTTGAATCTTTATTATGATCTTGAACATCATTTATGGTATAAACGTCCAGATTGGTTTGGTGTAGTTGGAGTTTCCAGATTATTCCAAGGTAGAGATTTACGTTTAAATTATGTTCGTTGGCAAGAAAAAGTAAATCCTTTTGTGGTAGTTGAATTATTATCTCCTGGAACAGAAGATGAAGATTTAGGTAACAAGGAAACTAAAAAAGATAAACCTCCTACAAAATGGGAAGTTTATGAGCGCATTTTACGCATTCCTTATTATATTGTTTTTAGTCGCTATACCAATGAACTCCGCGCATTTCATTTAGTTGGTGGTCATTATGAACCTATGAATTTGATTGAAGGACTTTTACCAATGCCAGAATTGGGTTTAAGTTTAGGATTATGGCAAGGTTCATTTCGAGGTGTTTCTAAATTGTGGTTAAGGTGGTTTACTCTCGAAGGAGAATTAATTCCTGAACCTACCGAGGAAGTTGCTGCTGCGACAGAAAGGGCTATTCTTGCTGAACAAGAAGCCACTGAAGCAAAAAGAAAAGCGGAAAAATTAGCAGAAAGGTTGCGTCAGTTAGGCATTAATCCCGATGAATTGGATGATGATTTATAGTTAATATGCAAATCCCCAATTTCTTAAAGAAGTCGGGGATCTAAATTTTCAATATAACTTTAACCAGTTAATTCTCACCTTGTCTCTATTTTAGCACTTCATAACTTTAAACAGTATTATTAGGGCGGGCAAGACTTGTACTGAGCTTGTCGAAGTATGCCCACCCCACAAGAGTGTTTTATGAAATATCTTTGCAGAGATGTCTAATCATTAATTGACAACAAACCGGGGGGGGGAGTGATTTCAACTCGACGGGTTTCTAAATCTACAACAGGAACAATTTCCATGACAAAAGGAATTAAAACGTTTTTTCGTTCTTTTTCCGTTGTTAGTTCTTCGTCATTAGTTGCAAAAGCAGGATCTAATTTAACTTCTAATAAATCATGACCTGAAGGTAGTAAATCTACAACTGTTCCCACAAATTGGCCAGATTCCTGCATGAAGACTTGCAACCCTATCAAGTCTAAAACATGATATTCACCTTCGTCTAGTTCTGGACGATCGCTTATCGGCACAAAAAACCGACAATCACGCATATTTTCCGCAGCAGTGCGATCGCTCACTCCCTCCAATTTAATCACATATAGATTCTTATTCTCAATATACCGCCCATCTAATAACTCTACCTGTTGCAGTTCTGCTTCCCCTGGACGTAATAACCACCGTGTTCCCGGTTCCTCAAAGCGTTCGGGAAAGTCGGTATTAGGATAAACCCGCAACTCCCCAGCTAAACCTTGAGGTGAGACAATCTTACCAATTTCTAACCAATCATCGAGGTTGGGAATAGGCAGAGGAAGGGATTTTTCTGCCCGTACAGGACTAGGAACAGGTGCTTTTTGAACTTTCCCCCCTGCACCCTGCACCCTGCCCCCCTGCTTTCTTTTCTTCGCGTTCTTTCCTGCGGAACGCTTCGCGAATGCGCCTTCGTGGTTCATTTCTCTTACACACTCACCGGCGCAACTTGATAAACTCGTTCAGCAACCTTAGCTAAACGCTGCATACCGATAGTAATTTCCTCATCACTACCAGTTAAACTGATTCGCAGACATTGGTGTTTGTGTTCCCATTCTTCTTTTAAACCAGGGAAGAAACTACTACCAGGGACAACAATTACACCCACCTTCTTTAATTCCTGGTAAAATTCCCAGTCAGTCATAGGTAAATCTTGCAACCATAACCAACCAAAAATTGCTCCTTCACCACGATGTAAAAACCAAGGTAAATTTTTAGGCATCGCTGCTTCTAAAGTGCTTTCTAACACATCAAACTTTTTCTGATAGAAAGGACGAATTACGGTTTCAGCAATTTGGGCTAATGCACCTGATTCTATCGCACGGGATGCGATCGCTTGACCATATCTCGAAGAATGAATCCCTGTATTAGTTTGGAAACATTCCAAAACTTGAATTAGGTTTTCATCACCAATCGCTATCCCGATTCTTTCCCCTGGTAATCCTGCTTTCGATAAACTCATACAGTGGAGGATATTTTCACCAAACACAGGTGTCATCTCCGTAAAATTCAACGCTGGGAAAGGTGGCGCATAAGCCGAATCTATCAATACAGGCACGTTATAAGGTGCAGCTAAATCAGTGATTTTGCTCACCTCATCATTAGTTAAAACATTACCTGTAGGGTTGCAAGGACGGGAAAAAATCACGCAACCAGTGTTTTCTGTAATCGAAAGTTGGTTAAAATCAGGACGATATTTAAATCTGTGTGCCGCTGTATCAATATCCAGAGTAGGTTTATAGGCAACTAAAGCTTCTGGGAATAAACACACACCACCATAACCAGTATAATCTGGACTTAATGGCAAAACGATTTCTTTTAAATCGCCATCATTAGTATATCCACCGAAAGCATTCGCAGCGTAGAAGTATATAGTTTGACTACCAGCCGTAATTAAAACGTTCCGGTCTGTTAAATTTAAACCATAACGCTGGTTAAAATCCTTGACAATTGTATTAATTAATGGTACATAGCCCTGGCTAGAACCATAACGACAAACAACTTCACCATATTCAGAACTAGCTAATAAATCTGCCGTGCAATCCCGCCATAACTGTTCTACCTCTGGTAAAATCAACGGGTTTCCCGCACTCAAATTATATAATTCCTGCCCCGCACTAGCTCTGAGGGTTTCGTTAATATCTTTCATAATCGCTCTCACGCCAGTTAAGTTGGACATTTGAGCGCCAATTTTAGTAAGGGCAGGTTTCATAGGTTTGTTACAGACTAGATTAATCGCAAATGTGGATAAATTATTGGCTGGTTGCAGCTAAGACAAAATTTATTATAGTTGCCAAAACAGCTACTGCCTTTAACCAATCTAAACCAGTGAATGCGATTTTAACAAAATCTGGTAGTTACAGAACTCCCAAAAATAATAAAGCCCCACTTGTGAGGTGGGGGGTTTCTCTTGTAATGATACAAATGTACTATGCGAGGTGGAGTTTGGCAAGTGTCTACTGAAAAAATATTTATACATATCACATAAAATACAGATAAATCATAAATTTATGTATTCATTTACTGAGATAAACTCATTAAAAGTCAATATCAGGAGAACTGAATTTTGGAAGTCAAAGCAGCAGTAGCTTACACCGCAGGTAAACCGCTAACTATTGAAACCGTACAATTAGCAGCACCACAAGCGGGAGAAGTATTAATTGAGATTAAAGCCAGCGGGGTTTGTCATACCGATGCTTTTACCCTGTCTGGTGATGATCCTGAAGGTTTATTTCCAGCAATTTTGGGACATGAAGGTGCTGGTGTAGTTGTAGAAGTGGGGTCTGGTGTCAAGAGTGTAAAACCAGGAGATCATGTCATTCCTTTATACACGCCTGAATGTCGTCAGTGTGATTATTGCTTAAGCTTTAAAACCAATCTCTGTCAAGCAATTCGCACCACCCAAGGAAGAGGAGTCATGCCTAATGGTACTAGTCGCTTTAGTATTGGTGGAGAAATGATTCATCACTACATGGGTACATCCACCTTTGCTAATTACACAGTATTACCTGAAATTGCCGTTGCCAAAATTCGGGAAGATGCGCCTTTTGATAAGGTTTGTTATATCGGTTGTGGTGTAACAACGGGTATAGGTGCGGTTATCTATACAGCTAAGGTAGAACCAGGTGCAAATGTGGTGGTGTTCGGTTTGGGTGGGATTGGTTTAAATGTCATCCAAGGGGCGCGAATGGTGGGCGCAAATATGATTGTGGGAGTTGATATTAATCCCAATAAACGAGCTTTGGCTGAAAAATTTGGCATGACACATTTTGTTAATCCTCATGAAGTTGCAGGTGATTTAGTTCCTTATTTGGTGGATTTAACTAAAGGTGGTGCTGATTATTCTTTTGAATGTATTGGTAATGTCAATATCATGCGTCAAGCTTTGGAGTGCTGTCATAAAGGTTGGGGTGTAAGTGTAATTATTGGTGTTGCTGGTGCGGGTAAAGAAATCAGCACTCGTCCGTTTCAATTAGTGACTGGAAGGGTTTGGAAAGGTTCGGCTTTTGGTGGTGCGAGAGGGCGTACAGATGTGCCGAAAATAGTAGATTGGTATATGGATGGGAAAATTAATATTGATGATTTGATTACTCATGTGATGCCAATTGAAAAGATTAATGATGCTTTTGATTTGATGCATAGGGGGGAGTCTATTCGTAGTGTGGTTACTTTTTAGATTTTATGTCTCACGCAAAGGCGCAAAGGCGCAAAGGAAGAAAGGAACGACAAGAATTAAGAAATGGTATGAGTGTTTTAATTGGGCATTTTAGCATCAATAGTTCATTTCTCTCATCGCAATTCTCGTAATAAAAAATAAATTGAAGGTAAGATCATGGTTGGGAAAATTACCACTGATGAATTGTTGACTCTTTACAATGCTGGAGAACGTAATTTTGCTGGTGTCGAAATTTTGCGAATTGTCGGCGAAATGGGCGAAATAGACGGAGTTAGTGGTCAGATTACTGGACTCGAAGGTGCTGATTTGCGGGGAATTAACTTACGGGTAGCTAATCTTGAAAATGTCAATCTGAGTGGGGCTGATTTGACTGAAGCCGATTTGTTTGGGGCTTATTTGGGCGAGGCTGGTTTGGTAAAAACTATTCTGAAAGATGCTAATTTATTCTCCGCCAATTTGAGTAGTGCTACTTTGAATGAAGCTGATTTGACTGGAGCTAATTTGAGCCATGTTAAAGCGGTTGGTGCTAGTTTCATCGGTGCTAAAGTCCCTGGCTTTGAACGTGCTGATTTAACTCACGCTAACTTTCGAGATTCTACTGCCGATGAGTATGCTCTTTGTCGCTGGTTTAATGTTATTTGGCATACTACTATGCCCGATGGTACTATAAAAGAAAGTCCCTACTGTAAATGGTAATAGTTGTTCCTCTGTGGCAGCCATTAAAGGAACAGGTTCAATTATAATTAATTCAAATTCACCAGGTTTTAACTATGCAGACACCAAAAGAGAAAGAAGCCGCTGTAAACCTGAATGATCATCTTTATGAAACAGATTTTTACGCCTGGACTCAACAACAGGCTAATTTATTACGTTATCAACAATGGAATCAAATTGATTTAGCTAACTTAATTGAGGAAGTTGAATCTTTGGGGAGAAGGGAACGCCAAGAATTAAAAAGTCGTTTAAGTATTTTAATTGGACATTTATTAAAGTGGGAATATCAATCATCAAAACGTAGTCGCAGTTGGTTAGCAACTATTCGGATTCAACGGCGGGATATCATAAAATTACTGAATGAAAATCCCAGTTTACAGTCTTCTATGGAAGTAGCACTTCAAGAAGCTTATGAAAATGCTAGGGATTTAGCATCAGGAGAAACAAATTTACCGTTGTCAACTTTTCCTCTACAATGTCTATATTTATGGAAAGATTTAATTAACTTAAACTTTTATCCTGGTGAATCGGCAAGTGATGATTTGATGGAATAATTGCTATAAAAATTGTCTGAATCAGGATTTACAGGATTTAAGGATTTACAAGATTTTGGTATTTTTCACATCGGGTAAATTAACCTTGCTGAATCAAACTCTCTGTGCCTCTGCGTCTGGAGCGTGAGATAAAATCATATTGACGATATAATTGCAATGTTCAAGGATATGTGAAATCTATTATGTTAGATTACAATCCCCTTGCTTGTATGCCTTCCTCTGAGGAACTACCTGATTCAGATGAAACACCTGTGGATAATGAATTACAAGATTTGATTCCCGGTTTACTCAAAGCTATTTTAGCTATGGCTTGGGCTGAACGCATGGACTGGTTTTTTGGTGTGGATATGGGTGTTTATTATGATCCTTATCAACCAGCAATTGTCCCTGATGGTTTTCTCAGCTTAGGGGTAGAACGGTTTTATGATGAAAATCTCCGCCCTAGTTACGCGATTTGGGAAGAAGAAAAAGTTCCTATTTTAGTTTTAGAAGTTGTTTCTCAAACTTATCGTGGTGAATATTCCACTAAAAAAGATGCCTATGCTAATTTAAGTGTTTTATATTATGTAGTTTATAATCCCACTCGTCGCCGTAAACCCCGGTTGGAAGTTTATAAATTAACTAATGGTGTGTATCAATTACAAGATGGTAATCCTGTTTGGTTGCCAGAAATTGATTTAGGCATTGGTATAGAACGGGGAACTTATCAAGGTATTACACGGGAGTGGATGTATTGGTATAATCAACAAGGAAAACGCTTTTTAACACCAGAAGAACGCGCTGGAATTTTAGCGGAACGTTTACGGGCTTTGGGTGTAGATCCTGATAGTATAATTTGAGAGGGGTAACATCAGATTAGAGTAGGGGTCAAGTTATTAGCTAACTGACAAAAGCCCTCCGGCCATCCAAGAAACAGCGCTTGCGCGATCGCATCATCATGACTAATCTTAACCTAGAATCAGAATTTAAATGCTTTGATGGCATACTGGGCTTCTACTCTCATTTCTCCACCACCTGTAACGGTGAAATGCGTTTTGCTGTCTATCAACCACCGCAAGTCACTCAAAAGCCCTTACCAGTGCTTTATTTTCTCTCCGGCTTGACTTGCAAAGAAGATAATTTTATGCTGAAAGCAGGGGCGCAACGTTGGGCATCTGAATACGGTTTAATACTAGTGGCACCAGATACCAGTCCGCGTCATACGGGCATTGTGGGAGAAGATGATGAATGGGATATTGGTACAGGTGCAGGCTTTTATGTAGATGCGACAGAAGAACCTTGGCGATCGCACTATCAGATGTATAGTTATATTAGCCAAGAGTTACCAGCTTTAATTAATAGCAAATTTCGCACCCAACCTGACAGACAGAGCATTTTTGGTCATTCTATGGGGGGACATGGGGCGCTAGTTTGTGCCATGAGAAACCCAAAACAATATAAATCAGTATCTGCCTTTGCACCTATAGTTGCACCTATGGCCTGTGCTTGGGGTCAAAAGGCGTTTAGTCTTTATTTGGGTAATAATCAGGAAAGTTGGCGTGATTATGATGCTAGTGAATTAGTTCAAAAAGTAGGATATCACAGTCCCATTCTGATTGACCAAGGAACAGCAGATCAATTTTTAACTAAACAATTGCTACCGGATATATTTGCACAAGCTTGTACAAAAGTAGGACAAACGCTTAACTTGCGATATCAACCAGGCTATGACCACAGTTACTATTTTATCTCTACCTTTATGGGCGATCACATACACCACCATGCGATCGCACTACATTGGTGACAAGTTAATACTGAAAGTCTTTTGTCAATAGGCTTTCGGATAATTTCTTCTTTTTCTTAACTTATCACCATGCGATCGCTCTAGGGTTGCTCTAAAATTGATAGAATAGTTGCGTAGAAATTAGAGCGATATCCTCTGCCTAACGCGATTCAGTACCCTGATTAGGACTACCCGCTACAGAATCTTCACCAGGCGCTTCTGGTGTAGCAGTAGGTCTAGCATCACTTTTTTCAGCATTACCAGTCTTGCGAATATCCTCTTGTAGGGGAGTTTGATAACCACTAGAAGACGTTGGTGTACTCTCTTGATCATCAGATTTTTTCTGTTGTTTTTTAGCTTTTCCGCTCATGATTAAACTCCTATTATTCTCGACACCATCTTAGTCAGTTAAGAAGTACAAATATATCTATCTACAATCTAGTTATGGTAAATTTATTTATCCCTCTTAAGTAGTATTCCTAACTCCGTCGTTCAATACTTTCAGGAATATACAAAAACCGCAAATTCAAATGTGACTCATAAAAACATAGCAGTTTTCAAAATAGTGCAGTACGATTTTTAATCGTCAACCCCGTAGGGGCGGTGTCTCCCCGCCCTTTCCATTTCTTTCTTTCTCTCAAAGTTTTCCATTAATAATTCTTTTGATTTTGCATTACCTATCTGTACCCAGTTTTATGTTAAGACTTGAATTGAAATACACAAACACAGAGGAAGAGAGTTGAGAATGAGTCTGGTTTGGCAGGCTGACTTTTATCGGAGTCCACTGCGAGATGCAGCAGGACAGGTATTATGGGAGTTGTTGATTTGTGACGCAACTCGTAAATTTGAGTATGTAGCTACGTGTCCCCAGTCACAAGCAAATTCAAATTGGCTAACAGAACAATTTCATATAGCAGGTGCAGAAAAATTACCTGATATAATTCAAGTATTTCGACCTCAGTCTTTAGGCTTAATTACCGCTGCTGGGAATAATTTAAGTATTAAAGTTGCACCTACCCGTCGCACTTTAGCGTTAAAACAATGGTTGCAAGAAAAGCAATATCCCATAGCAGTTGATAAACCACCTCCAGCACCATTACCAGAAAACCTCTGGGGAGAACAATGGCGTTTTGCAACAATTCCCGCAGGTGATATCGTCGATGAATTTACAGAACGTCCAATTCCTGTTTTACAAATACCAGAATTTTTGAAACCCATTAATCTAGGTTTAGCCTCAACAGTTCCTGTACCCGGTGTAGTAATTTATGGTGGCAGGCAATCTATGCGTTTAGCAAGATGGTTGCAAGAAGCTAATCCTGTCAGTTTAAATTATATTGCAGGTGCGCCAGATGGTTTAATTTTAGAAGCCGCTTTAGCAGATAGATGGATTTTGGCAACTTTTGAAGATGAAGAAGTTGCAGCCGCAGCGAAAGTATATGCACAGCGAAAACAGGTAAGTAAAGGATTGCATTTTTTATTAGTGCAACCAGATGATTCAGGCATGACTTACAGTGGTTTTTGGTTATTGGGAGGGGAAGAGTAAAGCATTTTGTGAGCGATATATCTGAACTAAACGGAATGACAAGTACCTCCACACCTACTTCAAAATTCTTGAATTTATCGTATTGTTGCTCACAAATAGTCTAGGATTGCATATTACTGATAAATTTGTAAAAGATTTTCACCATTGAAATGAATCAAATGAGTTGCATCTTCTGCTACCCATACATCAGTCTCCCAGGAAATTTCTGGTAAATACTCCTTCATTGCTTTGCGGTTAAGAAAAGCTGTCACCATTACAAGTGGTATTTTAGAATTTCTGAATAAACTTTCAAGTTCAGTTTTACGTTTAGCATCAATTGGCCCGTGTGATGTTACAGCTTCAATTAAGACTAACCAGTTTTTAGGTTGGAAATGAATGATTATATCTGGCATTTTTCCATGAGTATCAATTTTAATTCCTAATTCCGATAAAGCTGATTCCTCAAAAGATGCAAATTTTTCATCTGTATCACCAACATAAATGATGCTACTATTAGGTGTAAATCGCGGACAAAAATCATTAATGATTTTCTCAATTAAAATATTTTGTCCACCTGGTGAAAGTGTGATTAATTTACCTGGAATATTAACTTCTATTCTGGCTTTTAATCTTTCTTGAGCATATTTAGTTTTGAGAGTTTCAATAGATGCTAAGTAAGTTTGCAAATTTTTATCCCATTCATCAGTTTTAAATGTCCGCAGCATCTCTAAAGCACTATCTTCAATTTGGTATACTGTTTTAGGACTATTAATAGGACGCTCAATATTATCAGGATTTACAACAATTAAACCTGCGTCAATAAATTGGTGTACCGTTTGACGGCGCACTGTTTCCCGCGTATTAGGTGCGTACTTTTTAGCATATTGTTTTTCCATAAATTCCATCATTGGTGTAATACCTTGGAGTGGTGCTTTCGCAGATATCCAAGGTTCATGAGATTTTAAATCAAGTAATGCTAGTAAGGTTAAACCTGAACGTTCATTTAGTTGTTTTCGTGGAAAACCTAAAGCAGCTAGTATTTCTATTGCTTCATCAATACGTGCTTTAATGACAATTGGATTATTTTCTGATGAATTAGTCATATTTAATAATACGGTGTCTATAAGTTTATCTATCTCAGACTGTTTAGGAAATTCTGTCCCTATATGTTTACCTAGTAAATAAAGTTGTTCTAAAGTTGGATACTTTAAACAACGTAAATCTGTCGCATTAACTTGAGTATGTCCATTAAATAAACGGAAAAATGAATCTACTAAACTAGAATTGAAATAAGCTGTAAGACCTTTGGCTAAAATTAAATCTAGTCCATGTCCCTGCTGATGAAAATAATTCAAGTGGTTTTCAAAGCCAATACTAGGAGTATCAATTTTTGTAGCATCGTAAACAACAGCAACAACTCGTTTTTTTTCCTCCTTAGTAGAAAAACGTTTAATCAAAACATAATGCTCATTAGGAATTAACAGATTAGCTGTTTCTTTAGCTAATACTATAGCTTGACATTTTTTAGTATTCTTTGGGTAGCTGATATAACCATCATTAAAATGAGTCGGATAAATTAATGGAACTGTTCCCTCCTCTCGGTTTATCCTCAAATATGACTTAATTCTAAAATCAACTACTTTCCCAGTAGAGACGTTTAAACCTAAATCTTGAATTGTGCAATAAAAATGTTTAATTTGCTCAACTACTTTCTGGCTTAAATTATCTGTTATGATGTGTATGAATTTCTCTGAATCATTAGGATAGACAACATCTGTGTATGGTATTTGATGAGATAAAATTATATCATCTTCTGCATTGACACTAGAGCTAATTAATATATTGTCTAGTTGTTTTGATTGTTTATTTGCATGAACAACAACAGTTTCTTGCAGTATTTTATCATCTGTAAATACTTCTTGACGCGAATCGAATAAATGAATTTTATCTAAAGCCATATTTTCTAGAAAAAATTGCCGAAAGTCTCGAAAATATGACCCATTACAAAAACTTCTGGGAGTAATTGCTACTAATTGTCCATTTGATGTTAATAGTTTAATGGCGGCAAAAATAAAACCCGTATATATGTTAGTTGTTTCTAAGCCTATAGAACGTAATAACAACCGATATTTTGACTGAGAATTGATTTTGTAATATGGTGGATTAAGAATAGCGTGTGTAAATTCAGTTCTTATTGAATGAGCGAATAAAGGATATTCTAATAAATTAACTACTGATTCAATAAAATCACTATGATATATTTTATAGGTAAAATCTATACCTAATTGATTACAAGCATGATGACAGCATTCAAATGTTTCTTGTAAAAAATTAATCAGAAGAGGGTCAATTTCGTAAGCAGTAATATGTATATATTTAGGTTTTTTTTGAAGTTGACACAATTCAGCTACAACGGCTGCTAATAATGATCCAGAACCAGCACCAGCATCAAGTAATGATATTTTTGGCAAACTAAAATCAAACATATTTGCCATTAATCTAGCTATTGGTAAAGGCGTTAAGAATTGACCCTTTGGACTTTTATCAGATTGCTGAATTTGATGATTTGCTTCTAAATGTATGAGATTAACTTGATTTATTAGATTTTTTGAAATACTTTTGTCTTGGTTTATAACCGTCAGTGATTTACTTTTATTTATAACCATTTTATGTTTAAATATTCTCATCCAAATACCAATAAGAAACTCATCTATTTATAACTAATTAATATATTACGCCTTAATAATTGGATTCATCCTATCTAAATATAATTGCCTCTCTCCCACAACCACCCCCCAATTTAGATACAATCTATAAACTGAACATAACCCTGACTAACCCAAATGACAAGCACCCCTACCCTCAAACTCCCCGAACTCCTAGCACCTGCTGGTAACTGGGAATGCGCTAAAGCAGCAGTAGAAAATGGTGCTGATGCGATTTACTTTGGTTTAGACAAGTTTAACGCACGGATGAGGGCTGAGAATTTCACCGAAGCAGACTTACTAGAATTAATGGAATTTCTGCACCTACGGGGGGTCAAAGGTTACGTCACTCTGAATACCCTGATTTTCCCCCAAGAACTCACTGAAGCACAGCAATACCTCAAAACTATCATTTCTGCTGGTGTTGATGCTGTCATCGTTCAAGATATCGGTATTTGTCGTCTGATTCGTCATCTTTCCCCCGACTTTCCCATTCACGCTTCAACGCAAATGACTATTACTAGCGCTGCGGGGGTAGAATTTGCTAAATCTCTTGGTTGTCAATTGGTAGTTTTAGCGCGGGAATGTTCCATTACAGAAATTAATAAAATTCAACAACAAATATCTCAAAAGAATACTTCCCTACCTTTAGAAGTTTTCGTTCACGGTGCTTTGTGCGTCGCATATTCTGGACAATGTTTAACCAGCGAAGCATTAGGAGGACGTTCCGCAAATCGGGGAGAATGCGCTCAAGCTTGTAGAATGCCTTATGATTTAATTGCAGATAGTGAAGTTGTTAATTTAGGAAACCGCAAATATTTATTAAGTCCTCAAGATTTAGCAGGTTTAGAAGTTTTACCGGAGTTGGTTAAATCTGGAGTTACCTCTTTAAAAATAGAAGGAAGATTAAAAGCACCAGAATATGTTGCTAACGTAACTCAAGTTTATCGAAAAGCATTAAATAAAATCCTGGAAACTAATGTAGAGATATTTCATAAAACGTCTCCACAGAAATCATCTGTTTTGCGTAAAGACCAATATAATTTAGAAATGGCTTTTTCTCGTGGACTTTATACAGGTTGGTTTGAGGGAATTAATAATCAAGAATTAGTTCACGCAAATTTCGGTAAAAAACGCGGTGTTTATTTAGGAGAAGTTACCCGCATTAGCAATGAACAAATAACCGTGAAACTGGAAGCACCAGTTAAACCAGGTGATGGGATTGTTTTTGATTGTGGACATCCAGAAACGAAGGAAGAAGGGGGAAGAATATATGCAGTTGTGGAAAAAGGGAAAGAGGCAATATTAAGCTTTGGTAGAAATAATTTGAATTTTCGACGGATAAATATAGGTGATAAAGTTTGGAAAACTAATGATCCAGAACTTGATAAACAAATCCGTCAAAGTTATGCTGGAGAAAATCCCCAATTTCAACGACTGATTAATGTAGATGTATATGGAGAAATTGGAGAAAAATTAATTGCGCTCGCTCGTGATGAATTTGGTAATATAGTCCAAGTAGAATCAGAAATATTGCTAGTAGAAGCACACACCAAACCTCTCACTACAGAAAGGGTCAAAGAACAATTTGGACGTTTAGGAAATACTCCTTTCTATTTAGACAATTTTATAAATAATCTCAACGGGAATATTATGTTACCCGTAAGTGAATTAAACCGAATGCGTCGGGAAATAGTCACCCAATTAGAAGAATTAAGAAGTAAACCCAAACTTTGGCAATTAAATCATCATGCAAAATGGCAAGATTTAATCACTTCCAAATTGTCTCCTATTCCAGCTTCCCCTTCTCTGATTGTTTTAGTCAGAAACATCAACCAACTCAAAGCAGTATTAACAGCAGATATCAAAACAATATACTGTGAATTTGAAAATCCTCGCAATTATCAAGAAGCAGTTAAAATAGTGCGAGAATGTGAAGAAGAAATCAGTATCTTTGTCGCACCACCCCGGATAACTAAACCCGGAGAAACCTGGATTTTAAAACAAGTCCGCGCTGCTAATGCTGATGGTTATTTAATTAGAAATTATGACCAATTAGAATATTTTGCAAATGAAAGATGTGTTGCTGACTTTTCCTTAAATATTGCTAACCCACTCACAGCAGACTATTTACAACAACACTTTAATTTAGAAAGATTAACAGCATCCTACGATTTAAATGTTAATCAACTCGAAGATTTAATTACAAATTATCCACCCCAAAACTTGGAAGTGACAATTCATCAACGAATACCAATGTTTCACATGGAACACTGTGTATTTTGCGCTTTCTTATCAGAAGGAACAGATTATACTAACTGTGGTAGACCTTGCGAAAAACAAGAAGTCAAAATTAAAGACAGAGTAGGTAGTGAACACATTCTCAAAGCTGACGCAGGATGCCGGAATACTGTATATAATAGCACTGCTCAAACTGGTGCAGAATATGTACAAAGGCTAATATCATTGGGTTTACAACACTTCCGTATTGAATTTCTCAACGAAACACCGGAACAAGTAATCAAAACAATACACCGTTATAATCAACTCCTCCAAGGAGAAATCAACGGTTCTCAACTTTGGAGAGAATTGAAACTACAAAACCAATTAGGTGTAACCCGTGGTGCGTTAAGTAAAATATAGCTAAATTGCAATAAGTAGTATTACAATACCTATAAACATTGTTTACTACTTATTATGTCAAGTTTAGCGCCTCAGTGCCAGCAATTACAAACTCAAGTTGAATCTATTTTACAACTGTTGCACCAAGAAGCGGCTTTGCGTTCTCAAGATATTACATCTGTGCAAATATCTTTGGATAAAGCAATTTCTCCGAAATTTGAAATTGTGTTTGCAGGTGCTTTTAGTGCGGGTAAATCAATGTTGATTAATGCACTTTTAGAGAGAGAATTATTATATAGTGCAGAAGGACACGCAACTGGTACAGAATGCAAAATTGAATATGCACCAGCAGATTCAGAAAGAGTTGTTTTAACATTTTTGAGTGAAGTAGAAGTTCGGGAACAAGCGGTTTCTTTGTGTCAGCAATTGGGATTTAATACAGTAGAAAATATTAATCAATCTGATGTAATTGATTTATTGCGTCAAGGTTGTATGGTAATTATTCAACAGGAAGGTGGAGAGAGTAAATCAGAACGGGGAAAACAAGCAAAAGCGTTAATTTTGTTATTAGAAGGATATGTAACAAACCGCGATCGCATTGGCAAGAAGGAAAATTTAGAATGAAAATTTCTCTAGAATTTTGTCCTAACAAACCAGAAATTAAAGAACCAGAATCACCCCTTGAAGATTTACGTCGAATGATAAACGATGCTACATCATAACTCTTACCTTTGCGTCTTTGCGCCTTTGCGTGAGATAAAAACATGAACAAAACCCCACGTATCGCCATACCCCCAGCAGTCAGAACCTACGTTTTCCAAAGGGATAAATATCAATGTCAAAGTTGTGGTAAAACTTCCCAAGAAACTAACCTCAGCATTGATCATATTATCCCTTTGTCGCGTGGTGGTAAAAACGATATTAGTAATTTACAAACTCTCTGCTTAACTTGTAATCAGCAAAAAACTGATCAAATTGACAATCGCTTTCACCGACATTTCGATATTTAACCTAAAATGCAACCAGTACGGGGGGGAATGGTTAAACAAATCTCTTCACCATTGCATTCAATTTCCCCAGTACCAAATAAAATTTGATCAGGTTGAGTTTGTAAACCGCTACAATCTACATTACCCGTTGCAGTTGCTGTACCCACATTCACAGCAATAATTAATTCCTCAGTTCCCAAGGTTCGCGCAAATATATACAGCGTTCCCTGTGCATAAAGAATTTGATAATCCCCAATACGCAAAGCTTGATATTTTTGACGTAGAGAAATTAATTTTTTGTGCGTATCAAGAATTTCTAAGTTCCAATTTGCTTCTAAAGGAAAACCTCGACGCGAATCTGGATCTAATGCACCTGGTAAACCGACTTCATCACCATAATAAATACTAGATGCACCGGGGAAAGTGAGTAAAAGTAAAGTTGCTAATTCTGCACTTGGGATATCACCACCAGCAATGGTAATTAATCTAGCTGTATCGTGACTTGCGAGCAAATTAAGTTGTGTTAGTTGAATTTCCCAAGGATAAAGTGCTAGTAATTCTTTGATTTTAGCAGCGTATTCAGCCGCAAATAATGGTGGAGAGGGTTGATAATCACGGCCTTGTACCTGTTCTAAATCTACTCTGTCGCCTGCGGTAAAGGCAATAGTTAGCCCAGCAAATAAATAATTCATCACTCCATCAAATTGGGTTCCATCTAACCATTCACGGGAATCTCCCCACACTTCACCGACGATATAAGCATCTGGATTAATAGCTTTGACCCGTTGGCGAAATTCTTGCCAAAATCCAGGAGTTTTAATTTCAAAAGGTACATCTAAACGCCAACCATCAATGCCAAATTTAATCCAATATTCGGCAATTTCCATGATGTATTCCCGTACTTCTGGGTTATCATGATTAAATACTGGTAAAGAGCGAAGTCCTGCCCAACCTTCATAGTTTGCAGGTAAATCACCGGTGTAGGGTGCAAGCGGCCAGCCGTGAATTTTAAACCAATTTACCCAAGGAGAATGGGGTCCATTTTCTAAAACATCATGAAAGAAGAAAAAGCCCCGACTAGAATGATTGAATACTCCATCTAACACAACTTTTATATTTCGCTGATGGGCTGCATCTAGTAATTCTTTAAAAGCTTCATTACCTCCCAAAAGTGGATCAACTTGATAATAATCATGGGTGTGATAGCGGTGATTACTTGCAGATTGAAAGATGGGTGTGAAGTAAATGGCGTTAATTCCTAAACTTTGGATATAGTCTAATTGTTCCAATATGCCCCACAAATCCCCACCTTTATAACCTTGGAGGGTTGGCATTGCTTCCCAATCTTCCCAACGCGCTTCATTTAATAAACGTTTGCGTGGTTGTTTGCTTCTAGCGAATCTATCAGGAAAAATTTGATAGAAAACAGCGTGTTTAACCCAGTCTGGTGTTTGAATTTGCATAAATTTTGTCTTTTACTCCATTAGTACACATATAGAGTATGACGTGATTTTTATGGTGAACATCCCCAGTTTGCAAATGCAGATGGTTGGATTGAGGTTTTATCCCCAGATACAGCAATCGTGTGATGATGAAGATGCAAAAGACTCCCTATTAATGCGGCTATTTCTCGATTTTGCAACTACAGAAGCCTTAAAAAATAATACGCTGCAAGCCCATACCACAGAAATGTCTGAAGCTACTCATAAACTAATAAACTAATTGAAGGTGTGCAATTAGACGATGAGTAAGTTTGTCGGTAACAAAATTTCAAACTTTGTGGCTTTGCCTCTTTGCGTCTAATGCACTTTCGTGCTTCGCTGCGCTGGTGCGCGAAACATAATTTATTCCGCAATTATGCAACGCCCAATTTTTAAGTAAATGAACCACGGAGAGTTGTTCTAAATCTGCAACACACGAGCTAAGAATTGAGGTAGTGGCAGGATTATTATTAATAATAAAGCGATCGCACTTAATCCCAAAATATCACGTCCGTTATCCAGTTCTGTGACATCGTTCAGCGCTGGTTCATCAATTAAGGGAATAAATAATAACAGAATTGCCCACAACAGAAATTCTCTACGGATAAAAGACAGCATGAGTAACAACAAACGAGCGATTTGACCAATGACAACTGCGGTGCGTTGTCCAAACATGGCATGGACAATATGACCTCCATCAAGTTGTCCCACGGGCATCAAATTTAATGCTGTGACAATCAGTCCTAAAAATCCAGCTACTGCTACGGGGTGTAAATTCAAGGCAGATTGGGCGGTTAATTCACTTCCCAAGGCTAATTTTGAAAGTAATGCTAATAAAATTGAATATTTGGGATTAAGGGCATTGGGGTTTAACAGTCCCATTTTTTCGCTCAAAGGTACTACTTCCGAATGAGCTAAACCCCAGATAAGTAGTGGTAAAGTGGCGATAAAACCAGCAATCGGACCAGCAATACTGACATCAAATAACGCTTTGCGGTGGGGAATAGGACTACGCATTTGAATAAATGCGCCAAAAGTTCCTAAGAAAAAAGGCACAGGGATAAAATAAGGCAGGGTCGAGCGAATTTTATGGAATCGAGCCGTGAAATAGTGACCAAGTTCATGGATACCCAAGATGGTGATTAGTCCTAAGGCGTAGGGTAAACCATTTGTGAGTAGAGTGAGGTCAGATTTGAGTTTCGTTAATTCCACCCCAGCAATTTGCGAGCCGATTAAGGTGGTGGTGAATAAAGTTAGTAACAACAGTGAAAGGGCTACTGCGGCTTGAGTTAAATTTTCTGAAGCGCGGTTTGTATTTTGTTTAGCAGCTTGGGAATTGGGAACAAGTACAAAGAAGGGTTTATCATTCATACCTTCTTGAAATATCACCAAAAAGCGATCGCCAAATAGCCCTTCAATATTTGTTTTAATCTGGTGATAGGCTTGATTGGCCGTAGTTCGCAACTGACCGCGACAAATCACTGCTTGGGGTCGATACTCAATGTTTTGTAGGTAGTATACAGACCAAGGAAAACAATTTCGCAGATTAGTTTCTTCTGCCGGCTCAATGGGACGCACTGGTGATGGTTCGGAGGTAGGGTGATTAGCTGATTGTAATCCTGTCATTTGGTCTTGAGTCTGGGTATCTCCTGGTACTCTACGCCCTGACAGAAATAAAAACCAGTATAGCAGCAGAGAAACTACCAAAGGCCAGATAATCAGCCCTGGTGGAGGTGGTTGTTTTGTGCCATAAATCAAAGTCCAACCGCTTAAGATCAATGCAGGTGTCATTAATACCAGCCACAATAACCACACTGGTGTCCTGGTGATATGAGCAACGCTGCGCTGCACTATGAGATAAGTAGCTAGACCCAGTAAGAGAAGAAACCAAAATGCCATGTTATGTTCACTAATTTGGACAAAAAAAGTAGTTCAGGACTGCCTTGCTATTTCCTGCCAAGACGCTGACGCAAACAGGAGTTCATGATCAAGGAAGTAGGAACACAGAAGCTGGAAAATTTCTGCTTGTGAATTATTTCTTAACTTCTTAACTCCTTTTCCCTGATGGATATGGGTTATTCTGTACATTGAAAACGCCTTCCCCCCAAAAATTCTCTTCAGGTAGCAGTACTCCTAATTAAAGAGACCTACCACGAAATCAGAATTCTTGATTTTGTAATCCTTTGATTTATGTCTCCTGCACCTCAACAACCAAGTCATACAATTAAGCCTCCACAGACTGTACTTTCTGGTCAAATGCCAGTAGGAGAAATCCTTTCTAGTTCAACTGAAACAGAATCAGCATCTACCGACTTGGGCATCAACAAAATTTTTGCCTTTCCACCAAATCGAGATACATTAGGAGGAACTTCTTATCTTATTGTAAGAAATGAAGGTAATATTCTCATTGACTGCCCGTCTTTAGAGCAAATTAATCAGAATTTTTGGGAATGCCTGGGGCAAACTACACAAACAGAGAAAGGTGTACGTTGGTTGTTCATCACTCATCGTGGTGCTATTGGTAAAACATCAGAAATTCAACAAGCCCTTGATTGTGAGATTCTCATTCAAGAGCAAGAAGCTTATTTATTACCTGGCTTAAATGTCACTACCTTCGGTCAAGAATTTACTCTTGATACCACCACACAAGTTCTCTGGACACCTGGACATTCTCCAGGCTCCTCATGTCTATATTATCGTGAATTTGGGGGAGTTCTGTTTTCGGGACGGCATTTAGTCCCCAACTTGCAAGGTGAACCTGTACCATTACGCACAGCAAAAACCTTTCACTGGCCTAGACAACTAAAAAGTGTTCAAACTTTGTGCGATCGCTTTACACCAGAAACTCTACAATACATTTGCCCCGGCGGGAACATCGGTTTCCTTCGAGGCAAACACTTTATAGACCAAGCTTATCAGCGATTAGTCAGTGCTGAGTATTGAGTAGTGAGTACCGAGTACCGAGTATTGAGTACCGAGTATTGAGTATTGAGTAGGAATTTTCCTTCTGCTTCACCTCTCCTCTCCATCATTCCTTCTCTGCGACAACCAAATTTTTAGTCAACAATTCTACAGCGGCTTGATATTGGCTATCTGCTTCTGTGGCAATTTGGTCACGGGTGATTGGTGTTTGGGTAATTACTGTGTCTGGCTTAATGCCTAGTTTGTTAATGTCTCGATGGTTGGGAGTTTCATATTTAGCAATTGTCACTGCCAATCCAGAACCATCGGATAATTCAAATAACGATTGAATTAGACCTTTACCAAAGGTAGTTTCACCTACTAACTGGGCGCGACCATTATCTTGCAGCGCACCGGCCAGAATCTCACTAGCACTAGCAGTCCCTTGATTTACCAATATCACTAATGGGTCTGGTGTTAAGGCTTGTCCAGAGGCTTCAAAATTGCCCTGAATCCCTTGACGATTGACTGTGTAGACAATTGTGCCAGAATCTAACCACTGACGCGCCACTTCAATTCCTGCTTGTAATAAACCCCCTGGATTATTTCGCAAATCGAGAATATAGGCAACCGCGCCTTTTTTTTCTAAACTAGAAATAGCGTGTGCTAACTCCATAGCCGCATTAGCATTAAATTGAGTCAGACGGAGGTAGCCAATGGGTTTTCCTTGGGGGGATAAACGCAAATCAGCTACAACAGGATTAAGTTCAATGCGATCGCGCATCAAAATAAATTCCTGGTCTGTTTCTCCCTCTCGGCCAATCAAAAGTGATACCACACTACCGATAGGGCCACGCATTCGAGAAGCAGCTTCATCAAGAGTGAGATTTTCTGTAGATAATCCTTCAATCTTCAAAATGCGATCGCGTGGTCTTAACCCAGCTTTCTCTGCCGGCGAACCCTCAATAGGTGTAATTACCTCCAAAATACCCGTTTGGGGATTGAGGGCAATTTGTAAACCCACACCCGTCAGTTCACCAGAAGTATTAACTTGCAAACTGCGGTACTGCTCTGGGTCTAGAAACCTAGTAAAAGGATCATCAAGGCTTTTCAGCATCTTCTGAATAGCCGTGTATGCTGCCTGGTCATTTAGCAGCGGCTTCTTTAGAGCCTGTTGCCGCACATCAGACCAGTTTTGATGATTAAACGTCTCATCCAGATAAGAGCGATTTACAATTCGCCACACCTCAGAAACCAGCTTTTGCTCCTGAGTCAAAGCGATCGCTGGTGAGATGAATGCGCCAAAAATCAAGCAAAAACCCAATAGTAAGGAAAATCCCCACCTAAAAACCTTTTTATTCATGTTCACCTCAACCCAAATTAGCTCTAACTGTCCAGTTGCCACGTTTTTGATGAAATCTATCTCTCGACTATGTTACTTTTTTTATAGAAGAGGTGCATTGCTCTCATCAAGTTGTCATCAACAGCTGCTGTGCATATCCCTCCTCAAAAACGATAAAATCTACTTTGGAACCAACATTTTCAGCGTTGGCTTGCAAAGAGATCGCAATATATTCGATATTTACAGAGTGTTAAGTTTCTGAAAATCTTAACGATTCTGCAAGAAAGCTACTCTTTGTGAAAATCCCAAAATTGCTATTGGGAGATTTATCAACCGCAACCAATTTTTAGGAACTTAAGATTGTATGGCCAACGTTTATGACTGGTTTGAGGAACGCTTAGACCTTGAAGCGCTCGCTGAAGATGTAACCAGTAAGTACGTCCCTCCCCACGTCAACATTTTCTACTGTCTAGGTGGAATCACCCTCGTTTGCTTCCTCATCCAGTTTGCCACTGGATTTGCGATGACATTCTACTACAAACCCACAGTAGCAGAAGCTTATTCCTCCGTTCAGTACATCATGAATGAAGTCAACTTCGGCTGGCTAATTCGCTCCATTCACCGCTGGTCAGCCAGCATGATGGTGTTAATGATGATTCTGCACGTCTTCCGAGTTTATCTAACCGGTGGTTTCAAAAAACCCCGCGAACTGACTTGGGTAAGTGGAGTCATCCTCGCTGTCATCACAGTTTCCTTCGGTGTGACTGGTTACTCCCTACCTTGGGATCAAGTTGGTTACTGGGCTGTAAAAATCGTTAGTGGTGTACCCGAAGCAATTCCCGTAGTTGGTGTTCTCATCTCTGACCTACTACGTGGTGGTTCTAGTGTCGGTCAAGCGACCCTAACCCGCTACTATAGCGCCCACACCTTTGTCCTACCTTGGTTGATTGCAGTATTCATGCTGTTCCACTTCTTGATGATCCGCAAACAAGGTATTTCTGGGCCTTTGTAACTGAAAATTATCACTAAATAGGTAAAAACTGTTTCCAGATCAGAGTCGTTTGTTTTAAACTTAGGGCAAATAACATTTAAGTGAAAAACAAACACTATTCTCTGAAGCTGTAAGCATTGAAAGCTACAAAAACTTATTTCAACTAGCAAGACAGAACTTAGTGTCATACTAAATTTGTGGCTTTCAACCAGACGCACAAACGTGCGGCTTACCTAAATAGCTGATGGCTTTCACAAATGCTTTAACTTAATTTAAGCAGGAGAGCAAATTTCAAAATGTCAACGCAAAAAAAACCGGATCTCAGTGATCCTCAGTTAAGAGCCAAACTTGCCAAAGGCATGGGTCACAACTATTATGGTGAACCCGCTTGGCCTAATGATTTGCTCTACGTGTTCCCAATCGTGATTATGGGTTCATTCGCTTGTATTGTCGCTCTAGCAGTCCTAGATCCCGCCATGACTGGTGAACCGGCTAATCCTTTTGCTACCCCCTTGGAAATTTTGCCAGAGTGGTATCTGTATCCTGTTTTCCAGATTTTACGCTCCCTTCCTAACAAACTGTTAGGAGTACTGGCAATGGCTGCCGTACCCTTGGGTCTGATTCTCGTTCCCTTCATTGAGAACGTGAATAAGTTCCAAAACCCCTTCCGTCGTCCAGTAGCAACAACAGTATTTTTGTTTGGTACTTTTGTAACTATCTGGTTAGGTATTGGTGCTGCATTACCATTAGATAAATCTCTGACTTTGGGTCTGTTCTAACTGAGTTTTTCCACAAAGTACTGTAATGCCTGTGAGTTTAAAGAGCATATACCTAGGTTATGAGTCTAACAACTTAGCCGCAAGGCTTACATAGTCTATTAGTCACTCATATTCCTGGCTAATATGCTTTTTAAAACACACAGGCATTGATTTTCAGAGTCTAGGTTTTGTCTGGAATTTGAAGTTTTGGATATAAGATCAAAGCTATTGCTAAATCTCAACCCAACAAAACCTGCATTTTTTACTTACTTAATATTCAAGTCACGGTCAATGCTTACCATAGTGCAGCAAGACCATCTGACAGTAAAGAGCGATCTTAAGCTCCTAAACCAGGTGCAACAATGGTTTGAAAAATTCTGTCTGCAATATTTAACTCAATACGGCTGGTCAGAAAGCCAACTCTATCGCCTCAATTTAGCATTAGCAGAAGGCTTTACTAACGCAGTTCGCCACGCTCATCGTTCTTTACCACCAGATACAACGATAGATATTGAAGTGAGTCTATGGATTGACCGACTAGAAATGAGAATCTGGGATTATGGAAAACCATTTAACCCTGATGCGATCATTGAGCCAGAACCAGGTACTCTACAAGTAGGTGGGTATGGATGGTTTCTCCTCCGACGCTTGGCAGATCATGTTGTTTATGAACGTGATGCTGATAACAGAAATTGTCTGCTGATTGTCAAATATTGTCTGGAAGGGCAACATTAGCTTCAGAGACTTCCATTGTTTGGAAGGCAGGGGGCAGGGAGCAGGGAGCAGGGGAAGGAAAAAGTCGTTTTGATTCAGTGAAATTGGATAATTGATTTTGTGGAGTTCTCTAACTCTCTTCAGTCAAATGGGAATGAAACCTTAATTTTTACCAGGCTATGAACCTGAAATTTGTCGATTTATTTCGATAGTGATTAAAGAAAATTAAGCAGAAAAAGCCCCATATTTGCCAGATATCAGGCCTTAGGTTGAATTTTTGTTTAAGCTAAGTCAAAAAGCAAAATTTCCGCACTGAGATTTGTACTAATTTCTAGTTGTTCTTCTCCAGTAATTTGTACTCCGTCGCCGGCTCTTAGTTCTTGACCATTGAAAGTTGCTTCACCTGTCGCTATTTGTAACCAGGCATAACGATGAGGCTGGACATGATAATTTACAACATCGCCCTTCTCTAAAATAGATGCGTATAAATCAATATCTTGGTGAATAGTCACAGCACCATCACGTCCATCTTTAGCTGCGATTAATCTCAGTTTTCCTCGCTTTTCTGCCGCAGAAAAAGCCTTTTGGTCATACCTTGGTGATAATCCTGGTGTGTCTGGTAACATCCAGATTTGCAATAAATGTAACTCTTCAGTTTTGGAGTGATTAAATTCGCTGTGCATGATACCAGTGCCAGCGCTCATAATCTGTGCGTCACCGGGACGAATTACTGAACCTGTACCCAAACTATCTTTATGTTCAACTGCACCTGATACAACATAGGTGAGGATTTCCATATCTCGATGTCCGTGAGTAGGAAATCCAGCCCCAGCAGCAATGCGGTCATCATTAATCACTCTTAAAGAGCGAAATCCCATGCGGTTGGGATCATGAAAGTGACTGAAGGAAAATGTATGATAACTATCGAGCCAGTCAATTTGACTATGACCGCGTAAATTTCCGTCATGAATTATGTAGTTAATCGTATTTTGAGACATCATATTAAGTCCTACTAAGTTCATAAATTATTGAGGATTACTATATAGTTTAAGATGTTCCCGTATAAGATGAAAAGTACGCACTTAAAAGTTGCATACTTACCAAAAAGATACTATTAAACCGCGCTTTATTCCTGACTGTAGAGACGTTGCATGGAACGTCTCTACGGGATTGGCAGATTA
The DNA here is from genome assembly GCF_051781005.1 of Anabaena sp. WFMT. Taxonomy (NCBI): domain Bacteria; kingdom Bacillati; phylum Cyanobacteriota; class Cyanophyceae; order Nostocales; family Nostocaceae; genus Anabaena; species Anabaena sp. WFMT. The sequence continues at coordinate 323,298 of NZ_JBPWOA010000006.1, read as the reverse complement.
CAGATAAATGAGGCTTACGTGAGTTTCGACTTGTCTTCGACACACTACGTGAACGCTCAACTACCGCGTCAGCGGCTCGACTAAGCTATTCCTGAATTAGATTACTAATGATTTGGAACTTTCTTGAGTATCTGCTGATACCGTTCCTGTAGATCCCGAATTGAAAACAGGACATCAAATTGCAACCCATTAGACTGATATAATTCTGCTCCCCCTTGTAATCGGTCTATCAAAGAAATTACTCTATTGACTGTATAACCTGCTGCTTGTAATCGTTCTACAGCTTTCAGTGCAGATTGCCCAGTAGTAACAACGTCTTCTAGAACCACTACTTTTGCACCTTGTGGCAAACTGGGTCCTTCTATATAAGCCATTGTTCCATGACCTTTAGCTTCTTTGCGAATAATTAAAGCTGGTAGGGGTCGATTTTCATAGACGGAAACTACACTCACTGCTGAAACTATGGGGTCAGCCCCCAAGGTTAAACCTGCTACTGCTTGTGTATCTTCCGGTAATAGTTGTAACAAAAGTCTGCCTACTGCCAAAGCACCTTGAGGGTGGAGTGTTACTTGTTTACCGTTAATATAGTAAGAACTCTGCTGTCCAGAAGAAAGAACAAAATCACCTTCTTGATAAGCAAGTTGGCAAAATAAATCTAGTAACTTCTGACGCAGGGTTGTTAAATCAGTAGTAGTTGCCCAAATATCCGATTGGTTAGATGTTTCAGTAGAATTAGACATTACAAACAGTTAAAAGTTGTGCTACACCAAAGGTTAAACTCATGAGAGTTCTGAGACTAAGCATAAATTAAGATTCGTCCAAAAATTGAGGAGTAGTAAATATGGGTATAAAATGGCAAGGTTTTGGTGGATTACTAGTACTCCTGGCTACTAGTACTGCCTTTCCTGTAGTTGCAGTTGCTCAGATGCAAGCAGATAATTATGAAACAACGAGTGATAGCTTCGAGAGAGCTTATTTTCGCCATGATCCTAATTTTTACGATAATGGCAGTTTAAAGCGTCAGGTAGATTCTTTGGTGGGTCCTGGAGGTAAGTTTGGAACAACTTTCCCTGATAATGAAATAGCGAAAGATGCTGAGTTGGTTAATACTCTTTATCGCGATGTTCTCACTCAACAAGCTATGAATGATCCATATCTTCGTACCCCTGATTTACCGAATCCTTACGACACTTCTCTGTTGATGTCTCCTCGGTACAATGCTAATCAGCTAAAAGTTGGTACTGAATACAACTTTGATACTTTAACTGCTCGATAAAAATTCTGTTAGCAGCTTCGGTGCTGAGTGCTGAGTGGTGGCCAGTTACTCTCAGGACTCAGGACTTAAAAATATTTTTATACGTCTTCTTGTACGCAGTTGGTGATGGCTAGTTAAGGTATACTTTATTCAGGTTCCCCAACTCGCAACCCCATAATAATTAAATCCCGTTCTACACCAGCTAAATCGGCTATTTTGGGCAAATGCCCCCAATGTTGAAAACCGAATTTTTCAAATAGCTTCAAACTGGGGTAATTATGGGCAAAAATAAAGCTCACTAAAGTTTTTAAACCTAAATTCGGACTTTCGTTAATTGCTTGTTCTACTAGTTGCTTTCCTAAACCACGTTTTTGAAAGTTTGGGGAAATGTAAATACTAATTTCGGCTGTGGAATGGTAAGCTGGTCTGCCATAAAATGATTGGAAACTTAGCCATCCAGCGATCGCACCATCTGCCTCAATGATCCACAGAGGGCGTTGTGAGGGTACTCGTCCTTTAAACCAAGCCATGCGACTTTCCACAGATACAGGTTCTAAATCGGCTGTGGCCATGCGGCTAGGAACAGCAGCGTTATAAATATCTACAATTGTCGGTAAGTCTGTTTCTGTGGCATGGCGGATGGTCATTGCGGCTATTTGAGCAAAATTCTTAGTAAAATATTTACAAATAATACACTGTCATCGGCAAATTTATTCGGTTTTGTGCTGATTGTATTTTATCTAAATGGAGAAAAAATTTTGTTTCGTATTTGGCAATCGCTCAGTCTTGTTTTCACAGTCATAATTATTATTAGCTTAGGATCAATATATGTCCAGGCTCAACCCTCTTCTAACTCATCTGAACATTCAGCAAAAGTGAATGTTAAAGTCCCAGATTTGGGAAGGCATTTCCAAAAATTTGGGGTTGAAGGATCGATATTAATTTATGACTCAAAAAACAATCTCACCTATGAACACAATCCTCAACGTAATGCCACTGCAATGACTCCGGCTTCAACTTTCAAGATTTTCAACGCCTTGACGGCTTTAGAAACGGGTGTGATTGCTGATGATGTGGCTGTCCTGACTTGGGATGGAATTCATCGGGATTTTGAGGTTTGGAATCAAGATACGAATTTACGTCAAGCCTTCAAAAATTCAACTGTCTGGTTTTATCAAGTTCTAGCACGTAAAATCGGATATGAAAGAATGCAGCAATGGATTGATAAAGTTGGCTATGGCAACCGTCAAATTGGTACTGCCGCAGACATTGATCGTTTCTGGTTGCAAGAACCATTGAAAATTACACCCAAAGCGCAAATTGATTTTTTGCAACGGTTGTATGAAGGTAATTTACCTTTTACAAAACGGACAATGGATGTTGTTAAAGATATTATGGTGCGGGAACAGACTCCAGAATACACGCTACGCGCTAAGACAGGGTGGTCAATTACTAATAAACCACAAATAGGTTGGTTTGTTGGCTATTGGGAACAAAACAAAAATGTCTACTTTTTTGCTACAAATATTGTCATCAATAAACCAGATGATCTACCTGCCAGAATTGAGATTACACGCAGCAGCTTGAAGGATCTAGCTTTACTATAATTAATTCCCTAAATTTTTTCTCAAAACCGTACTTTATATAACTCGAATAATTCTCCTAATTGGCGTTTGACTACTTTACCACCCGCTGTTTTAATGGTTTTTTCCCATTCAGTCCCAGATTCTAGAAACACTTCAGCACCTAAATAAGTTTCTAAAACTGCCCAATCTTCTGCTAAGGGCTGTTCTGAATTAAGAATGTCAAATACAAAATGTCCATCTGGTTTCAATACTCGTTTGACTTCTAGTAAAACGGCTTGCCAATATTCTAAGGGAAAATAACAACTAAATCCTGTAGCTATGACTAAATCAAACTGATCTGAAGCGTAGTTTAGATGATGTGATGCTCCTAGTTCTACACCTTTAAAAAGTTTGGAGTTCAATTGCGAACCACGAGAATTGAGAGTATCTCTGGCTATATTACTAATTTCTTGCCCATAAAAAAATGCTTGCCAATCTCGCCAAGGATAGATTAAAAAGCTGACACCGCAACCAATATCTAAGCAGTGTTGGTTTTTTTGAGGTTGAGCAATTTCCCAAAAAGGCGATACTATCCTATCGCCTAATAAGCCAGTATTCCATTCTCGAAATATTGGCATTGCTTGTACTTCTTCTGGTACTTTAAAAGGTTGATTTTGATATTGTCGATTGAAGCGATATGCTATTTGTGCTATTCTTTCCTGCCATTTATCTGATGGGTTTGTATTAGTTGTGTAAGGTTTTGAGGATGAATTTTTAGACATTAATTACTTTGGTGATTGGTAATTGGTAATTGGTGATTTTATTCTGACTCCTTGCCCTGAGCGTTCACGTAGTGTGTCGAAGACAAGTCGAAGGGCTGACTCCTAAATCCTAAATCCTAATATTAAGCTTTCGCTAATAGGGGTGCAGCCGCTAGGAGAGTTTTGGTGTAGGGGTGTTGGGGATTAGAGAAAATTTCTTTGGTGATGCCCAGTTCAACTATTTTACCGCTATTCATGACGGCGATGCGATCGCACAAAAACCGCGCTAACCACAAATCATGGGTGATGAATAGGTAAGTTAGCTCAAATTCGGCTTTTAGTTGCAACATCAAATCTAGGACTTGTGTCTGCACACTAGCGTCTAACATACTTACAGGTTCGTCGCATATGACTAGTTTAGGACGAGTAATTAAGGCTCGTGCGATCGCTACCCGTTGTTGTTGTCCTCCTGATAAATCGGAGGGATAACGCTGATAATAAATTTCTGCTGGTGATAATCCTACTTTATCCAACATCCATAAAACTTGTTCTTTGGCTGCTCCGCTACTCGCTAGATTGTGAATTAATAAAGGATCAGCAATACTTTGTCCTACCGTCATGGCTGGATTTAAACAAGCGTGAGGATCTTGAAACATCATTTGCATTTCTCGCCGGGAAGAACGAATTTCTTGGCGTGACAAATTAGTTAATTCCCTGCCTAAAAATTCAACTTTCCCCGATGTAGGCGGAATTAATTGTAAAATGGTTCTAGAAAGTGTACTTTTACCACAACCAGATTCACCAACTAATCCTAATATTTCTCCTGGATATAGTTCTAAATTAATCCCATCTACAGCTTTAATTGTTTGACCTTCTCCTTTAAATAGGCGTTCAATAAAGTTGGGCTCAATCGTATAATGTTGTTTGAGTTCTGTGATTTTTAAAAGAGGGGATAATTTAGGTTGTTCCTGGTTTTTTGATTCTGTTCCCTGTTCTGCCTGAATGTGTAAAGCTGCTTTGAGGAGAGATTGGGTATATTCGTGTTGGGGTTGTTTAAATACAGTTTCTGTTTTCCCCATTTCTACCATTTTACCTTGATACATCACACCGATGCGATCGCAATATTCCCCCACCATTGCTAAATCATGGGAAATCAGCAATAATCCCATATTCTCTTCACCACACAATCGGGTTAATTCTTGTAAAATTTGGGCAGAAACGGTAACATCTAAGCTAGTTGTAGGTTCATCAGCCACAATTAGTTTAGGATTGAGGAGGAGAGCAAGTGCGATCGCAACCCGTTGACGCATTCCACCGCTAAACTCGTGGGGATACTGACTCCAGCGACTAACGGGAATTTTTACCTTTTCTAAAGTTGCAAGTGCTTTTTCTTTGGCTTGCTGTTTTGATAACTCTAGTGAATGAGCCTGGAGAGTTTCAATACAATGATTACCAATGGTCATCAACGGATCAAGTCGCGTCATTGGATCTTGAAAAATCAGTCCTATCGCCTCACCGCGAAACTTTCGCATTTGGTTTAGTGTTAAATCTAATACTGACTGTCCCTGAAAATTTACTTTTCCCTCAATACGACTCGATAAGGGTAGCAAACGCATAACAGCCCTGCCAATAGTGGATTTACCACAACCAGACTCTCCCACCAAACCCATTCTCTCACCAGGTTTGAGGATAAAAGATACATCATCAACTGCCCAACTTGCTTCTTCCCCACTACGTTGCGGATAAGCTACACGCAGATTTTCAATACTAAATAAGGCTTCACTCATAAATTAATTATTAGCCTGGCGCTATCAGCTTTATTAAATCGTAAATTTAGGATAGTTTATCAGATTTGGTAAAAGTACAAAATATGTACAATTATATGGCAATACGCTTTCACCGAACTAACTTTGGGACTATCTGTTTAATAGGTAGCTGAATGATAAATTCTGTTCCTTTTCCACGTTGAGAAACACAATTTAGTTTACCATGATGTTTTTCTGTGATTATTTGATAGCTAATAGACATTCCTAAACCTGTACCTTTACCAACATTTTTCGTGGTAAAGAATGGATTGAAAATTTTATTTTGTACCTCTTCAGAAATACCAGTTCCATTATCAGCAATGGTAATTCGCACTAATTGGGAATCGACAAACGAGGTGCTGATAGTAATTTGGCTAGGATTTGCTTGTATTTGCTCATAGTTTCGCGTAGCATCGACTTCATCTAGAGCATCAATCGCATTAGAAAGAATATTCATAAATACCTGATTAAGTTGTCCAGGATAGCACTCAATCACAGGCAAACTACTATATTGTTTGATGACTTGAATTGCTGGACGGTCATGTTTTTCTTTCAGAGAATGTTGTAAGATTAACAATGTGCTATCAATACCTTCATGAATGTCTACTGCTTTGAAATCAGCTTCATCTATCCGTGAGAAGTTGCGAAGAGATAAGACAATATTGCGAATGCGTTCAGCACCCATTTTCAGAGAAGCAAGTATTTTCGGTAAATCTTCTTGGATGAACTCTATATCAATCTCTTCAGCCTTAGTTTCAATTTCAGAAATTGGGTCAAGATAGTGCTGCTGGTAAAGTTGCACAAATTCCAGCAGATTTTTGGCATATTCGTCAACATGAGTAAGATTACCAAAGATAAAATTAACAGGATTATTGATTTCGTGTGCGATACCTGCAACCATTTGACCCAAGGCTGACATTTTTTCACTTTGCACCATTTGGACTTGAGTGCGTTGCAGTTCCTCTAGAAGCTGTTGCAGAGCAGTATTTTTTTCACTAAGTTCCTGGGTTCTTTCCTGAACCTTTTGTTCAAGAGTTTCTTTATCAGCTATAAGTTTAGCATTAGCGATCTGTTGCTGCTGTAATAGTTCCTTAACCGAATTAATAAGTTGATTAAAAGAATTAGCTAAAACACCTATTTCATCATGACGTTCAATGGTAGCTTGTAAATCGAAATTTGATTCTTCTGTGGATCTGCGGGCTATATTTGTCAGAGATTGAATAGGTTTAGCGATCGCACGACTGGTGAAAATTGCCAATATAATCGAGATAGCCATAGATAATCCGATGCTGCTAATCACGATTCCATGAGCAATATCGTTTGAATGCACTAACATCTTTTCTGCTTGATGAGATATCTCGTATGATTTCTGAATTATTTCTACCAGATCATCTGATATACCATCATATTTGAGTGCTAAATCGCCATTTGTAAATTGTAGTAGTATTGTTTGAGCTTGATCAAACTCTGTGGGTGACTCCAGATTTAACAAGCTAATTTGCCGCATTCGGCTATCTAGTTCTCTAAAGTAAAGTTCTGGAACACCAGCATAAGTTTTCAATAATTCCAGTATTTCTGCTGTTGAATGTAAGTTATCACCTGATGGAGGCTCATTTTCTACAAACTTCTTGAGTTCATCCCAAGATGCCTGACTTTGCGTTTGATGATGAAGTAGATGAGCATATTCTTCCTGAGACTGTTTCGGGTTTGACAACAAAGGGATCAATTGTTGTTGATGGGTACGTATTTGAAGAATACCAGCTTGCAAACGATGGAGCAATTCAACTTCGTTACGAGTGTGTTTTTCTTGTAGAAAAGCTTCTTTGTAATAATAACTACCGATACTAAAGCCAGTAACTGTTCCAAAAACAGCAATACTCAGAACCAAGGCATATCCTAAACTAATTCGCTGTCCTACTCCCAAAGAAAGCAATCGGTATCTGAAGTTGAATTTCGACATACAATTTTCTAGTCTGGGAACGAATGACTGTTAAGTCTAGAGTTCCCATTCTGCCAATAGATATAACACCAGATATCATGTACATGAAATCCCAAATTTAATCACAAAACTATGCCACAAAACACCTTTACTCCTGAGTTATGAGTGCTGAATGCTAACTCCTGACCGGAAGAGGCAGGGGGAAAAGGAGCAGGGAGCAGGGGGAGCCAGCCTTTTCTCCCTGCGTGGAGCGGAACATGGGTACAAGCCCCGTCCTTTTAGGACGCTTATATGGGGCGGAGTACAAGCTTAGTCTCAGTCTTTCCCCCTGCCTCCTGCTCCTTGCCTCTTTTGACTTGATTATCTAATCTTCTGGTGCTTCTTGTTGCAGTATCGCATGGCAATATTGAATTAGAGTTGTAATGCGATCGCTGATAGTTTTCATTCTCGCCTGTGCTGTTGATGATTGCCTAGCGCCTTGGAAAAACATGACATCTATTTCCAAAAGACGCAGTTGCTTACTCATCTCCGTCTGATAAGACTGTTCCCGCCATTCGACATCAGACAAAGGCACAATTTGCTCAACAAACCATTGCTGCAAAACGGCCAGACGCTGCCTCAGTGTAGGGGCATCTAGTTGAGTTTTTGTAACATCAGAGGATAATTGCTCTAGGAATGTTGCGAATTCCTGATATTTCTTAAAATTCAGAGACATCCAGTGCTAGTTAAGATAGTATTAATGTCAAGAAAATTTTCTTCTACAATAAACTTTTTTAAGGACTTAATCAAATCAACAGCCTCAATTCATGCTTTGAGGCTTTGTTTGCCATTAATCAATGTTTACCTTTATGCGTTTAAACACCCGCAATGGATGATGATCATAGGCAATTAGAGCATCATCCTCACATTGGTTTTCCTAACCGTCTGTATGGTAACAGCATCTTCGTTATGGCGATGCTGTCATTTTCGTCTATATCTCACTTATCCACCAAAAACCTAATAATTTCTCTTGTATGAGCAGCTTACTTCTTGATTCCTCAGTAGATGTCAGTCTTCCGGAATGGCTTAAGAAATGTTTACGAGAAACATCCGTCAAAAGCAGCGCAGGAGACGATGACCGAACGCATAGCGACATTGATTTGATTTGTCAAGCCTTTAAATATGCCTATCAACTGCATCAAGGACAATACCGCAAATCTGGAGAAGCATATATTGCCCATCCGGTTGCTGTAGCTGGCTTGCTGCGAGATTTGGGAGGCAGTCCTGCTATGATAGCAGCTGGATTTCTTCATGATGTAGTTGAAGATACGGAAGTTACAATTGAACAAATAGAAGAACTTTTTGGAGCCGAAGTACGCCTGCTGGTTGAAGGTGTCACCAAACTTTCTAAAATCAATTTCACCAGCAAAACTGAAAGCCAAGCAGAAAACTTCCGGCGAATGTTTTTGGCTATGGCGCAAGATATTCGGGTAATTGTGGTGAAGTTGGCAGACCGTTTGCATAATATGCGAACTTTGCAATATATGTCAGAAGCAAGCCGTCGCCGCAGCGCCCAGGAAACGCGAGATATATTTGCACCTTTAGCCAATCGCTTGGGAATTTGGCGGATTAAATGGGAATTGGAGGATTTGGCGTTTAAGTATCTCGAACCTGACGCTTTCCGCGAAATTCAGCAGCACGTTTCGGAAAAACGGACAGCGCGAGAAGAAAAATTGGCTAAAACTACGAACGTTTTGCGAGAACGTTTGCAGCAAGCGGGAATTCAGTGTTTGGATATTAGTGGCCGCCCCAAACATCTTTATAGCATTTATCAAAAAATGCATCGGCAACAAAAAGAATTTCATGAAATTTACGATTTGGCTGCACTGCGAATAATTGTGCAAACCAATGAGGAATGTTATCGCGCTTTGGCTGTTGTTCATGATGCTTTTCGCCCCATTCCTGGAAGATTTAAGGATTACATCGGCTTGCCAAAACCCAACCGTTACCAGTCGTTGCATACTGGGGTAATTGGTTTAACTGGCCGCCCCTTAGAGGTACAAATTCGGACAGTAGATATGCATCATATTGCTGAATATGGGATTGCAGCACATTGGAAGTATAAAGAAACAGGCAGTTCTACTAATAACCAAGTAACGGGTTCAGATGAGAAGTTTACTTGGTTGCGGCAACTATTAGAATGGCAAAGTGATTTAAAGGATGCTCAAGAATACTTAGATAGTGTTAAAGACAATCTATTTGAAGATGATGTTTATGTCTTCACCCCTAAGGGGGATGTCGTACCTCTAAGTCCTGGTTCTACGAGTATAGATTTTGCTTATCGAATTCATACAGAGGTGGGGAACCATTGTGCAGGTACGCGGGTGAATGGGCGCATGGTGCCATTATCAACGCGACTACATAATGGGGATATTGTAGATGTTATTACTCAAAAGAATAGCCATCCCAGTTTAGATTGGTTAAATTTTGTCAGGACTTCGGCTGCGAAATATAGAATTAAACAATGGTACAAGCGATCGCGCCGGGAAGAAAATGTGGCGCGGGGAAGAGATTTATTAGAAAAGGAATTGGGTAAAACTGGTTTTGATAACTTGTTGAAATCTGACGCAATGCAAACTGTGGCTGAAAAGTGTAATTATCACAGTGTTGAGGATTTATTAGCAGGTTTAGGTTACGGTGAAATTACTTTGAATCTGGTGCTAAATCGCTGGCGAGAAGTGGTGAAAGCTGATCAACCTGTAGCTGATGTAATCCCGTTTATACCCAAAGAGTCATCATCAAAAACCGCACGAGAAACACAACCAACTACATCCCGTGCTAGTGATTCACCAATTCTTGGGGTTGAAGGGTTGGTTTATCATGTAGCTGGGTGTTGTACGCCGATTCCAGGTGAAGGGATTATTGGTGTGGTGACAAGAGGTCGTGGTATATCTATCCATCGCCAAGGCTGTCATAATGTGGAAAGTGTAGAATGTGAACGCCTAGTACCTGTGAGATGGAACTCAGCGGTAGAGAATAGCGGTCGTCCTCACACTTACCCAATTGATATTCAAATTGAGACTCTTGACCGAGTGGGAATATTAAAGGATATTTTATCGCGGTTGAGTGACCAAGGTATAAATGTCCGTCATGCTAACGTGAAAACAGCTTTGGGACAACCGGCATTGATAGATTTAGGGATTGATATCCGCGATCGCACTCAATTAGAACACTTATTTGTGCAAATTAAAAAAATGAGTGATATTCTTAACATCCGTCGTGTTGGTCAAGTGGAAGAGTCACAGGGGTAATTGTTTGCGAGTGCGTTAAACAGTCAAATTTTTTAACGCACCCATTTTAACTGGTTTAATGAATCTATGAAGTAGCAACAAAGCTAGAATTCTGCGGAACAGCCGCACCAGTAAAAGTAGATTCCACAGCCAGGAAGACATTAAGAGACTTCCAAATAAAAAAATATCCCGTATTTGTAAAGGCAGGGGGGCAGGGAGCAGGGAGCAGGGGGAGGAAAAATCATTTTGATTTCACAAATTGGATCATCTTTTTTGTGGAGTTCTCTAATCAATTTAATAACCACCAATATGACACAAATATTTCCCGGTGAAGTATTCGCCGATACCAAAGATTTTGATCTAGGTATCCGCCAACTATTACCCCGCTATGATGAAATGTTAGAGGTAATTATTCGTTGCTTACCTGTGCAAACTCATCGCATTTTAGAATTGGGCTGTGGTACTGGGGAACTCAGTCTCAAAATCCTCAACCACTTCCCAGGGGCTGAAGTTATCGCCCTCGACTATTCACCACGCATGATAAAATTTGCTCATGCTAAAGTTGTTACTGCCGGATTTGAAAACCGATGGACTGGTATTGAAGCAGACTTTGGCGAATGGGCAAATTATCCAGAAAGGTTAGAGATAGGTACAGATTTTGATGCTTGTGTTTCATCTTTAGCTATTCACCATCTTACAGATGAAATGAAACTAAGGTTAACTCAACAAATTGCTATTAATCTCATTCCTCAAGGCTGTTTTTGGAATGCTGATCCCACTCTCCCAGAAACACCAGCCTTAGCAGAAATATACCAAACAGCAAGAGTAGAATGGGCAAATCAACAAGGAATAAATTTAGCAGAAATTCGTCGTCATCAAGTGGGTAAATCTGATACTCACGGTTATTCTAGTCAAGACCAATTAGCCACTCTGGACACTAACTTAAAAATGCTAAAAAAGGCTGGTTTTGCTACTGTAGCTGTACCTTGGAAATATTATGGTCTTGCTGTGTTTGGTGGTTGGATCGGTTGATTTTAGTTTTTTAAAGGTTCCCAACCAATACCTTTATAACCATATTCAAATATCTCTGGGTGCAATATCTCTGCTAAAATTTCCACAGAATCTACCAGGCGGGGGCCAGGACGGTTAAAGTAAGAATTACCGTCAGTAATAAAAACTCTACCAGCTTTAGCAGCGTGTAGTTTGTCCCACTCTGGACGTTGGGTTAACAATTTGGCTTCTTGCTGAGTCCTTTGTAAATCGAAGCCGCGGGGCATAAAGATGATCACATCGGGATTACTAGCTACCAATGTTTCCCAGTGCAAGCGAGCAGCAGGTTTACCCACACTGCTACACAAAGTTTGTCCCCCTGCTAAATTTATTAATTCAGGAATCCAATTAGCAGCAATCATCAAAGGATCAGTCCACTCAATACAAGCGACTGTAGGCATTTCTGTTATAAACAGTCCTTGGACTTTACGATTACAAATTTTGACTCGTGCTTCTAGGTTTTCTAGTATTTTTACGGAATCTATACCAAAGGTTTGACCAACTCGCTCAATATCACCCCACACATCCTCTAGAGTGTTAGGTTGCAAGGATATAATTTGGGGTGAACTATGGGTAAGTTCAGCAACGGCTTTTTCTACTTCTGGTAAACTGACAGCACATACATCACACTGGTTTTGGGTAATAATGTGGGTCGGTTGTAGTTTCTCTAAAACATCCAGTTTGATTTTGTAGATACTCAGAGCAGATTGGAATATATGGTTTATGCCGTCGTGAATGGTATCGCTGGAATCATCGCCGTTTAACCGTGATTCCGTACAAACAGGAAGATTGGCTATTTCCGGGGGGTAGTCACATTCATGCGATCGCCCTACAATAGCTTGAGATAAACCCAGAGTAGCGACAATTTCCGTCGCACTGGGAATTAAAGATACAATTCTTATATCGTTATCTATCATGATTCCACCTCCTATAGAGATAGGAGTTCAGGAGTTAAGACTGGAAATTATTTTTCAGTTTTCTTAACAGGTATTTCTATATTTATCATTACATAATTTGAGAATGTGGGGATCTTTCTTTAGGGGAATATACACGCTGATATCTTCAAAAATTACGGCTTAGAAAAGCCTAACAGGAGTGAGTGACTAATTTTACTATTAATTTGAATATAGGGAACCTTAACGGGTGACAAGGCAGTTGAAGATGAGATGTGGTAAAAAAACACGGGGAAAGAAGCCCCCCTCAAAAAACAAAAGTCACAGTAATAACCATTACTTCCTCTTTGGCAAATTTTTTAGCAGCAGGAGAAAAAAATCCATAAAAATCATCGGAATATCCACCCCAAAAACCCCAGAACCAACAACAAAGGCATCAACCAATCACCCCAACGCACATATAAAGTCTGCGTTTGACGACGATAAATAGTTTCTGCGTGGGTTTCGTAAGTGTTATATCCAGATTTCCACAAAGTTCTGCCATGAGGATCAACGAAAGCCGAATATCCCGTATTTGTTGCCCTAACAGCCCATCTATCGGTTTCAATTGCCCGCATGATATCCTGGGCATGATGTTGGTCTGACATAGCAGATGTATAATGGGCATCATTAGAGGAACTGAGAATAAATTGCCCACCCTTTAAAGCTTGACGACGGAAGATTTCTGGAAAGGCTGATTCATAACAAATCCCTACAATTGCCCTGCCAAAGGGAGTATCAAAAAATTGATTTGGTGAACCATGAACTTGATGTTCATCTAATGGTGATAAACGTTGTACAAGCGCCCCTAAAATTTGTTCAAAAGGAATATATTCTCCCAAAGGAACTAATTTAGATTTATCATAGTGGCTGGTAACTTCTCCATTACCAACAATGGTAAATAAACTGTTTGTATAGCTTTTACCCCGTTTTCCAAAAGCACCTATCCAAGCAACCACACCTTTTTGTTTAACTGCATCAAATAAAGGCGTATTACTGAAATTGCTTTCATATATAGGTAACGCACCTTCTGGGGTGAGAACTCCGTCAACACCTTGATTTGCTAATTCTAAATATCCCTGAGTATAACCTGTAATTGCACGGTTAAATCCTTCAGGAAGTAATTTAATTTTATTAGGAATATTACCTTGAATAACGCCGATTTTTAAATTTGTATCTACATTTTGGGTAAGAGGTTGAGTGTAGAAAACAAAGCCGATAATATGAGATATTATAAATATTGTAATCGCCAAGATTAAGTAAAAATTAACTCTTCTTTCCTCCTCTGCGCCTCTGCGTCTCCGCGTGCAAAAATAAATCCAAGCTTCTGCAACCAACCCATTAACAGCCACAATAACCGCCGTTACAGCGCTAGTACCAGACAATTGACCCAAATGTAAAATTACCAGATTGTGTGGTGATTGAGTATAAGCCAAAGAACTCCACCACAAAGGACTTGCACTCCAAAGACTTTCTAAGGCGCACCATAAAGCCGTACCAACCAATACACGCAACCACGGTTTTTGTAGTTTTAACCGCACCATCAAAGCTGCCCAAAGGGAGACTAATATTCCTCCCCATAGGCTAATAAATAACCAACAAAAAAGAGTGATTGCTAAACCTGGTAAAGGGGGAACACCCAACCAATCCATTGGATAAATACCAGTAATCCAGGATAGGGCAAATCCATGATATGCGATCGCCCACAAAAAGGCAGGGGGCAGGGGGCAGGGGGCAGGGGGACTTGTATTTTTAGTATATTTAACAACCAATACCCATAATGGTGCAAGGGCAAACCAGGCGAAAACCCAAGCACCGACGGGGGCGACTGTCACCCCCATCAACAGCCCGCTGATCAAGGATAAAGTGTAAAGGTGGAAGGATGAAAACAGCTTTTTTTCCAAATACTTCATACTTTATCTTTTATCGTTATTCGGCTGCTTCTAAGTCACCAATTTCAGCAATTTCGCCATTTTCACCAATTTCAACAGTTTCACCCGTATCCGCTGGAACAATCGCTACTCCTGTAATAGCATCATCTTCGTCTAAACGTTGCACTCTCACCCCAGTAGCTGAACGTGATTGTACGGAGATTGCATTCACAGCTTGACGAATAATGATACCGCGATTTGTTACCATCATGATTTCTTCGTCGTTGTTGACAATATGCAAAGTTGCTAATTTGTCTTTGGTTTTGCGGTTTTTGAATTTGGTGGCCATTAAACCTTGACCGGCACGATTTTGGAGTCGGAATTGTCCAACTGGGACGCGCTTTCCATATCCTCCCATCGTAATTACTAACACCCAAGGGCCAGTACTGTTGTTGGGTACTTCTGCGGTTTCTTCGGTTTCGATGATTTCTTCGGTTTCGAGAATTTCTTCGGTTTCGAGAATTTCTTCGATTTCCGCTTCTGTCTCGGTATTCAAAGTTTCGAGAACTGCGGCTGGAAGAATATCCATTCCCACTAATTCATCGCCTTTTTTGAGTTTCATGGATTTTACGCCACGAGTCGCCCTACCGAGGGGACGCAGTTGTTCTTGGGTACAGCGGAAGTGAATAGCCATACCGTTACGGGAACCGATAATGACGCTATCTTCAACTTTTGCTCTCCGTACCCAGCGTAGTTGGTCGCCTTCTTCTAAGGATATGGCAATTAAACCGTTGGCGCGAATGTGACTAAATGCTGCCAATGAGGTTTTTTTGATGTTACCGCCTTTGGTGAGCATGACCAAATATTCATCGTCTCTAAATTCGTCTACAGGGACGATGGAGGTGATTTTTTCTTCTTTGGGGATGGGTAACATCTGCACGATGGGTGTACCGCGACTGGTACGAGAACCAAGGGGGATTTGATAGGTTCTCATTGAGTAGACGACACCGCGATCGCTAAAAAATAGTACGCTATCGTGGTCGCAGCAAGTGAAAAAATGCTCAATGGTGTCATCTTCTTTGACTTTAGCCCCGGCTTTGCCTCTTGTAGCACGGCTTTGGGCTTCAAAGGTACTCACGGGCATCCGTTTGATGTAGCCTTGTTTGGTAATCAGAATCAGGACTTTTTCATTAGCAATAAGGTCAAGATCATCTAGATCACCTTCACCGTGGGTAATGAGTGTGCGTCGGGGTGTAGCGAAGCTAGTTTTGATTTGGGCAATTTCGGTTTCAATAATTTCTAACACCCGTTCCCGTCTGTCCAAAATATCCTGCAAATCGGCAATTACGTTTTGTAATTCTTCGTGTTCCAGACGAATTTTATCGGCTTCTAAGGCTGTTAATCGTCGCAATTGCATTTGCAAAATTGCATCTGCTTGTACTTCTGAAAGTCCATAGGTTGTGATTAACTCACCTTTGGCTGTGGGTGCATCAGGTGCATGACGAATTAAAACGATAATTGCATCTAAATGTGATAAGGCAATTAATAAACCTTGTAAAAGATGATCTCGTTCTTCCGCTTTTCGCAGTTGGTAACGAGTACGTCTGTTAATGGTTTCAATGCGGAAATCGAGGAAGACTGTTAAGAAGTCTTTGATGGTGAGGATTTGGGGTTCACCATTCACCAATGCCAACATATTCGCGCCAAAGTTGGCTTGCAGTGGGGTTTGTTTGTAAAGGTTATTTAAAACAACACGGGGATAAGCATCGCGTTTTAATTCTATGACGATTCGCATCCCATCGCGATCGCTCTCATCCCGAATATCAGAAATTCCATCAATGCGCTTATCGTTCACCAACTCGGCAATTTTTTCAATCAATGCCGCTTTGTTGGTTTGGTAAGGCAATTCTGTGATGATAATTGCTTCCTTCTCTGGTCTACCCCGTTGTTCAATAGTTTCAATATTGGCAACGCCACGCATGGTAATGGAACCGCGCCCAGTGGTGTAAGCTTCTTTAATTGCTGCTGTTCCTAAAACCAACGCCCCGGTTGGGAAGTCCGGCCCGTGGATATACTGCATTAACTGGATTTCGGTGATTTCTGGATTGTGAATTAGTGCCACTAACCCATCAATCACTTCTCCTAAGTTGTGAGGAGGAATGTTTGTGGCCATTCCCACCGCAATCCCAGAAGAACCATTGAGTAGTAGTTGGGGAATACGTGAGGGTAAAACAGTCGGTTCTTGTTGGGAACCGTCGAAGTTATCGGCAAAATCTACTGTTTCTGATTCAATATCTTGCAATAATGCGGCGCTGGTTAGACCTTGCAAACGACATTCTGTGTACCGCATTGCCGCCGGCGGGTCATTATCTACGGAACCAAAGTTACCATGTCCGTTGATTAAAGGCGATCGCATCGAAAAATCCTGCGCCATCCGCACCAACGCATCATACACAGCCGTGTCACCGTGGGGGTGAAATTTACCTAAAACTTCCCCCACCACACGGGCGCTTTTCCGAAAAGGGCGATCGGGTAGCAAACCCAACTCGTGCATGGCGTAGAGAATGCGTCGATGCACAGGTTTTAGACCATCCCTGGCATCTGGCAGCGCCCGACCTACAATTACGCTCATGGCGTATTCCAGATAAGATCGCGACATTTCATTTCGCAAATCCGTCGGGATAATCCTCTCCTGTGAGGTTGTCATAAACTACAAAACTCCAAAAAATGCAGGTTTTAGCCTTTGTACTTGACAAAATACAAAATTATGTCAAATTAGTCTTGAATAATTGTCATATTTTGCTATAATTTTAACATATATTTATCCTGGTTTGTGGCCAGAGTAGCTCTACAAAAATCTAATCCAATAGAAACTTAAAATTAAAATCTTCTATCAGATGTTCAAGACAAATTGAGAAGTTAGAATACAAGAGTTTAAATTAATACTTTGATATTTTTTATTGATACATTAATTCGGATTTATTTATTCTGAAAGCCAATATTTTTAGCCAAAAATAACGGCAATAAATTAATCATATTCAGACTTATGCATTGACAGAAAATACCAAATATCAAGTATGGATTCAGTCTCTTGTAGGGTGTGGTTCGGCAAGCTCACCAACCACGTCAGACTCGATAATTTGGCACAATTAACAGATTTCCTACATCTGACGCACCTTACTAATAAGTAGTCATTATGTAATAACCAATGATCATTGATTGATATTAGGCCCAAATTGGATAGTGCGTAAGTGCTAATTTTTACTTATCTAGTAAAGAACTATAGGTTCCTGCTTGCGATCGCAATTCTTCATGACTTCCCCGTTGCACCACCTTTCCTTTATCTAACACAATAATTTCATCACAGTCCCGAATAGTGCTAAGACGATGGGCAACAATAATACAAGATACACCACGACGACGAATATTGCGATCGATAATTAGTTCCGTTTCCGCATCCAAAGAACTTGTAGCTTCATCCATCACCAAAATCACCGGATTTCTGACTAAAGCCCTAGCAATTTCTAAACGTTGGCGTTGTCCCCCACTAATATTCAAACCACCCTCACTTAATTGAGCATTGTATCCTCCTGGTAAAGACATAATCAAACTATGAATTTCCGCATCCTGACAAGCTTTTATGACATCAGCATCTGATATATTTTCATCCCAAAGAGTCAAATTATCTCTAACTGTTCCCTCAAACAAAAAGATATCTTGTTCCACCATTGCCAATGAATTTGCTAATACCAAACGTGGAATTTGTTGACGGGGAATACCATCAAACAAAATTGCCCCTGACCAAGGAGTATAAAGCCCTGTAATTAGTTTGCTAATTGTAGACTTACCAGAACCACTCCCTCCCACTAATGCCACTCTCTGTCCTGATTTGACAATCAAGTTAAAATTTTCAACCAAAGGCGCTTCTAGATGATTGTAGCCAAAAGTAAGATTACGTAACTCAACCTGTCCCTCTAATAAAGAAATATCATCATTTTTAATCACTAATTCTCTAGTAACTTCAGGATCAATAGCATTATTAAAAACATCGTCCAGACGTTCCAAATCAGCCTCTAAAAGTTGCAAATTAGCACCAAAATTGACTAGACTATTAATTGGTTGCAGAAAACTAGTTACCAAGGTTTGATAAGCAATCAACATTCCCATACTCATATTACCTTCCATCACTCGCACACCTCCTACTACTAAAATGATAGTAGTTGCAAGATAGCTGAAAATTGTTGGTAAGAGGTTTAAATATAAACTCTGTAAATCTAGTTTTTGTTGGGCATTATGGAATTTAGTATAATATCCGGCAAACTTAGCAAATAAACTTGATTCTAACCCAGATGATTTCACAGTTTCTATATTTTGAATCCCACTAGTAGCAAAACCATAAAGTTGATCTCGTTCTTGACTTACCTTTAAGTTTGCATCTACCCGAAATCTTTTCACTATCTGTAAAGTTAGAAGATTAAGTACAGCAAAGCTGATGGTCATGATCGTTAAAACTTGATCATAAACGAGCATCATCACTGCATAAAATACCAACATTAATGTATCAATGATTGTCGTGCTGATATTATTTAAACCATTGACTACATTTTTATTCAAATTCACACGGTTACTAATATCACCAGTGAACCGTTGAGCATAAAAATTGATAGGTAAACGCAGAATATGCCAGATAAATTTACCTGTCATCACCATTGATAATTTAATAGTTAATCGCCGCAAATATAGTAATTGCAATCGCCCTATTAAAATTTGAAGTATAGCGGTAATTACTATAGCCAACAATAAAGGTTTTAGCCACTCTTCCCGCCCTTGAATGAGAATTTCATCTGTAAAAACTTGTGCAATTGCAGGTAAGGCTAACCGAGTTAAGGTCAGCAGAACTCCTGCTAAAATGGATAACAGTAAAGCATCATAGGAACTTTTGAGCCGGGAGTATAAAGCCAAAAAAGTATTGCGCTTTTCTCCAGCTTTTTTAAAATCTTCTCCTGGTTCTATTACTAGTACAATACCCGTATAAGCTTCGTTAAATTCCTGCTTAGATACCTGGCATCTACCACTAGCTGGATCATTAAGATAAACCCAATTGATGCTAAATCCTTCTACTACTAAAAAATGGTTAAAATTCCAAAATACAATATAAGGAAATTGAACTTTTTCTAAAGATTCTAGACCTTTTTTATAACCTTTTGCTTGCATTCCATAACGTCGGGCAGCTTTGAGGATATTTGCAGCTTTACTACCGTCTCTAGATACCCCACATTCTTGACGTAGTTCTGCCAGAGGGACAATGCGCTGATAATAAGCAAGAATAATACCCAGTGCAGCTGCACCACATTCAGTCGCTTCCATTTGCAGCACTGTTGGTGTTTTGACCCTCTTTCTCGAATATTTAATGAGTTGCCAGAAACTCTGTAAGGGATTAATTGATGCCACTCCATTCCCTCAAAAATGGTAAAATAAATGTGATAGGTTGTCTTTGTTCTAAAATAATTTTTACTTTAGTAGTTGTTCCCGAAGATAACTTTAAGTTTGTTGGCCCAGTCGAAGAAGACCATTCATAACTGCTAAAATTAGTAAAGTTTGGTTTTAATTCAGCCCATACTTCTATTTGCGGTTCTTGAGCTTTGGCAATTATACTTTCTACCAATTCACTATTACCAAGCACATTCACAGCACCTTGTTTAGTAACTGGAAAAGCTGCCACAGATATTACCTTACCAACAATACCCCCAAATTGTTCTCGCTTCACAGTAGTAGGGGTAATTTGAATTTCCATTCCAGGTTTAATTTTTTTACCATCTCCCACAGAAAAATATGTGACTCCTACTAATTTTTCAGACGCTGCTGCTTTTATTTCTAGAGAACCAATGCTAGTTCCAGTATTAACTACTTGTCCATTAGTGGTAGTGAGTTCAAGAATACATCCAGTATAAGGACTTTTAATAGTGCTGTTGTTTTTGATTTTCTGTTCCAGGGTGTCAATTTCTTGTTTATTTTGTAAAATTTGATTTTTTCTGTTAATTACGTCAGTGAGATTTTGTTGTTTGAGAGTTTTTTCTTTTGTGGTTATTTCTTGTAACTTAACTTGTATTTCAGATAGATTGTTGACATTATCAATATATTGTTTTTCTGTGGCAGTTATGTCTACATCTAATTGCTTTAGCTGTGCTTTAATGTTAAATATATTTTGTAGATTTTGTCGATATTGTTGATCAGATTCTAATACTCCATCTTTAGAGATTGCTCCTTTTGTAAATAGTTCTTGCCTTTTCTCTAGTCTCTCCCGAAATACTGGAACTAAAGCTTCTGTATCCTTGAGATTTTGTTGCAAACTTACTTGTCGCTGTTGGATAGCACTATTAGTTTGATTTTTGAGAATAGGACTTATAACTTGATTATCTCGCAGCCGTTGTTGTAAACTTTCTCTCTGTTGTTGTAGTGCTAATTTTTCTAGTTGATTTTTTTGCAATTCGAGATTAGTAGCTTCAATATCTTGTTGTTGTAATACCTCTAATTTAGTTTTTTCCTGTTGTAGCTGTTGTTTGAGATCAATTGGATCAATGAAGGCTATTACTTCTTCTAGCTGTTCAATTTCATTGCCATTATTCTTCTTGACACAATCCCCAACTTTTACATTTAACTGTTTTAATTGTCCGGAAATAGGGGATTGTATTTCTACTATGCGACGAGGATAAATTAATACTCCTTTGCCACTAACAGAGATAGGAATTCTCCCTAAAAACATCCAAATAATAATTAGTAAAAATAATGTGCTTAATACAGATAAATGTAGCCAATCTTGAGGTTTGATAATATGAATTAGTAGATCTAATTGCTCAGGGGAAGATAAATGATCTAGTGCTTGTTTTCGGAATAGATTTTTATTTTTATCATTAGTCATTTTTTTAGATATGCGGCGATCATAGATGAGTGTTTATCAGCCAGATTATAAACTGTTATCCTAATAACTATTTCTGACTTGTTTTAATAGCCAATTAAATCTGGTTGCAGCTAATGCTGTATTTTCCAAAGTATCCAAATTCAGTTCATCTTCATCTTCCATAGTTTCAGAGACAGATTGACTTTGAATATATGCCACATTACGATAACCTCTGCTAATCATTCTTTCTCGTAATCTATCTGTAATCACTACTGTAATTGCCCGATAAAAACGGGATGCAAATCCCATATCATTCTCTAGTTTGGTTCTCAATTTCTGCTGAGGAATTGCCAATAAGAGTGATATTGCTGATGCTTTTACTGTGGCAGAAGCTTTTCCTGTTTCCACAAAAGACATTTCTCCTACTATTTCCCCTTGTGGTAATTGAGCCACTTCTTTAATAATTTTTACTTCATTTTCAATGATTTCCAAAAATACTGCTAATTTGCCTTCAAGAAGGATATAAAGTGACTCTACTGTTTCTCCTTGTTGAAGTAATACTGTCCCTGGTGAATATTGCAACAATTTTCCTGTGGCGAGTATCCAATCAATATCAATATCATCTAAAATTCCAAATACAAATAGGACTTTTCTCAGAGGAGGATTAGACAATACTTTGCGGCTAACTAAAAGGAATGTAATTTTCCGCATTCTTTCCGCGAGCAAAATGCAAAGACTTTGATAAAAACGAGATGCAAAACCTAAATCATAATTTAGTTTAGATGATAATTGTTGCCAAGATAAAGATAAAACCACTGAATTTTCAAATGACTTGACTGTGGCTGATGTTGGTAGTTTATCTAAAAAAGAAATTTCTCCGACTATCTCTCCTTGTGTTATTCTAGCAATTTCCTGATCAGGATTTTCCCTATCTGCTTCAGACTGCTGGGAGACAAAGACTGACAAAGTTCCCTCTAAAATAATAAACAGATTATGAATATAACTTCCTTCTTTAATTAAGATATCACCAACAGCTAGTTCCCTCTTTATGCCTTGATCTAAAATCCATTGAATATCTTGCTCTTGCAAAATACCAAAAGGAGAAAGTTTTGGTTTCATAAGTTGCAATTTTATGGTTCAGAACTAAAGAATGAATAGTATTTAGAATTATCAATAATCTTCAAATTACAGCATGATCCAGAATTGTTTTGATATCAGGGTTGAGAACAAGAAAGTGAAGGAAGTATAGGACTAATAGGCAGAGTATTTACTGCCTTCGCAACCAAATGAACTTGACCTTGATTATCAATCACCCATCCTTGTGCTTCCAAAATCTCTTTTTGAGGAATGATACTAACATCAACAGGTTGAATATCTCTATTATTGCGCTGATTGGGTACTAAATCTACTAAGTCAACTAGTGCTGTTGTACCTGTAAATAAATCACTGGGACTAGATGGAAATCCGCCCTTGCCAGTAATAGTAAATTGATTCTTTTGGAGTGCAAATTTTCCACTAGTAACACATCTCTGATCAACCTGATTGGCGGTATCAAGCACATTAGTAGATAATGTGACTAATCCTTGAGAGGGATCAATATTTAGGGTATTGATGGTTACTTGACCATTCAAGCCAAACTGAGAACTAGCTGTAATATCGCTAAACTCAGTGTTTTGGAGATTAAAATCTATGCCAAAAATCCCTTGTGTTGTGATGTTAATGTTACCGCCATTGCCTTTGTCAGCGTTGGCAATGATATCACTATTTTCTGAAAATAACGCTACAACAAATCCATCTTTAGCATCAATGGTAATATTACCACCATTAGCTAAACCAGAAGCTTGTGCGGAAATTAGACTTTGATTCCGCATCAGCAATAAATTTTGCAGAGATAGGGTAATATTCGCACCTTCTCCGCTTTCACTGGCGCTGGTATTCGCCGTTAATTTACCTTGATTCATCAATAGATTATCTGCTGTTACTGTTAAGTTACCTGCCTGCCCAAAAAGATTACTAACTGTGATCGTTGCTCCGTCGCTGACGCTCAACTGCTTTGTAGTCACATCCAAGTTACCCCCAATACCAGGATTATCTACAGCCAAGCTATTAGCAAACAAGCCAGTAGTCTTATTACCACCTATCAGTTCAATTGATTCTTCCGCAGTGATGTCTAAAGAACCAGCTTTACCTGATGTCCTTGTGGATGTTGTGATTGCTCCCCCTCCTTGAATAATTAATCGTTTTGTATAAATGGTCAAATTCCCACTACTTCCATTCCCATTACTGGCATCTGAAAAAATACCAACACCATTTCTGGGATCTGGATTAGAACCAATCACTTCTATAGACTCTGAGGTATTGATAGTCACATCACCTGCTCTGCCATCGCCAAAGGTGCTAGTAGATACTACACCTCCATCTTGAATAATTAGTCGCTGGGTTTCCATGATGATGTTTCCCGCATTATTTCCAGATGAAGTCTGATTATATAAGCCACTACCGAAATTAGTGCCTGCTCCAACTCCAATCAGTTTGATAGATTCAGATGTGTTGATCAATAAATTGGGTGTATTGATGGGATTAAAGTTTTCGGCAAAAATATAAGAACCATCACTAATAGTTAAATTCTTTGCTTGAATTGTAATTACATCAACACCTTGACTATTAGAAGTTGAGTTAGGGTTATGTTTTACTTCAATTGCAGCGCCTTGAGATATAAGAATGTCTTTAAAGTTGTGTACTCCTTGATAGCCCAATTCCCAACCTAAAGCTAGTTGTTTGAGACTGACTAAACTGTTGTCACCAACACTTCCTAATTCAATTCTGCCTTCAACAGTTGCTGCACCACCTTCAAAGCTGATATCACCCCCAACTAAAGCAAATGTATGCCCTAAATCTACCTGAAGACCCAGTTTACTCAGGTTGGTGATGCTGCCGGAACTGGAGCTAAATTGTAAGCCAAGGGGAACATGAATACTCAGTAAAGGCTTGGCATCAGGATGAATGGCGCTAAATTGGATACTATTTTCAAAGTTGATACTACTGGCGGTGCTGCCTACAAAAGAGCCTTTGATATCTAGGCTGGCGTTTTGACCAAATATAATTCCCTGGGGATTAATCATAAACAGGTCAGCATTGCCCAATACCCCCAAAGTTCCCAAGATTTGAGATGGGTGAGAACCGGTGACTCTTGTGATAATTCTTTCAATACCAGCGGGTTGAGAGAAGTAAACACCTCTTTCTTGCTCAACATTGAATTCTTGGAAACTATGGAAAAGGTTAGCACCACGAGCAGCACCGCCATCAATGCGGTTAATACTCATACCCTGGCTATGTACGGTTTGGGTCATGACGGAGTTTTCAGTTCCCAGGGTGGTATCAGGAGTAAGTTGTGCTGAGGTTTTTTGTGTTGATAAGGAGGTTAAAATTAACAAATATGCAATAGATTTAACTACCCAACCTCTTTGATGAAGTGGCCAGATGAAATCGAAGCTTCTCTCTTTGTAGGAAATAGATTTTACGTTTAATTTAGTGGATTTGTTTAGTAGTATGACACTGGATGGCAGAAAACTAATACACCATAAATGCAAGTGATGACGACGTGGCACAAGTTTTTTCATGATTTTTGATGGTCTTGATAGTAATTGCAATGCATGAATTTTTTATGCCATCCTCAATAAATTTATTTACTTCAAATCTAATTTCATGCACTTGGCAAAGCTCTTTTAAACGTTCCTTAAAGATGCAATTCTCAATAATTTTATTAAAGGTAATAATTAGATGAAGTAGTAATAAAAAAGATTTATAGCGGTTATCTGTCGGATGCAATAGAATCGAGGGCGGGGAAACCCTGCCCCTACAGGTTTGGCAATTTACTGACTGTATTTCACTCAATTGGACACTGCTACAAGTAGGTTGGCGTTAAAAATTGTCGTTGGGATCAGGCAGCCCTATGGCTAACGCTACGCTATCGACTACGCTCAGGGGGCAGGCTTGCCGTGAGTTTCGACAAGTCTTACAGTGAGCTTGCCGAACTGCTCAACTACCGCGTAGCCGAACGGGAGCAGGGGGAAAAAGGGTTTTAGTCTTGTTTACTTTTCTTTACACAGTTTGGTTTTATTGTGCTTACCTACTTATATGAATATGGTGTATTAAGGACTTTGCCCTAATACACCCGAATATATGAAAATAATATGATGGGTTAAAGTTTGTTACACCATCAGATAAATATAAGATAAGTAACTAGATGAGACTTAGACATCTACTGGGGCAAGTGGGGATTGGGGTTTACCACCTGCAAAGGTTTCTAATTGCTCATCACTCAATTCCAAGTCTTCTTGCTCTTGTTTTATATCTGTTGCTTCAGATGGTTGAGATATATCTAAATTAGACTTTGGCTCAATTGTGTTAGACATGATTATTTGCTCTCCCAGTTAATTTTATTGATTTATATTTGTCAACTCTATCTCTAGGTTGATATTTTGCCAGATTATCTCTCTGTCATGAGACACAGTATTTTTGCTTAAGAGCAAAATTTTTATATAATCTGTGTATAGATAGCATACTATGAGGGAATCAGAATTCTCACTCATAAACATAAATTTTCATCATATCTTTAAATACCGGAGCTTTGTAGGATATGCCTAGTAGTAGACTAGGTAAGCAGCATTAAAACCATCCATCTTAAATAATGCTTTTTTTGAATTTCTTACAACCTGCAAGTCGCTGTATATTAAATTAATTGTTCCGGTTTAGTCTAGTTGTCGGGCAACGAGTTTGGTGAATAGTCCTGGTTGTTGCATCAGTTCTGTAAATGAACCAAACTGGACAATTTGACCGGCTTCCATAACGTAGATGAGGTCTGCATGACGAATGGTGCTAAGACGATGGGCAATGACGATTCTGGTGACATTCAATTGATTTAAATTTTCGGTGACGATCGCTTGGGTATGATTATCTAAAAAACTGGTAGCTTCGTCCATGAGGATGATTTTCGGTTGAAAGACGAGCGATCGCGCAATCATTAACCTCTGCAATTGCCCACCGGAAATATTACTACCACCCTCGCTAACTAAGGTATGTATTCCCATAGGCATGGCTTCGATATCTGCGGTTAAACCTGCCATCCTCACTGCTGTCCAAGCTTGCTCCATAGTCACAAATGACCCGGTGGTGATATTATCAAATATCGACCCTTGCATGACTTTGCTATTTTGCAGCACTACTCCCAATTGTCGCCGGACTGCGGAGAGGTTTAACTGGGCTAAATCTTGATCATCATAGGATATTGTTCCCTTTAATGGAGTTTCAAATCCTAAGAGTAAGCGTAATAGTGTTGATTTACCACTTCCTGAAGGGCCAACAATGGCTATAAATTCTCCTGGTTCAGCATTAATAGTGACATCATTCAATATCAACTGTCCATCCTGACGGTAGCGGAAACTCACATTTTTTAATGTTACACGCCCCTGTAAAGGTTCTGGTTCGGCTTGATCAGATGCAGATTCTAATTCCCCTTGTAAAATTGATGCTGCCCGTTGCCACAAAGGTATAATGTGGACGATACCCACTAAAGTATTACTGAGAGAAGTTACCCCGGCGAAAAATGTTCCAAATGCAGCGTTAAAAGCTAAAAATGTGCCTAATGTCAAATTCCCTTCACCCATCAAACTGCTTTGCATAGCTGTAAAACCAAACCAATAAAGTAGCAGGTAACTAACTGGTAACATTAGCTCATTAAATATGGAAACTATGTGATTGAGGCGGATAATTTCATTGCTAAACTGGATTTGCTGATTGTAACTTTTTGCCCAAATAGTAAATGCTCTTGTTTCTGCGGCTGCAACTCGTATTTTGGCAACTCCGTTGAGCATTTGCACCACTAGACCCTGAATGCGACCAATCAATGCTTCCTGTTGGCGTTCTTGGGCTAATAATATCAAGCTGGAGAAGATGGTAAAACTGATCCCTACTAGGGCAACTATAACTCCAACTAAAGCTAGTTGGGGACTGTAAATAAACATTAGTCCCAGGTTTAATAGGGCAAATACTCCACTTAAAAGAGTGCGTTGAATTGCACCGCTAATCATGCTGTAAATTTGGCTGACGGACATGATTCGCAGTAGCATATCGCCACTACTAAACTGACGAATAAAGGAGGGTTTCAATCTCAGTAATCTATCCCAAACTGCCGTTTGTATGTGACTGCCAGTTCCTTCTGCTATTCTTTGGGAGATTAAACCTTGGGATAAATTCAAAATAGTTCTACCAAAGCTGACAGCTAATAATCCTACAGTTAGTTGGATGAGGAGGAAGCGATCGCTGTTGGGAATGGCTGTATCAATCAAAATAGCTGTAGCCTGGGGCGTAATCATGCTCAATAATGTCCCCACTATCCCCACGGCTATAAGTACAAAAACGTCTCTTTCAAATCCTTCGATGCCAAATTTCAGCACATCCGTTATTTTCTTGACTACCGATGGTAGAGGTCGGTAAAACATATAAGCCTCTGGTGCTAAAGTTGTGGCTATATGTTCAGAAACCAAGGTGTGAGTCTGTAGTTCTGGATCAAATAAGAAGTAGCGATCGCCTTGACTTTTGTCAATTAGCACCGCCACTGGACGATTTTCGGCTTGAGTAAACGCCAGTAACGGCCCATTGTCTTTTCGCCACCAATCTCCTGCTAATATGACTTTACGGGTACGAATTTGGGTAGCTTGAGCGATCGCTTCTACTATATCTTTGTTTTGACGCTGATTTTTCTCTGATAATTTGGGGGAAACAATCATAATTCCCATAGCTTTACCAACAGCCCCAGCCGCAACTAATAATGGTGTTTCTTTTCTCTCAAATCTCTGTTGTGGCTGTATCAAATTAGAGGCAAAGTTTGAGAGTGCTGCCCGAATATTTTCATGATTAAGTTGTTGCTGCTTTTGCAAATTCTGCACTTTCGATTCTGTCTCTTTTAACGAGATTTGATAAAAATAGTTATGAAGATAATTATAAAAATGAGTTAGTCCAATCAGTAATTGTTTATAATTTAAATCCGCAGTCATACTTGTCTCAACTTCAATTTGTGTAATCGGTTGTAACCAAGTTACAGAAGTAATTGGAAACCATTTTTTCTCATCTAAAGAGAAATCTTTTCTACCCATCCACAAAGCATCACCCTCACACACTCGCACCCAAATTACTGATTGATGTGCAGCTTGTAAAAATTCCCCAGGTGATAAAGAAAGTTGTTCTAAATCTTTTTTGACTACAACTTTCACATTTGGTTTTGATTCTCCTATCACCAGTTGATTTAAATTACCGAGCCAGTTTTCTATTAAATTCGTAAATTGCAGAGTTTCTGCTGTATTCTCCTCTATCCCTGCAATCATATTGCTCAATTCTAATAACTCAAGTTCTGTATCTTCCAAAGCTATGGCTAAAATACCGCATTGAGTATTAGTTTCTGGTTCATGCCATAATCTAGATCCAAATACAGCTTCTCCCTGGCTAACACAGAAAAGGTAACGGCGATTTCCTATAGGTTTTCCCTCCTCAACTTTAGTACTAAAAAGTGCCAAAGAACCTGATTTTACTAACCATACTTTTTCAATAGTATCTAGAAGAAGTGGTTTATTTCCTTTAATTTGATGTATTTTAATCATAAATATTCAACCAAGTCAAAAATTATTTTATGTTACTAAGAGACTCTCAAATAAAAAATATCCCAAAATTTATTGTGGTGCAGACTGAAAAACCTGCTAAGAATATAAGGACGGGCAGGACTTGTACTGAGCTTGTCGATAGCGTAGCGTGGCGTTAGCCATAGTATGCCCATCCCACAAGATTGGATCATCTCTTTTATGGAGTTCTCTAAGTCTTTTAGCTGATGAATTTTCAGATCACAATTAAGCCTATAGATAGGTAAATTTAACAATCAGATTGTTTAGGCTAGGTTGGTAAAGTTATGAAAAAATTCATGAATCAAGAAACAGTTCCCAATCAAGCCGAAAAGCTGAACCCTGAAGAAGAAGCATCACAATTAAGTCCAGAGTTACTAGACAAAATTAAACATCCACCAAAAATGGATGATGTCATCCGAGAACAATCAGCAATGGAGAAACGCGGAAATCCAGCTTTAGTTCCCGAAATGGTAGACGAACCCGATAATGACATGACTGGCTTAAGTAAAGATTAGTCAGGTTAGAATTAGATTCAGTGTTTTGACTTTTCTAGTCCATGCTACCAGTCATATATTCTGATGAATTTCTAGAACACCAAACCGGACGCTATCATCCCGAAAAACCGGAACGCTTAAGGGCAATTGTCAATGCTTTGAAAAATACCAGCTTTGCTGAAAAACTAGAATGGCTATCTCCTACCCTCAAATTAGGGTTGATGTCTTGGATAGAAACTGCCCATACTGCAACATACATTAGCAAACTACAAGCGATCGCATCTACAGGTGGTGGTTATTTAGATGGAGACACCCCAGTTTCTCCCCGTAGCTATGATGTGGCCTTATTAGCGGTTAGCGCTTGGTTAGATGGAGTAGATGTGGTTTTAGCCAGAGAAAATCCCGCTTTTGTATTAGCGCGTCCACCGGGACATCATGCTGAAAGTGATGCAGGAATGGGATTTTGCTTATTTTCTAATGCGGCTATTGCTGCTTTATATGCTTTACAACAACCAGGAGTTAACCGAGTCGCTATCTTGGACTGGGACGTACATCATGGGAATGGTACTCAAGCGATAGTGGAGACTCACTCACAAATTGCATATTGTTCTCTACATCAATATCCAGCTTATCCCGGTACTGGGAAAGCTTCCGAAAAAGGTTTACATCAGAATGTTCTCAATTTACCTTTACCCCCTGGTAGTGATATTACTGCCTATCAACCCCTGTGGAAAAGTTTGATTTTACCTTTTTTAAATAAGTTTCAGCCAGATTTACTGATTATTAGTGCTGGTTATGATGCTTTAGCAGATGATCCTTTAGCAAGTGTCAATTTGCAACCTGAAGATTTTGGTTTATTCACAGAATATTGTTTAGGTGTAACTCGCAAAATTTTATTTGGGTTAGAAGGTGGCTATGATTTATCATCATTATCAAAATCAGTAGTTGCCACTATTGAACGCTGTTTAGCCTAGTGCTGTATTTTTAGTATAGATATACTAAAAACGGGTTAAAAGTGTCATTCTGAACGAAGTGAAGAATCTCCGAGATACTTCGCTGCACTACGTTACGCTCAGTATGACATAAGTTCAGATTTCACCCTTTTGCAGTATATCTACTGATTTGTGGATTCTATACTCAAGTATATTTAAGATTCTGCCACTCAAATTAATATGCTTATATTTTAGATAAATTTGCCCTCCTAGCTTTTCTACAATCCTTCGGCTGGGGTCATTTTCACGATCTACAGGATATCTTAGATACTTGTAATCTAAGTTAGCATCAGCCCATTGCTTCAATGATCTAATTGCTTCTGTAGCATAACCTTGATTATGTGCTGATTTTTTTAACCAAATTCCCATTTGCGGCGATTTACTATTAATTTTATATATGCCACTACAGCCTAAAAATTCTTGAGAATCTTTCTTTAAAATCACAACTATTAAATTCTCTCCTTTTTGCATTTCTAGTAAAGATTCATTAATGAAAAATTCAGTATCTTCAATTTCTCTAGGTGGGGCAGCATATAAATAAGTTGTAATTTCCGGAGTGAATTCTCGAAAAATATCTTCTTTATATTTAAGTGATATCGGCTGTAATAACAGACGATTGGTGGATATTGCCAAATGTAAATATTCCATGATCTTCCTCTCGGTAGATGTAATCAATGACACGGAATTATAAAAGGGCTTACGGTACTTAGGAGTGGCGTTATTTTTACTTATAGTATTTTTCTGTATTGTCTCTCACCAAATCAGGGCTAAATTCATCAAATCTTTAGCGATAAAAATTTGTCATGATCTCCTGAAAGAGCTAAAGTTTTGTTAAGATGCTATTGCTAGGGATTAATCAGCAAGATCAATCCATCTGAATGCTGAGACATTAATAGTACTAGTAGCCGCTTAAAGTTCTGAAGGTGAACAAATGACCACCTATATGTTTTTTGACGATGCCCTCCGAATGTTGACCAATGCCTATTTGATCTCAGCAATTCTTTTAATTGCAGCTTCGAGTATAGGTTTGGCAGTGATTGAGACGATTGAAAAAACAGGAGAACACTAAGTTCACTTTCAAGGTGTGCTTCAGCAACCAAAAAATTCTCTGTACGTGTTCCCTTCGTGTTAATCATGGGAACAGCAAGCCCTACAAGTCTCACAGCGTTGCAGGTTTACCTGGAAGTGATAAACCCCGCAGGTAACTGTACCGCTATTGGGACGGTTATTTATACCAGGGAATAAGGGGAAGGAAAAAAACAAGCTTGATTTTTTCTTCATTGATGACGAATCAGGGGTATGACTCTATACAGAAAATTGGCTGACTAAATGCCATTGCTGGAGAGTAGCAAAAATATTTTTTACAGTACATAATTACTATTATTCAGAAATATATTTTTTTAGTAAAGAAGACCGCTGTATCTTTTCTGTGTTTTCTCGGATAAATATTCCTTAATGAAGTTTTGTAATTGCGATCGCATCCAGACATTCAGGAATGTGTGCTGGTTGGGCTGATAAAACTGTAATTGAAGACAAAAAGGACTTCCAAATAAAAAAATATACACATATTTCTTGTGGTGCGGGCATCTTGCCCGCTAATTATCAAGGGCAGGCAGGACTTGTACTGAGCTTGTCGAAGTATGCCTACCCCACAAGATGAGATCATTTATTTTCTGAAAGTCCCAAAACAATCTCTGTTTTGGCGATGTAGGTAAGTGCAATAGTATCTCGTAGAGAAGGTATCGCCTATTATTAGGAAGCAGTGAGGTGCGATCGCTATAATAGAAACATAAATCTCAGCGATTAACTGTAATGACTATCAAAGAATTGCTCTTACAAGAAATTGACAACACCCCCAACGAAATCCTAGAGGATATACTGAGTTTTTTGCAATCAATGAAAACCCCGCCAAAACAGCCCCCAAGCACATATCGAGAACTCTTAGAGCGAATTGATTACCTAGAAACAATAGTAGGTATTCGTAAAGGACTGGATGAATTTGAGCAAGGTGAAGGAATTCCTGCCAATCAAGCCTTGGCAACCCTAAAATACAAATAGGTTTCAATTTAGATTTTGTACCTCCTAACTACGCAAACTGCTGTATGTTTATATGGCTTACGCTACGCTATCAGCAAGCCCTAATTATGAATTACTAATTACTAATTGACCATAAGGATTGTAGGATTTGGTAAGAGACTTCCAAATAAAAAATATCCCAAAATTTCTTGTGGTGCAGGCAAGATGTCTGCTAAATAATACAAGGACGGGCAAGATGCCCATCCCACAAGATTGGATCATCTTTTTTGTGGAGTTCTCTAATTAACTTTTATTGATGATTGAGTATGTCTGTATCGGCCACTTTATCCCAACTGGTTGAAGTTCTTTTAGCGAATCCTGTTAACGTATCTGTATCTGCTTTAGCTCAATTGGGCATTGGTATGCAAACAGATACCAGAGTTTTGCAACCTGGTGAAGTATTTATGGCTTTACGAGGGGAAAAATTTGATGGACATGATTTTGTGGAGATTGCGATCGCTAAAGGTGCGATCGCAGCTATTGTAGATTACGACTATGAAAATCCTGGATTCCCGGTTTTGCAGGTGAAAGACACCCTCAAGGCATATCAGCAAATTGCTAGATGGTGGCGTGATTCCTTTGCTATGCCGGTGATTGGGGTAACAGGTTCGGTGGGTAAAACCACAACCAAGGAAATAATCGCCGCAGTTTTAGCCACTCAGGGACGAGTTCACAAAACCTATGGAAATTTCAATAACGAAATTGGTGTCCCAAAAACTCTGTTAGAACTCGGTGCAGAAGATGATTTTGCTGTGATAGAAATGGCAATGCGGGGGAGGGGACAAATTGCCGAACTGACGCAAATCGCTAAACCAACCATTGGGTTAATTACCAATGTGGGAACGGCACATATTGAATTACTCGGTTCAGAATTAGCAATAGCGGAAGCGAAATGTGAGTTACTAGCCGAAATGCCTGCTGATAGTGTGGCGATTCTTAATCATGATAATTCTCTATTAATGGAGACAGCAGCGAGATTTTGGCAAGGGAAAGTGATTAGTTACGGCTTTTCTGGTGGCGATATTCAAGGGGAGTTAATTGATAATGAAGTTGTAGAAGTAGCGGGAATGCGTTTACCTTTACCGCTGCCTGGTCGTCATAATGCTAGTAATTTTTTAGCAGCTTTAGCAGTAGCTAAGGTATTAGAAATTGATTGGAAATCTCTACAAGCTGGGGTAGTTGTGAATATGCCTGGTGGGCGATCGCAACGATTTACCTTAGCTAATGATATTTTAATTTTAGATGAAACCTACAATGCTGCCCCAGAAGCGATGTTAGCGGCGTTGCAGTTATTGGCAGATACCCCTGGAAAGCGGAAAATAGCTGTTTTGGGGGCAATGAAGGAATTAGGGGCAAGATCCCCACAACTGCATCAACAAATTGGGGAAATGGTGCAGAATTTGCAGTTAGATGGTTTGCTGGTTTTGGTTGATGGAGAAGATGCGGAAACCATCGCCAAAAGCGCTAGTGGTATACCTTCTGAGTGTTTTGTCACCCATGCGGATTTGGTAGCGAGATTGAAGAATTATATGCAGGAGGGCGATCGCTTATTATTTAAAGCAGCCCATTCCGTCGGATTAGATCGGGTTGTCAATCAGTTACGGGTAGAATTTCCTACTTGAAGTTAAAAAAGGCTAAAAAGCTGACTATTCAAGATTTCTTACCTTTTGTCTTCTTGCACTAGCAACTAAAACGCTACAACTATTTTCAGATAAGCGTCATATCTACCTATTGGACATCAATTGGTGATTTATTGTTGCGCGATTGATAAATGTAGTGTTATAATAACACTATTAAACACTAGATGACAAAAGGAAGAAATAAATACAAAATAAAGGCATGGAAACACTAAGCAGTGCTACTATGCCCGACGGAAAAAGACTAAACATATATTTCACTGATGAAGACGATTTAGAGCTTTATACAGAAATAGCAACAGAAGCTAAAAGCGAAAAACGCTCTATGAGCCAAATGGTAAAGATACTTGTCAGCGAAGCTATCACTAATCGAACCAAGAAAAATCCAAAAGCAAGTTAGCTCAAACTCAGCAAAACAATGACAACACCACCAGTGGATAGACTAGATCGGATAGAAGCGATATTAGAAGTTACGGTCAACAGCTTAAATGGTTTGACAACTAGAGTTGATGACCTGACCTATAAAGTTGATGATTTTATTGGAACTGCAAACACGGTATTAGCTCGCAGCGCCGTATTAGACGACATCATAGTGCGATTGGATCGGAATTTTGAGGAGAGTCAACGGAACTTTGGAGAGAACCAAAAATCAACCAACGCTGCTTTAGAGAGGTTAGAAGCGATTTTGTTAAAGTTGATGGATAAGTGAGTTAGGGGAAAAACAAGAGCTACAGAAAGTTTAGAGTTTCTACAATAACTCTTCCTTTACCAAAGTTGCTAATTTATCAGCAGCACCACCTTCACCCCTAACACTGCGAAGTTTATCTCGCATAGCCTCCAATTTTTCGGGATTTTCTAAAAAGTCTAAAACCATTTCTCCAACTTCTTGCGGTTTAAGTTTCCCCAAAAGTTCTGGTACTATTTCTTCCTGCGCCCAAATATTTGGCCAGGATAATAAACCTATGCGTTTGAGAAAAAACCAATTAATCAATTTAGCAAAATTTGTACCCACTCCTGGTAAATTAGCCAACAACCCTGGTAAACCATCCCAAGAGCGCATAGAATCCATTTGTTGAGTTGGTAATAAAACAATCATTGGCACGCCTAAAGCACCAAGTTCAGCCGTGTTTGCACCAACTGTAGTTAAGCAAATAGAACATTGAGATAATAATTTATATGCTGGATTTTCTTGGTACAATTCAACAGTTAAATCTGTCTCTGTTTTTAATATTGGCTGACCTTGTTCTGGAATAATTAAAGCTGCACTATTAGCACCAAAAATTTCTATAAAAGGGTTTTTTTGGGGATTTGCAAAACTCGCTAAAGTTTGTAAATCTAAAGTTGGGGCAACAGGAATTACAAACTTGGTTTGAGGTCTTTTGGTGTGAATATATTCAGCAATAGCTAAAGTTAAAGGTACACCTTGGGTTAATTTCGCAGCTTTTGAACCTGGTAAAATCCCAATCATTTCAATTTTAGATTGTGGATTTTTAACTTCGGATTTGAGGTGATCTTGTTCTGCTGCTTCTAACATCAAATCACCGACAACGGTAAATTTATGAGCATATTTGGGTGAAACATTTTCTACAACCTTCGCTTTCATAACCCCAAAACGGTCGATTAAATTGTGCCAACGGGCTTCCCATTCGGCGTAAACTACTGTTTTATACCCCAGTTTTTTACCAATAATGATCGGGAAAATTTGATCACCACCGAGAAATACAACTACACCCTTACTTCTCCAGTCCCAACTTTCTGCGGTTTTTCCCCAAAGTAGAAATTGCCAAAAATGTGATGCGGCTTGGACTCTATCAACTTCTGGGTAAGAAAGTGCGATCGCTCTCTCTTTTCCACTAGCATGGGGACAAGGTGATAAAATTACAGAAATTCTGACAACATCACGATCATCACCTAATTGTTCTCTTAACGCTTTCACTACCGGACGCACCCAGGTTGTTACTTCCCCTGGACCATTGGATAAAATCAGGATATCTATTGGTGTTGCCATCTTTAAAAATATAATTAATTGGTTCTAAAAATAAGATTATACTGATATGACTAGAGTAGACAAGATACAAATATGTAGTTACGATATTATTGATGTTAAAGCGATAATTGGTGTATCTATGAAGACAACTAAAATATTGAAAATAGCTCTAATTCCTATCTTGACTATATCTACCCTTTTATCTGTATCCAAGACAGCACTAGCTGACTACTTGAGAAGTGAGGGTAGGGGTGGTGATTATCTTTATGAATTATGGTCTACTGATGATGGTAGTAATTACTACTTGAAAATTTGGAATGATAAGGAAGATCCAAAAAAAGATCCATCCTCTCAAACTGGAAGCTTTGAATCTAGTGGAGAAGCTCTAAATTATTTTGATTGCTACTACGCTAACAAAAGCTTACCTGAGTGTCCAAAATAATTAGTTTCATATTCCCCGATTTATTCAAAAAATTGGGGATATATTAGGTATTTGTAATAAATAATGATGGCATAGAATGGGGGTAACATCGAGAAAAATATATGAAATCTTCACTCTATAACCGTGACTTTTTGCTTTGGACAACAGATACTGTTGCTAAACTGAGAACCCATGATTTTGATCAACTTGATTTAGAGAACTTAATAGAGGAAATTGAGAGTTTGGGGAGATCTGAGAAAAAAGAACTAAAAAGCCGACTTTTGATTCTTCTAGAACATTTACTAAAAAGATTGTACATCAACTTACCCAATGACTATCGTGGTTGGGAAATTACTATTGATGAACAAAGACGACAAATAGAATTAGAACTTGAAGATTCTCCCAGTCTCAAAACTATCTGGGAAGAAGCTTTTAATAGTGCTTGGAGACTTGCACTCAAAGGGGTTCACAAAAATTACCCGCAAGTGACTTTTCCTGATGTGTGGCCATATCCTAATGATATAGACTCTATTTTAGATTGCGACTTTTGGGAATTATAATCTCACGCAAAGGCGCAAAGGCGCAAAGGAAGAAAATTGCTGTAAATGCGTAAAAACTGCTTCCTCTCCGCGTACCTCTGCGTACCTCTGCGTTTAAAAATAACTCCTACTCAGCACCCTCAATAGGTGCAAAACCTTGACGCTGAATGTTTTCTGTCACCGTTTTTGGTTCTAGGAATTGCAAAAGATAATCAGGCCCCCCAGCTTTAGAACCAACACCAGAAAGCTTAAAACCACCAAAAGGTTGACGGGCGACTATTGCCCCGGTAATATTCCTGTTAATGTATAAATTCCCCACTTCAAAATCTGCTTGCGCTTGCTGAATGTGGGAAGGTGTCCGAGAATAAAGTCCACCAGTTAACGCGTAATTTGTTCCGTTAGCAACTTCCAAAGCTTCTGCAAAATCTTTAACTCGAATCACTGCTAAAACGGGACCGAAGATTTCCTGTTGTGCGATTATCCCATTTGCAGGTACTTCTGAAAAAATCACAGGACCGATAAAATAACCTTGACTTGGTGCGGGTAATTCTAGAGCGACTTTTGCTTCTTCTTTCCCTTTTTGAATATACTCCAAAATGCGATCGCGCGAATTAGCATCAATCACCGGACCAACTTGAGTACTGGGTAATTCCGTTTCACCGATATTCAAAGATTTCGTCGCTTCTACCAACCTTTCTATAAAAGCATCATAGATTGGTTCGAGAACAATTACCCGTGAACAAGCAGAACATTTTTGACCACTATAACCAAAAGCAGATTGCACAACTCCGACAACAGCTTGGTCTAGATCAGCACTTTCATCCACAATAATTGCATTTTTCCCACCCATCTCCGCAATTACTTTCTTCATATGCTTTTGACCGGGTTTGAGAATTGCAGCTTCTGCGTAAATTCTACAACCTACTTCCTGGGAACCAGTGAAAGCAATCACATGGGTATCAGGATGATTTACCAAATAAGCACCGACTTGAGAACCTTTACCGGGGACGTATTGAAAAACACCTTTTGGTATTCCTGCTTCAATTAATATTTCTGTAAATTTGGCAGTAATTACAGAAGAAGTTTCCGCAGGTTTGAGCAAAGTACAATTCCCAGAAACCAAAGCAGCGACAGTCATCCCGCAAGCAATAGCCAAAGGAAAATTCCAGGGAGAAATCACTACAGCGATTCCTTTCGGCTGGTAAATATAACGATTATTTTCTCCAGATACGTCATAAATTACACCTTTATCCAGCCGTTCCATTTCATCAGCATAATAAAGACAAAAATCAATTGCTTCCGAAACTTCCGCGTCAGCTTCTTTAACAGGTTTTCCTACTTCTAAAACTATCCAAGCAGAAAGTTCAGCGCGTCTTTCCTCCATTAACTCCCCAGCTTTCCGCAAAATATCAGCACGTTGTTTAACTGGGGTTTTCTTCCAAGCAGGAAAAGCCGCTTTAGCAAATTTCATTGCTGCCTCAGCTTGTTCAACGCTGAGAAGTCCAATTTTTCCCACAACTTGACTGAAATTAGAAGGATTAAGGGAATCAACAAACGTGGTTGTATTTACATATTCACCATTAATCAATGGTAAATAAGTTTTTCCAAGTTGTTGACGGACATTTTGGAAAGCTTGCTGAGAAACTTTTCTTTTTTCTTCTTCAGCATAATCTGTATCTGCTACACCGAAGAACCCCCCCTCAGTCCCCCCCGCAAGCGAGGGGGAAGCTGGAATTGGTGGTGCTAGTAGTTCTTCAACGGGACGATTTTCTAAATTTTGGCGTAAAAAGGAACTATTTGCGGTATTTTCCAATAATCGCCGAATCAAATAAGCCATTCCGGGGAGAAGTTCACCGTAGGGACAATAAACCCGGACGCGATAACCCTTATCTACCAAGGCTTTGGCTATTTTATCACCCATGCCGTAGAGAACTTGCATTTCAAACCGACGACGGGGGACTTGGAGAGTTTCAGCAATTGCTATAGCGCGAGATTGCGATCGCACGTTATGACTTCCTATGGCAGAATACACATACTCATGATTTTCTAGCAAAATCTGCGTAATCGTCTCAAAATTCGCATCTGTAGCCGCTTTATCATTGTAAACCGGTTGTTGCCAATGCTTTTGAGTAGCTTTGATAGTTTCCTGATCCCAATAGGCACCCTTAACCAAACGAACAGTTAGAGGATAACCGCGTTGTTTTAACCAAGCAATAATATCTCTAGCATCTTGTTCACTATCACGCAGATATGCTTGAATAGTCATGCCAATATCAGTACGTTGACGAAATTCTTCTTCGAGTAGAAGTTTTTTGAGAATATTGAAAGTAATATCCTTATACGCATACTGTTCCATATCAAAATGGACTGCTGCACCCAACTCCTTCGCCCGACGTAGTAAAATACGAATGCGATCGCTCACCCGTTCCTCACTACCTTGAGCATCCAAAGGATCAAACTGAGAATAAAACGCCGTTAACTTCACAGAAACCTGAACTTTCGGAATATTCTCACCCTCAGCTTCATCAATAGCCGGAATTTTCGTCCACCTTTGCGAAGCCTCCACCAATTGCTGCATCAACTCCAAGTATCTTTCTAAATAAGACTGCGCTTCTGTTTCCGTAATGACCGCTTCACCAAGTAAATCAATAGTGAAAGCCATCTTTTCTTTTCGCAGTCTCTCAACAGTTTTAATGACTTGTTTAATATTTTCCCCAGAAATATACTTATGTGCCAGAGTTTCTACCGCAGTTCCCACAGTTGTTGCTGCTACCTGTCCCGGCATAGAATCAGGATTAGCAAAATTGAGCATTCCTTTCAAAGCTGCGGGTAATTCTACAGACTCATCTCCCAAATATTCTTGTAAATGAGACGCAATTTCTGATTTACTATGTAAAGCGGGTAAAGTATCAATAAAGCGAAAAAGTTGTACCCTTAACCCAGGATTACTCATAGCCCAGTCGAGTAACTTATCATCCCAACGCATTTGATCCCGTAAAGCAGCCAAAAAAGAGCGATTTTCTTGAGTAGCCGCAAGAACCTGTTTAGCGATTTCTTGGGTTTTCGCTTCGTAAGTGCTGTTTTGTATTTGTAATACCACTGAAATTAAACTCCTTAATTTAAGATTATTTGCAAAAATCCAGTTCCCCTCCACGAAACAGTGGGGAGGGGTTAGGGGTGGGGTTCTTCTGGATTGATTGGTTAATTGAGTAAGTTTGATATACCGACATTACAAGGCTTTCAAGTTAAGTTGACACCATTCCCCACCACCCCATTCCCTATTGTGACGTTTTCATCATTTAGTAGCCACAAAGGTCACATTTTTGTGGAGAATCTCTAATCATCGTGTAAAAATGTATTACAGTGCTGCCCGTAAAGTAGCCAACCCCAATTTACAAACCTTCTTAAAGTAGTAGTTTTAGATGTGGTTGTATTGAATGTCTGGAAAAACTTGGCCTTAGCATCTTTAGGGATAGCTATAGTCTGCTTGGTAGGTTGCACAAAAAAGCCGACAGATCAACAATTGGAAGTATGGCGTAAAGAAGCGGTTACGCGCAATAGGCAAATTCTGGCAGATAACGACAAAAACAATCAGCAGCGTCAGTGGAATTTAGTTATTCAGGGTGAGACAGCGACTGGTAAACCTGTAACCTTAAATTGGCAGCAGATAGAAAATTTAGCTCAGGCCAATGTGAATACAGTTGATGCAAATAACATCGTTAACCCAAATCAGGTATTTAAGTTTCGTGGCATAGCTGTAGACACACTGTTACAAAAGTTTGGTATTCAACCAGGAGTCACTGAAGTAACTTTTGTCTGTTACGACGCTTATCAAGTCACAATTAAAATAGAAGACTTGCTTACTTACCCAATTATTTTAGCACTTACTAGAAATAATCAACAAATTCAGCGTAGTGAAGGAGGTCCAATTTATTTGGTCTTTCCTTATACCCAGCATCAGGAACTCAAACAAAAATATGATGAAGGTATGTGGGCATTTTACGTCACCGATATCATAGTTGGTACAGAAAAAGCTTTAGTGCGAGTGGGTCAGCGTGAATTTAATTTAGCAGACCTGGACAAATTACCTCAAGTTACCCTGACACAAAAAGTTGGTTATCGAGTCTGGTGGCCGAGTAACAAGGTTCAACTACAGGGTGTCAGAGTGCGCGATGTTTTGTCCTTAGCTGGTGTTAACTTAAATCCAACGGGATCTGTGGTTATAAGTGGGAAACCAGTAGTTTACAGTAAAACGACAGAAGCAATAAATTTAACCGCTGAAGAAGTACGCGACTGTGATATTCTCTTAGCTACCAGATGGGATAACGACAAAAAACCAATTTCATCGAAAATGGGTGGCCCAGTAACTCTAGCTTTCGGTGATAACTGTCAAGCAGAAACCAAGCAACTCAAATGGGCGACTTTTGTAGAAGAGTTGACTGTAAAGCCATGAAATTTTTCGCCTTACGTTCTTCAATTCGCACCCAGATCATGGCTTCTACCACCCTCCTGATTCTGGCTTTGATTGGTGCGATAGTTACGGTTTGGGCAAAAAGTGAAAGTACTCTTTACCACCAAGAAAAATTAAATGATGCTAAAAGTCTTTCTAAGGTATTAAGTTCTACCTATGCCAACGAGGTATCGGAGGAGAATTGGAGTCAAATTCGTTTAAATATAGATTTG
Organism: Anabaena sp. WFMT; assembly: GCF_051781005.1. Taxonomy (NCBI): domain Bacteria; kingdom Bacillati; phylum Cyanobacteriota; class Cyanophyceae; order Nostocales; family Nostocaceae; genus Anabaena; species Anabaena sp. WFMT. The sequence continues at coordinate 281,451 of NZ_JBPWOA010000006.1, read as the reverse complement.
CTGTTGAGAGAAAATGATGATTTTATCTATGCCTTAGTATCTGATTCCAATCAAAAAAATCAAATTGCTGCCGCTTCTCCTAACGAATTTCAAAACAATTATATCCCTGATATTGTATCCCTCAGTGTCACCAATGCTGCCATAAATTCCTCCGAAAAAACTCACGTTGTCGAAACATTTATTCTCCGAGATATTTATTTTGCTGATAAGTTGCGGGCTAAACGTGGTGAAAAGGTGATGGAGGTAGCATCAGATATTCAAACACTATCTGGTAGAAAACTTGGCAAATTAAGAATAGGTATATCCTTACGAAAAGTCAATCGTGCTGTTACCAATGCAGTCAATCAGGCTTTGATAGTGGGTTTTGTCGGACTAAACGTAGGCTGGATATGTGCGTATTTCTTAGCACAGCATTTAAGTGATCCGGTACGCCGTTTACAAGCTAGTGTTGCTAAAATCGCCGGCGGAGATTTACAGCATCGCGCAGATATTCATTCTCGTGCAGATGAAATTGGCGCTTTGGCAACTTCGGTAAATGAAATGTCTGCTGCATTGCAGATATCATTTAGCAAGTTGCAAAAAACTTTAGATTCTTTTGAGAGATTTGTTCCCAATAAGTTTATCTCAGTTATTGCTCCCCAAGGAATAGAAAATATTGAAGTGGGTGCAGCTTCAACAAGAAGAATGACGATTTTATTCTGTGATATTCGCGGTTATACCTCAATGTCTGAAGCAATGGAACCTATAGAAATCTTTAGGTTTTTGAATGACTATTTGGCTTGTATGGGAAAAGCCATAGATGAAGCAGGGGGATTTATTGATAAATATATTGGTGATGCTATTATGGCGCTATTTGACGATGGGAATACAGACTGCGCTTTACGTGCCGCAATTTTAATGCAACAGGCTTTAGATAAGTTTAATGATGAGCGAAGTATGCAAACAGGACAAACTGGTTTACCAAGAATTAGTGTTGGCATTGGTATTCATCGTGGTACAGTAGTTATGGGTACAGTGGGCTTTACCTCCCGCATTGATTCTACTGTTATCGGTGATGCAGTTAATGTTGCCTCCCGAATTGAGGGGCTAACTAAGCAATATGGATGTAATATTCTCATCACAGAATCAGTAGTGAGAAACTTATCTTGTCCTGAATCTTTTTCTTTGAGACTAATAGATAAATCAGTGAAAGTCAAAGGCAAAGATGAAGCAATATCTATTTATGAAGTAAAAGCATAATTTGGTAAAAATTCAGGATTCAGCCCTATGGCTAAACGCCACGCTACGCTATCGGCTTGTCTTCGACACACTACGTGAACGCTCAGGGCAAGGAGTCAGAATGCTTAATAAAGTCAGGAATAGAGAGAAGTGAGATTTTTTCAAAATCATCAAAATTGACTCAAAAAGCCTTTATTATCCTGACTTGGAGTATTCTCCTTACTTAATTATTTATACTGTAACCGGGTGAAATCTGGACTTATGTCATACTGAGCGTAACGTAGTGCAGCGTTCGCGGAGCGTCTCGTAGAGAAGTATCTCGGAGATTCTTCACTTCGTTCAGAATGACACTTTTAACCCGTTTTTAGTATAGATAATTTTAAATTCGTAATTAAACGCACAAGAAACTAAAATTTTATGGATAGTACAAAACTAGCACAATATCTAGAAGCCACAGGGGGCATTTCTAAACCTTGGTTATTGGTTCAATTAAGGCTACAAAAACTAAAAGAACGGCGAGATACAATATCAACACAGGTTTATGAGCAAGAATTAGCAGATATTCTCCAAGATTTGATGAATTTGGGTGAATGGTGGCTCGGAATTGAAGATCAGGTATTTTAGGGAATAGGTGACAAGTAATACTTCCTTCTTCTTCCTTCTTTACTTTCCTTCGGAACGTCTTCGACGAACGCGTACTTTGCGTCTTTGCGGTTCATTTCATTCGGTATTCTTTTGATGAGAAGGGAGTAGGGAAGATGGGTAGCCGAGAGGAAGTTTCTTATTGCTTTTTCTCCTGAACTCCCGAACTTCTGAACTCCTGAACTCCTGAACTCCTTCTTCTATTAGTGCCTAAATTGTGTCATGATGATAGTCTATGTGTGTCGCAGATTGAGAACGGTGTAATTAGGCATGGATTATCGGGATGCAGGCGTTGATGTTGAAGCGGGTAGAGCCTTTGTAGATCAAATTCGCAATTTGGTTCACAGCACCTTTAGACCGGAAGTAATTGGGGGATTAGGTGGCTTTGGTGGCTGCTTTCAACTTCCTACAGGTTACAAGGAACCCGTTTTGGTGTCTGGGACAGATGGTGTCGGTACAAAGCTAAAAATAGCCCAAATTCTCAACCGCCATGATACCGTAGGGATTGATTTGGTGGGGATGTGTGTTAATGATGTGCTGACATCGGGAGCAGAACCACTGTTTTTCCTAGATTATGTAGCAACTGGTAAGCTAGACAAAGAGCAGTTAACTCAGGTGGTGGCAGGTATAGCTACTGGTTGTAAATTGGCTGGTTCTGCTTTGTTGGGAGGAGAAACGGCAGAAATGCCCGGTTTTTACCAAGTAGGTGAATATGACTTGGCTGGTTTCTGTGTGGGAATTGTGGAAAAAAGCCGGATGCTAGATGGTTCTCAAGTGCAAGTTGGGGATGTGGCTATAGGTTTAGCTAGCACTGGGGTGCATAGTAATGGTTTGAGTTTGGTCAGAAAAATTGTCAGCAACGGGGGCTTTTCTTGGAATGACAACCCAGATTTATTAAATGGGGAAACTATCGGTGAGACTTTCCTCAAAGCTACCCGAATTTATGTTAAACCTGTTTTAGCGGCTTTAAAAGCTGGGTTAGAAGTTCACGCTATGGCTCACATCACTGGTGGGGGTTTGCCGGAAAATTTACCTAGATGTCTGGGAACAGGACAAGCAATCAAAATTAATCCCAATAGTTGGACTATTCCCTCTATGTTTCAGTGGTTAGCTGAGGCTGGCTCTGTGGGTGCTGAAGCTATGTATAATACATTTAATATGGGGATTGGATTTGTGGTGATACTACCACCTCACGAAGTGGAACAAGCAATTAACCATTTTCAATCGCAGGATATTCCCGCTTATGCGATTGGTGAAGTTGTGACTGGAACAGGGGAATTGATAATGGGTAATGGGTAATTGGTAATTGGTAATTGGTCATTACCAGCCTAAACAGATATAACAGGTATCTAAAACGAATAGAATATCAGTATTTATCAAAACTTACGCAAAATTTTAGACTGTCTTTATAGAAGTAATCAAAAATACTCATGACCATGAGCGTTGAGATTTGCTAACGTAGTCTTAACAAATCTCAAAAATTAATTACTGTAGCAGATAAAGTAGCTGCCGACACCAGTGTATATTGATTTTTCATTTATTCAGTGTGGCGTGTTGGTTTCTTAAAAAATTGCATATTGTTGTTCAGAGGGGGTTATGGTTGTAAATTTTGTCCAGACTACTGCTTCCACAGAACTTTTAAGACAAGTATTCCAGAACATTGATGCCCAAAGTTGTCCTAGTTTATTTAATTTTCATATGCACACGGTCAACTCGGATGGCAGATTGCAGCCGAGTGGATTGATGGAGCAAGCGATCGCAATTGGGCTAAAAGGACTAGCGATTACTGACCATCATACTATTGCTGGCTATCAAGCGGCGCAGGCTTGGTTAGAAGACTGGAAGTGGAGTAATCCCGATGCACATACTCCTCATCTGTGGAGTGGTGTAGAAATTAATGCCAATTTGTTGGATATAGAAGTTCACATTTTGGCTTATGCTTTTGAGCCAGAAAGCTCTAGTCTCAATCCTTATTTGCAAAAAAAAGCAACGGTAGGTAAACAGTATCAAGCTGCTAATGTCATATCTGCTATTCATGATGCTGGTGGACTAGCTGTACTTGCTCATCCAGCCCGGTACAAGCGATCGCACTTTGACTTGATTCCCGCTGCGGTGGAACATGGAATTGACGGTGTTGAGGCTTTCTATGCTTACAACAATCCCAATCCTTGGAAACCCAGTCCTGTCGTATCAGAAGAAGTGCAACTTTTAGCGGCAGAATTCGGGTTATTTAATACCTGTGGTACTGATACGCATGGTTTAAATTTGCTGCAACGTTTGTAAACTTGAACTTATCTTTTTTATACTCCTGGTTAATTTAGCCAGGGGGTAATTACTACCCATGATTGTGCTAACGCTGATGAAATTCAACTTGTTTTTCTAGGATTTTGACATCATATTTCCCAAAAAAATCATGTCCAAGTAACCCAATCATAGCTTTGGGTGCGATCGCAACTCTGGCATTCTTAACAACAGCACCACTAACAGCAATTGTTGAGATATTACCAGTTTTGAACTCAACTATACTACCATCGGCAATACTAGCTTTTACTGTTCCTGAAGGTTGAATTTTCAGGGCTGTAGCCATTCCTTGAGTAATCAAAATACCACTCGCACCAGTATCAACAACCATTTCAAAGACTTGATTACCGTTAAAATTAACATCTATAATTGGAGTCTGACCGCTACGACGCTTAATTGGGACGCGAAAAACCTTGGGAGTTGATGGTGGTGGTGTCATCCCGCAGAGTTGTCCCAAACTCAGAGTTTTACCTGATGATGTCACCATAAAACAACCACCGGGATCATTAGCTTTAGCTACAGATGGTACTGTTAAAAACATTATCCCAGATACAGCAGCAATCCCTACCCTTTGAACAGCTTTCATTATTTGTAGTTGCCCTAAATTGCTCGAAAATCCTCTAAATCTAGAATAATCGAAAGTGTTAATTATACCTACAGCAAAAACCCTTATTTTTACTGAAATTCAGAGAATAACCAAGCATAGAGAAGGTATCGATCTCTACTCAATATCAATAATCCATAGGCTTAGTCCATTTAGGAAAGTCCAACTTCTATTACCTCTCCAGGAACTATTACATTTAGCACTTTTCTAGCTTCTGGTATTAGTGGAATCAAGTCAGAAAGACGATTTTTGGGAGCTATAAGCACAACAACTGCAACTCCCGCTTGTTCTAAGTTTTGCTGGTGTCGCAAATTTTGATCTGTAGTCAATAGAATGGTGAAACTTGTTTGTTTCATGAGTTGTAAAAGTTCACCATTCTTTTTACCTGACCATCCCATCTCGACAACTGTTCGTACTTCGTAATCTTTGAGTTCCCGTTTGAGAGGACGTGGAACACATTCATCAAGCAGGATTCGCATAAGCTGTTAGCATTTCCTTTGCTAATTCTAAGGCTGCGATCGCTTGCTCACGGCTGACACTAGGAAAATGATCTAAAAACTCATTTAGTGAATCACCTGCTTCTAGATAATCAAGCAACGTCTTAATTGGTACGCGAGTTCCCACAAAGACGGTAGTTCCCCCTAATATATCGGGGTCACTGTGAATAATATGTGATGTTGATATCATAAAAACTTTAGCCAATTTTTAATCATTCATAATAATCCTAGCTTGGAATTACTACAACTGGAAACGGAACATCGTCGTAGATCACGCTCTACTTTACAGTTGTCTCAAGTTGTTATGCGATCGCCATCACAAACTAGTTAGTTTAATCCCTCAAGGACTGAAGCAACTTACTAGGACGTGCGGCTTTTATAGCTGGATATAGATCGGGATATTTAATAAACATATAATGTTCATATTCATACCAGTGCATATCACTCTTTTCCAGATTACAAATCCTGCAAATGACCCATAAATTTTTAAATTCCATTGATAACCAAGGATATTGTGATCTAGGTAACTTGTGATCAATATTCTTACCATCCTTTTCAGAGTATTTATCCCCACAAATCGGACAGTACCAATCTGAATTATCTCTTACCCACTCTTTACTTTCCTCCGTTGTTCCACATTCTGCATCACCATTAACATATCTCCAGTAATCAAATTTTCTATAATTATCAAAATCTTGAGAAGTAAGTTTGTGATATCGCTTTTTACCAATTTTGTCAGCAATCTTAAATAATTCGCTAAGTTCTTTATTTTCAATATTCATATAATTTTCACTAGAATTTAATAGTTTTGTATGATTTTTGATTATTTCTATTCTTTGTATATTTATTCTTAGTCTTCTGACTAAAATCAATAATTTCAATTTCTGTATCAGGAAACTGCTTATCTATCTCATCTGCAATCTCATTGACTTCTTTAGCTAACTTTTGATTGAACTCTTGTATCTCCTGATCACTAAGATATTTATTTCCTATGTGGTCAGCCTCTAAAAACAATTCTTCAAGTGTCAAATCTTGTAACTGATATTTATCTAAAAAATCCTTGATTTTCTGGTAAAGTTTGATAACATCATCCCAGCCTATATTTTTGTACCCATTGTCTTTTAACCAACGTTGGTCTTCTTTATGGAGATTATTTCTATTATTCGAGTTAGCGCGTTGAATCTCACGATAACTCATTCCTTGAAAAGTTTTATTTTTATTTTTTTTATTAGTCATAAAATTATTTCTTTAACCTAGTGTTGATTTGAATAATTTAACTAGTCCTTTACGGATTTCACTATCCTCCAATCTCAGCATACCTTTTATCTCAATGGCTAATTTAAGTCTGATTTCATCGACTATATTTTTTAAAGCTTTGTTCTCTTTTTTTAGTTGATCATTTACTACAATTAGCTGTTCATTATCAGAGTTTAATATTTGAATTTTAGCCTTTAAATTTTTATTTTCAGATGAGGAATTTTGAATTTCAATTTCGAGTTTTTTTCTTTCTTCTTCTAATTGCTTTTTTTTAGTGTCAAGTGTTATCTTAGATTCTTCTAAGTTTTTAATAGACTCTTCTAAATCCAGATATTCCGCTTGTACAGATACCAGTTTATTTTCTGCCTGAGTACGCCTCCTCCCAAGAGAAGCATTATTTTTACCCAGACTCGAATTCTTTAGAGCTAAGGATTCAACTAATTTGACTGCACTAGGTTCACTATTGAGAAGATTAAGCAATTTTTCACATTCTTCCTTATCTAGTACCTGACTGATATTCTTGTTGATGCCATATTTTTCTTTCAGAGTAGTTTGGATTTGATCCTTCGATGCCATAAATTAGCCTCAACAATTAATCAACGTGATAAGTTCTAGAATAAATCTCGCTTCAGGATATACTTTGTTTCTTTTTTGTCTTGATTAAGTAATAAAAATAAAAATTAAGTATAATATATACAAATTAATTGCACTTGCAAGCACTCTGCAACTGTATTAATACTGATTAATAAATTACTAACTCAGACTTCACACTTAAAAAAACTGGTGTTTTGCTCTCAAGCCATTAGCCAACAGGGTAAATACTGAAAGCTGTTAACTCCACCTATTAGCTTTACGATTGCAATGTATAGCCTAGCTCTGCATGGCTAAAGACTTTACGCATTATTCTGTTGCTCTTGCCAAATTGCTTCTCTCTCTGCTTCCAAACCCTGGAGTAAATCACCCAGTTCTAAACCTGCATCTTCCATCATTGCTGTAATTTTGTCTGCAATTTGTGGAACTTGGGGCTGTTTGGGAGTAAGCAAAACAACATCACCAATTTGCAATAATGTCAATATATCACCTGTAACTAAGCTCAGATGCGCTGTTAAATCTTCTGGAATAGTAATTTTCCCTTCATTTTCTATACGAATAGGAAAAGCCTTGATTTCCATATTTTCTGATATATAAGTCATGGTTCGTAGTTTGTATCGTTTTTTAGAGACATTTCCACCAAACGTCTCTATATCTAAAGTTTAGTACCTATGCCCTGTTCTGACCCTCTCGTAGCTTTTAATAGTCTATCATGTAGCAATTATATCCGATTACCCTTGCTTAGACTTAAATCAACAACAGCTAAACGAAAATTGTTAAAATCTAATTCAGAAAGTGCCTGATATCTTAGATGGATGGTACAAAATATGGTACAAGAGATAAACTTGTAAAATTAAGCACTTTGATATTCTCAAATCATGAAAGCATCTGCCAAGTTCGACTTTGAAGACGAAAAATTTAATGCCCCTCCTTCTCAAGTCCTTCCTTGGGGGTTGATGATCAATCCTCGCTATGGTGCGGATGGTTTACAAAGCTATGGTTTAGCAATTGGACAGGATAATGCCCAAGCTGTTGGTTTTCAACCTGATGAAAATTGGCAACAGGTGGAGCATGAATTTAGTTCGGGAATGGAAACTGTTTTTATTAGCACTACTCCCAGATTAGTAATTGTCCGTCGCGGTCCATTATCTGTTAAAGACCGAGAAACTGGAATGAAATTGGGTACTTTTAAAGATAATTATGATGCTTTTTTAGCTGATAAAGTTAAATTTAAAACTTTTACTCGCCATCTAATTTTTTTAGTAGGTGAAGATAAAAAGTTTTTACATGAAACACCTCTGCAATTAACTCTTAGTGGTTCAGCAGGAGCAAGTTTTGGTAAAAATTATTCTGAATATCAACAAGGTAGACCAATTGGTGGTTTTGTCGCGGAATTAGAAAAGGCTTATGCGTCCTTCCAAAAGAAACCTGTAACTCCAAAAGGTCCTTTATTCCACGCTCATGGAATTTTCTGCCCCATTATTGAATGTGAAGAAAGAGGGATTGAGCCGAATACGGCTTTGGTGGCTTCAACTGTGGATTACAAACATCCCACTGTTTCAACTTTAACTGATTATATGATTGCTTCAGATTCTCCTGAGTCGGCAATTATTTGTAAGGCTTTTGAAGAACACAAGGATTTTGGTAAGGAAGTTATTAAACCAGAAGTTTCTAAGGTGGAAATGGCTGGTGTTAGCAATTCTTATGTTTATGCAGATGACGATGAATTTGGTTATCCACCTTATTAGGGACTCTTAAGACGAAAGGGAGCAGGGAGCAGGGAGCAGGGAGCAGGGGGAATAATATTTATCTTTTTTCTGACTCCTGACTCCTGACTCCTACTTCTTATTATTTAAGTAGTAAATAATACAGTGAACCGTTGCCGCCTGTAATGCCGGCGCGATCGCCTGCTAGTTTACCAGTTCCCATGAAATAATCTACTCTTCCTGGCCCTTTAATCGCACTGCCTGTATCTTGATCTAAGACAAAACGACTAACTCTGCGAGGCTGCAATTTTCCTCCCCCGGCAGGATAAGGAAATGAGTTGTTAATCAGTGCTAGTGCGCCAGGTGGCATGAGAGACTTATCTGTGGCTATGGAACGCTCTGCTGTTACAGGTACACTAATGCTGCCTGTAGCTGCTGCACCGTTAGTTTCTTGAAAGAAAACAAATCTTTCCCAGCGTGGTAAATAATTATTCAACTCTCTGGGATTTTGACGGAAATAACTCAGTAACTTGGGCATAGTTAAACCGCTAAGTGGCAATTTACCATCTTTTGCTAGTTCTCCTCCGATGCTAGTCCAAGGATAATCTGTTCCTCCAGCAAAGCCTACAGAGGTTCTTTTGCCATTTGTTAATTTAATTTGGGCAGAACCTTGGATATGGATCATGTATGCATCCATGCGATCGCGGAACCAAAGCATCTCTAAGCCACGTAATTTGCTTTTATTCCCCAATAAACCATCTTTACCTTCCAAATCAACTCGTTTTGGATGAGGTTTAGCCCATTCTTTAAAGTTTGCTGGTGCTTTATACAAGGGATATTTATATGTTGAAGTTCTCACCCGGCTGGCGGTATACTCCGGCTCATAATAAGCTGTGAATTTAACAGTACCCCTGCCATCGTTGCCTACAGACTGATAAAAAACAAACTCCCGATTTACAGCAGCTTGTAGTTCGGCCGCTGACTTGGAACTAACAACAAGTTGCCGGAAGCGTAACAAACTCCGACGGACACGATCTAGAGTAATCTCTTTAATTGGATAATTTTGATAAATAGCGATCGCTTTACTCGTTCCCAAGTAACGCAAACTATTATCAATAGAAGTTAACAGTGCTTGTCTATCTCCTTGTTGACCCCAAAGTTGCTCATCCCAACCCAAGCAACCTTGGGTGTTACAAGCATTTTCCACATTCACAGGTTGGAGTGCTGGTAAGACTTCTGGAGTAGTCGGTATTGGTATCGGCAGTGTAGTCGGAACTTGAGCAACAACTGACCAAAGTGGATTTACAAGGGCAATTCCCAGACTCAAAGACAGCAAAGCAAAGGTTTTTCTCATCATCTTTCAATACTAGAGCTAAAAATCGGTTCTACCCGAATGCCAACAATCCGGGATGGACGCACCACCATATATTCGCCTTGAATATTCTTAATCGGTACGCTAATAAAATCATTAGAAGCTGACTTTGGCACAAGCTCCCCACTATACCACTTCTGAAACTCTTGAATCGTAGGAAAACGCACTTCTTCCCGATGTCCGCTATCCAAGAGGAGGAAAACGGCATATTCGTTTGGAGTTCTAGGCATAAATTCACATCATTTTAAATACATCCAACCTATTGTTAACCACGTCGGCCCCCTATGAAAAGGGTAAGCACACGGGAAAAGTATCAGATGTACCAAAATCATGAGAGTTCAGAACTTTGACTTCGCATCACGACGCTTACTTCCCCAGAAATAGTTCCCAAAAAGTTGGAGATTGGGCAGAAGAGGCAGGCTTGCCCTGAGCGTAGTCGAAGGGGGGCAGGGAGAACAAAGATCAATACTTTTTCCATATCCCCAGTCTTCAATGCCTAAAATAATTTAAATCGTGCTAACTGGGTTTCAATAGCCCCTGTGAGGATTTTATTTAATTCTGCCCTGTTTTGAAATTGTAAAATTTGCTGCAACGGTAGATCAAAGGGAAATTGCCCTTCTAATTCTGGACGTTGCATTTGTGCTAATAAAATTTGTTCAGCCCGCTTAGTTGCGATCGCATAGCCAATTTCTACGCAGACATTGGGACTAGGCATTAGTTGATGGGTTTCTTTGTTATCAATGCTTGTTATGGCTGTGGTGTCGGCAATAAATATTAAACTCTTACGAATTTTCCGCATCATGGCACGGTTCAGCCGCAGAGGTGCATTGCTAGGACGGGATGATTCTATTAATGTTAAGGGCAAACGCGATCGCAAGTTTAAAGTTTTCAAGCTTTCTTGCAGTTCTTCTCTGAGCAAATCACTCGCTGCGGCATACTCCGTTTGATAGCAGAAAAAAATCGTTGGTTCTAACTGAGCTAACAACGCTTGTTTTGTAAAATATATCTCATGACTAATCAAGTCAATGTTAGCTACACAATAACCACCGCTACCTTCAATATAAAATTCAGTGTTTTCACCTTCCAAATAGCGCCTAAACCAAGTTGAAGCTTTAACTTCATCACTCTCTTCCAGAAAATCCGCACGCAGTCCAGTTTTGAGTAAACTTTTTTTACTCAAGCGAATGTCTGGAGAACGTTTTTCCAATTCTGTAATTGGCTCATAATCTTGTAGATACCACGCTCTGAGCGCAATAATTGACATAAGGCGCTATTTTAAGTGTCTGTTTCTATTCAATTGTAGTACAAACTTACGCCTAACGCTGGGGACTGAGAAGATAGGATTGAAGCTCTCTGGGCTAAGGGACTTCCAAATAAAAAAATATTCAATTAATTCTTGTGGGGTAGGCATACTATGGCTAACGCCACGCTACGCTATCGACAAGCTCAGTACAAGTCTTGCCTGCCCTTAAACCTGGACGGGCTAGAAGCCCATCCCACAAGATTGAATAATTTATTTCCTGGAGTCCCTAAAGCCACTTTTTTCTTGCCTATTCCCTGTTACACACAACAACACCCAACATCTACTTGCTTTGTTGTTCCCTTCTTTTACTTCTTGATTCTATCTAGGGATGTACTATCTTTCATCACTTTGATAAACAAGGAATGAAATTAGCTACATTGCCCCCTGATTTTAATCAGTTGAAGGAATATCAGCGTTCGCGTTGGGTGTTGTGTTGTTTTGACGAGACAGATAGGAATTTAACAGCGGTTTTGACCTCTTTTTACTTTTCAACTCTAGCTGTTTGATCTGCCAGGGAAGCTAGTTCCTTTTGCTTCTATATTTAGAGTAGCACCTGTAGATAGAGGTGCTAATTTTCTTCATTAAACTTTACTTTTTTAGCAAATATATTATTGATTGAATAAGATGAACTACCATTTTCTTCCTTCTTCCTTGTTTCTCCTGACTCCTGACTCCTGACTCCTGAATTTTTACCTAATTAACTATTTTTTTCTCTTGTCAATTTCAGGGGTATTTCAATCCAGAATTCTGTACCTTTGCCTGGTGCTGAGATACACTCCATTAGTCCACCATGTTTTTCGACAACGATTTGGTAACTAATTGCTAATCCTAGTCCTGTACCCTTGCCGACAGGCTTAGTAGTAAAAAATGGGTCAAATATCCGCTTTTTAACTTCTTCACTCATGCCTGGTCCATTATCTGCAATGCTAATTAACAGATAGGAATTTTGTGCTGAAACTCTGGTAGAAATACGAATAGCGGGTAAAGGTCTGATATCGGCGGATTTTGGACTTTCTTCTACTTGATCAGTTAAGACATCAATAGCATTGTTAATAACATTCATAAAGACCTGATTCATTTGTCCGGCATAGCATTCTACCTTTGGTAAGTCACCATAGTCTTTCATGACTTCAATACCAGGAAAATGACTATGTGGTTTGAGCCGATGTTGCAAAATCAGTAAGGTGTTATCAATGCCTTCGTGCAAGTCAACTCGCTTGTTTTCAGCTTCATCGAGACGGGAAAAGTTGCGTAATGATAGGACTATTGAACGGATGCGATCTGAACCTAGTTTCATTGATGACATGATTTTTGGTAGGTCTTGAATCACAAAGTTAAAGTCTATTGTTTCCATAATTTCACGAATCTCACTTGCAGGGTCAGGATAGTGGGATTGGTAGAGTTGTAAAAGCTTGAGTATATCTTCTGTGTAATTACTGGCATGACAAAGGTTGCCATAGATAAAGTTGACAGGGTTGTTGATTTCGTGGGCGATACCTGCAACTAACTGTCCTAAACCGGACATTTTTTCTGTTTGAATTAATTTAGATTGGGTTTCTTGGAGTTGATGCAGTGTATGCTCTAGTTGTGCAGCTTTAGCGATCGCTTCGGCTTCGGCGCTACAGCTTTGTTGGTAGAGTTGGGCTTGCTGAATTGCGATCGCAGCTTGGTCTGCTAACTGTTGCAACAAATCAATTTCTGCATCTTGCCAATTTCTCGGTGATTCACAGTGATGGGCAACGAGTAAACCCCATAGTTGGGTTTCCATTTTGATAGGTACAATTAAATTAGCTTGGATTTGCATACTTTCCAAGAATTCTCGATGGCAAGGACTTAATACATCTGTAGATATATTGTCAATTGCTCTAACTCTGCCCCGTAAGTAGAGACGGGCATACTCTTCAGGAAAGCATTCTGATGGTAGTTTCATGCCCAAAACCGATGGATAATTACCATTGATTTCTTCGACAATTACCTCACCATTACCTTCATCCAGTAATTGATAAATCAGCACTCGGTCAGAATTGAGTAGAGGACGAACTTCTTGGACGATGGTTTGTAGGATTTTATTCAAGTCCAAAGTTCTCCGAATCTGATCTGTAACTTGCTTGAGTGCTTTAGTCAGCAGTAGGGTTTTTTCTATTTCAGATGTTTGTTCCTGTACCCTCACTTCTAGGTTAGTATTCAGCAACTGTAGTTGTTGGTATGTTTGCTGTTGCTGAATTGCCATGGCAAAATTATGAGCCAAAGCTTTTCCTAGTGCTATTTCTTCCGGTTTCCATGCAGGTGCTTGTCCTTTTTTTTCCTCTCGCCAGAGTTCAAAGGAAAGACGTGGTAATTCTTGATGCTTATTAGGATCTAATCTTCCTGCCCAGAGAACTTCACTATCAAATTCTGGGCGAAAAATGCTTAATACACCAATGAAGTTTTCACGGTAGTGGAGGGGAATGATCATTAGTCCCCGAATCCGAGTGGACTTAAAGGCTAGAACTAAAACTCTGAAATTAGGTTGTTTATAAAGGTCAGAAATTGTCCAAATTTGACCGGGTTTGTACTCAGCTATCAAGTTTTGCCAGACAGGATGTTGTTCAATGGCAATATTTTCTAGTTCATAAGTTAGTTGTGGCTGTTCACCATAGGTATATATTTCTTGACTCTGTTGAATATAAAGCCTGCCACCAACACCATTAAAGGATGTAATTGTTGCTTCTAATGCTTCTTGTAGTTGGATTGTTGGCAGTTGATGTAAGAGAGTTGTGACTTGATTAATGATGGCTTCTTGCTTTTGCTTGGTTCTGGCTTCGCTGAGGAGGTTACTTTGAGAAATTGCAATCGCCACTTGATCGGCAACTTGGGTGACTACTTTGAGTTCTTGTTTTAAAATCGTTCGCGTTTGACTGTCGTGGGATACCAGTAATCCCCACAGTTTTGGTTGTGTCGATTGTCCTGTGGGGTCGTATTCTAAAATTGGGACTGCAAAGGAAGATTTTACACCCATGGCCTTTAAATATTGAAGATGACATGGGTCTGCTTGTCGATAGTAAATATTTTCTGTAGGTAATGGTTTGCCGCTTTTTGCTGACTTTAGCGGTGACAATCCAATTGTTCCCGCAGTTACATCTACTATTGAGCGTTGTCTTGTTAATAAGAACATCTCTTTAGCTGATACTGGAATGTCAGTAGCAGGAAAATGAAGTCCTAACAATGATGGTAGGCAATTGTTATGAATAGATTCAGCAATGACTTCACCGCTACCATCAGTATCAAACCGATATATCTTGACTCGATCTGTTCGCAAGAATAAACGCACTTCTGTAACAGTTGAGGTTAAAATTTCTTGGAGATCCAGCGATCGCCGAATCTGCTTAATCATTTTGTGCAATAAATTTTCTTGCTGTAAACCATCTGGCTGATCTTCACTAAAAGTCATTACTAATATTCGCCTTCACAAAAATATTTTTTTTAAATTTTCCCCTGATGTCACGTTATGGTTGAAACCTTTGTAGATTTATCACCTTTTTTTACTAAACTTTATCTTAATGTACATAGTATAACTAACAAATTTCAAATCTAAATTTTTCTATAAAATTCCGTAATATCACTTAAATTAATTCTGGCGCTTAAAGTGGTAATAGGCAAAAAAATCTCATTTTTCCTAAATCTTGTTGTAATAAGCTTATAAATATTTAAACAGCAAGGTTGATGCTATTTCCGTAAACTGCAACCCGATGACAATTGTAAATCTTTTTACTTATGAATTGGTGATTACTGGCAAAGACAATAATTGACGGATTTCTTCACGTACACTCATGAGAATTATCCCTAGATGATTTTGACCAGTTTTATTCGCACCACAGCCCCAAAAATAATCTGTGGGTGAATTTTCGACCAAAATTTCATCACCTGTTACCAAAAGAACTTTCCGAATCTCTGGATGAGTAGTAAACTTTTTCCGTACAGCTGATCGCATCACATCAATTTTGACTATTTCCCAGTCTGAACGAAGTTTACGAGTACTGCAACGCCCCAAGGCAGCTGCTTCTTCAGGGGTAGCAGATGCATGGATTAATGGTATAATAACCTCATCTTTACTGCCAACAAACTTTTGTGCTTGATAATAATGCTCAACTGTTGGCCAGTGAGTACCCTGCACTTCGATAGGGTGGGGAGAGAAGTTAGAAAAACAGCCATATGGCTGCCAAACCTTGTAAAAGTAAATGGTCATATCAAAAGCAACCTTAGCAACCGGGAAGCGTCCCAATAGCGATCATCGCACAACTGCTGCTATTGCTGATCTATCTATCAGAGTATGAAAGGCTGCTGTTAAATGCTAGAAACGGGTAGATCAGCCCACACCTATTTATTACTGGTAAATTTGCGTAGCTTTGAGCATATGATAAGTAATAATTAACTGTGTAAGTGCGAGAGGATAACTTTGCAAAGTTTCGCCTGTTGTTCCCGCAATTTTTCCAAGTTCTGGATTAATTTCGCGATCGCATATATTTTTTAAGTAAGGCATATCCGAACACATAATATGCTCGATCTTCGTCACCTGTTCCAAAGTAGCGTGACCATCAACTTCTAATACATCTACCGGTTTACCCATATCTCTGTCTAGTCCCAGACGCACCGCTGATTGAGAATTACCATTACCAGCATCAAGAATCTGGGTAAAATCGGGATGGGGAATAGATGGACGTAGTACCAACCGCACATTTAAATGACCATTGGTTCCATCTTCATTTTCGTTAGCAGGATAAAAACTCACCACAATATCCGACCATTGACGCTGGGGACGGATAAATGCTTCTGAATCGGGTTCCCGTTTTTCTAGTTCTGCTAATACCTGTTCTGCGGTATAACCGCGCTTTTGCGTATCTCGCTTAACTTTCCAATCAGCACGGAGTGATTCAGGCGGAGCAAGGTAAACTTTTACATCATAAGCATCACGAGCAGCACGGGTAGAATAACCCAATAAGCCCTCAATAATTACGAATTTATTCGGTTTGATATATTGTGGTGCTTCAAATGTCCCAGTTTTGTGGCTGTAAACTGGTTTGAGAATGGGCTGTCCTGTGCGTAGCAACGATAGATGCTGCTGCATAATATCTAAATAGTTGCAGTCAGGATGGATAGCAGTTATTCCAATTTCTGCCCGTTGTTGGCGATCATAACGATGGTAGTCATCTGTACAGATGAGGGTAACATTCTCTGGGCCAAGTACCTGAGCAATTCCTCTAGTCAGTGTCGTTTTACCTGCTGCGCTGTCACCAACAATACCAAGAATAATCGGACGGCTCATTATATCCCCCTCTGCCAACAGCTATATTTCCACAGATTAAGCTTTTATTTTAGAAGGGAAGTTGACAATTAATTCATGCTCAGACTATGGATGAAACATCTCTACACAATTACAACAGACGTTAGAACAACGAACGTTCTCGTTATACTAAAACGGAGTGAGTTTTAAAAGCAGAATTAATCAAGTAGATAAATTATGGGAAAGCAGACAATTGGTTTAGAACAAGATTTGTATAATTATTTACTATCAGTTTCTTTACGAGAACCGGAAGTTTTAACTCAACTGCGTCATGAAACTGCCCAACTGCCAAGGGCTATAATGCAGATTTCGCCGGAACAGGGACAGTTTATGGCGTTGTTGGTGAAAACTTTAGGAGCTAAAAAGACTTTAGATATAGGCGTATTTACTGGTTATAGTTCTTTGGTGGTGGCGTTAGCATTACCAGCAGATGGTAAAATTGTCGCCTGTGATGTGAGTGAAGAATATACAAGCATTGGTCGGCGTTATTGGCAACAAGCAGGAATTGCAGATAAAATTGATTTGCGTATTGCTCCAGCTTTGGAAACTTTAGATCAATTGCTGGCAGCAGGGGAAGGGGAAACCTTTGATTTTGCCTTTATTGATGCTGATAAGGGTAACTATGAAAACTATTATGAGCGATCGCTCCAATTAATTCGACCAGGTGGACTAATTGCTGTTGATAATGTGCTGTGGTCTGGCAAGGTTGCAGATACCGAAGTCCAGGATAATCAAACTAAGAAGATGCGCGCTTTTAATCAAAAGTTACATCAAGATTCGCGGGTTGATCTTAGTTTAGTACCTATCGCTGATGGTTTGACTTTGGTGAGGAAGATTTAAACGCAGAGACAGTTCCTGAGTACCGAGTATTGAGTACCGAGTACTGAGTATTGATTATTGAGTTCAGGGGAAACAATTAAATTTTCTCCTGTTCCCTATTCCCTATTCCCTATTCCCTATTACCGACTAGTAATTTAAACAAGTACCGTAGAGCCTATTTCATTTTGAATTTTCTAATTTGTAGTGTTTCCATTTTTGTTGCTGTCGTCTTCTTTTTTCTGCGGTCATGTTATCAAAACAGTAGGGACAAGAAATACCTTCTTCATACTTGGGTGAGGTTTTATCGTTTTCCGCAATGGGATGACCACAACAGAAGCATAATTCATAAGTTCCTTCTTCTAAGCCTTGACGGACTGCAATTCTGTCATCAAAAACGAAGCATTCTCCTTCCCATAGGCTTTCTTCGTTAGGGATTTCTTCTAAATATTTGAGAATGCCGCCTTTGAGGTGATAGACTTCTGCAAAGCCTCGGGAAAGCAGATAAGATGAGGCCTTTTCGCAGCGAATGCCACCAGTACAAAATAAGGCAACTTTTTTGTGTTTGCTGGGGTCAAGTTGTTTACTTACATATTCTGGAAATTCTCGGAATATTTGCGTTTGTGGATTTTCTGCTCTTTTAAATGTACCGATTTTCACTTCATAATCATTGCGGGTATCAATTACTGTTACTTCTGGGTCAGAAATCAAATCATTCCACTGCTGAGGACTGATGTAAGTTCCAACTTTTTCATTGGGGTCAACTTCTGGTATTCCTAAAGTCACAATTTCTCTTTTTAACCGCACTTTCATTTTTTCAAAAGGTGGGGTGTCGGTGTAAGATTCTTTATGTTCTAAATCTGCTAAACGCGGGTCGGTACGGAGAAACGCCAGAACGGCATCAATTGCCTGACGGGAACCAGCAATAGTACCATTAATACCTTCTTGGGCAAGTAAAATTGTTCCCTTGATGCCTTGTTCCTGACAGCAGGACAGCAGGATTGTTTGCATTTCGGCAACATCAGGTAAACTAACAAATTTATACAGTGCAGCTACAACTAAAATATTTTCTGGTGTCATCGGTTCGAGTCTGCTAATCTGCATTAATTACGTCGGAAAACTAGTGACAGGTTATTTGCTGGCATTTGGTAAGTTTTGTGCAAGGTTAAATTTTGGGTATTAGCGGCTGCAACAACATCCTCTAAATTACGCACTCCCCACTCTGGGTTTTGTGCTTGTAATGACTCATCAAAAGCCTCGTTACTAGGTGCTGTATGTCTGCCGTTTTGTTTGTATGGGCCATACAAATAAAGGATACCACCTGATGGCAGAATCCGCCCAGCACCAGCCATGAGTCCTAAACCGGCTGACCAAGGGGAAATATGAATCATATTGATGTTGACAATCGCAACAATTGGAGAATTTGGTAATTTTTCTTTCTCCACTGGCCAAATTGGTTGACTAGCATCAAGTTCCAAAGGTGGATAAATATTCTCACTTTTGAATTCTTCTGCCCAAGCTGTAATACTGTCGCGTAATATGGGGTTAGGGTCAGAAGGTAGCCATTGACGGGGTTTAAGGCTGGGTGCAAAAAAGACAGCGTGTTCTCCTGTGCCACTGGCGATTTCCAAAATAGTGCCACTTGCAGGTAATACTTGTAAAAGTACCTCTAAGATGGCTTCGCGGTTGCGTTGGGTTGCTGGTGCAAATTGTTTTTGGTCTGGTGATGTGTTCATCTAAATTCCTTAAAGATGTCAAAATCAAGTAAAGTCCTATTTATCGCCACATCTGCGGGAGAACAAATTGCCTAAATCAATTCATTCCACCCAACCACCACTCAAATTCATTCCCCCACGTTTTAACCCCTTGATACTCAAGATTACTTCTTGGGTTCTTCCCTTCATTCTCCAGGTGAGAACTAGACCTTGGCTACCAGCTGGTATTGTGAAGATTGAAGCCAAAAATGCCGAAGTATTAGGCAAATTATACCAAGAATTTCAAGCGGGAAAAGTTCGTTTTATCATCGCATTTCGTCACCCAGAAGTAGAAGATCCTCTCTCTATGTTGTATCTACTAACACGCATAGTTCCCAAGGTAGGGCGTGAAAAAGGGATTTCTCTACAATACCCAGTACACAGTCATTTTATGTACGAACGGGGAATGACGCTATGGGCAGGAAAATGGTTAGGTTGGTTATTTTCTGGGCTTGGTGGTGTACCTGTTCGCAGAGGGAGACGAGTAGACAGAAACTCTATTCAAATGGCGCGGGATTTATTAGCTAATGCTAAATTTCCGATTGCGATCGCACCAGAAGGAGGTACAAATGGTCATAGTGGCATCGTTAGCCCTCTAGAACCAGGTGTAGCACAGTTGGGTTTTTGGTGTGTGGAAGATTTACAAAAAGCTAATCGGGAAGAAAAGGTTTTTATCATCCCCATTGGTATTAAATATAGTTACGTTAATCCACCTTGGCAAAAAATAGATTGGCTGTTATCTAAATTAGAAGTTGATAGCGGTTTACCAATTCCAGAAATTAGTCAAACTGGAAATCAACTAGAAGAATTATTATATCAACGTCTTTGTCGTTTGGCTGCATATCTAATCGCAGAAATGGAAGAATTTTATCGCCGTTTCCATCATCGAGATTTACCAGAAATTATACCTGAACAAACAGTCACTCCTAATGAAGTCTTAATTACTAGATTACACCGTTTAATGGATACAGCTTTACAAATTACAGAAGAATATTTTAGCGTTCAAGCCCAGGGTAACTTTATTGATAGATGTCGTCGTTTAGAAGAAGCGGGTTGGAATTACATTTATCGGGATGATATCGCCGATATTCAAAGTTTACCACCTCTCAAACGTGGTTTAGCTGACTGGGTAGCAGAAGAAGCAGATTTGAGAATGCAACACATGAGAATTGCAGAGAGTTTTGTAGCTGTGACTGCTAATTATATTCAAGAAAAACCGACTGCGGAAAGGTTTGCAGAAACGGCATTATTAATGTTTGATATGTTGTCGCGTATTCAAGAATCTACTTTACCAGGAAGACCGCGTTTAGGTTTAAAACAGGCAATGATTATTGTTGGTGAACCAATTTCTGTAAGTGAACGGTGGGAGAGTTGTCAGGGTAATAAACAAGCCTTGCGAAAGGGTGTTAGTGATTTAACAAAAGATTTACAAATGGAGTTAGAGGAATTAATCAAGGATTGAAAAGTATATCATAGCCCCCTCCTCGCAAGCGAGGAGGGGGTTGGGGGTGGGGTTCTTACATCTCACTCAACCTGCCAAAAAATCGCTCATTCCCTGAATTCAAATTAGCACTCTCAGCCAGCAAGTGCTAATTTATGAATAAATTTTAAAACCTGTAATTGAGGTTGTAATTCTACATTTTTATAGTTATAGTTGAATGTAGTAGAGCAATATTACCGAAGTAATATCTTCCTTAAACTCAGATTTCTGTGCCATTAAACAACACGTTTGGAGGGCTGGAATGACATATTCTTTTGATCTTGTAGGGGTATCTCCAGTTTTGTATTTTTTCAATCATCAACAGCAGAGTTGGGAAAAAACCCAACCGGAAGGTGTTGAATATTTGGGAACCCAGACTTGTACGCTAGATGCGTTTTTAAAATCTGTGGAATCGGTTCCACCAATTGGGAGTTGGAATTTAGATCAAGTACTAGACACGGTAATTCAGTTTTGGGTGAACAATGCAGAAAGTATTCAATATTGGCAAGCAAGGTTAAAAGATGCGGGAAGAGATAATTTACTAGTAGCTAGAGTTGCAGATATCAAAGCTTTACAAGCTGAATTTGAATCTCTGCTAGGTAGAAATTGGTGAACTTATTCCATTTTGGATTTTAGATTTTAGCTTGGGAATTTCTCTGTGTGTCTGAGTTCTGTTGCCATCATTTTTTAAATTGGTGAACTTAGTCATTTTCCAAAGCTTTGAGAACCTTTAAATATAAGTCTTCTACTTTTTTGGCTTGCGTTTCACCACTGGCAGCATAATGAGATAATCCAGGAGAGCCATTTACTTCGAGCAGTGTGTAATCTACTATTGGCTGTGTGATGTCGTTAGTAATTATATCCACACCTGCTAATCTTAGTCCCATATCTTTTGTAATATTGATTGATAATTTTTGAAAGTCAGCATGGATAGTTTCAGTATAATCTACTGATTCACCTCCACTCGATAAATTAGCATTATCTAAGAGATATACAATAGTATGTTGAGGAATAATACTTTCAAAACTTAAATTCTGTTTTTGTAATTTTTGATGAATTCGGAAATCATTAAAATCAATAATTTTCTTTCTCCCATGCTGGATAAATTTTTCTTGCTTGTGGTGCATAAGTTCGAGAATATTAGATTTACCATCCCCGGAGATAAATAAAGGAATTCTTTGATAAGCTGCCATAATTTCATTATCTAATACCACAACTCTGTAGTCATTACCGCTATAAAATCTTTCTACAATTAATCCTGAGTTATTTGCTAGAATTTTCTCTGCTACTTCGTAGTATTCTGCTTGATTATCAACTTTAGTTACTAATATTCCTTGACTGAGATTCAGCGGCTTGACAATTAATGGAAATCCTAGTTTTTGAGCATAATTAAAGCCATCATCAATATTTCTAGGGTTAGATAATTTATTACATATTTGAGCATTAAAAAATGTTTGTCCCTCTGGAACTCGATATCCAAATTGCCTGAGAAAAAAGTTAGAATATGCTTTATCTTTGGCTAGATGTGCTGAACCAAAGCCGTTAATATTTAATTTGTTAGAACTAAAACATGATCTTTTTCCATTTTTAAATGTAATATGTCCAACTAATTCATATTCTGGTTCTACTAAGATTACTGCTTCTATTTGAGATGCTACTTTTTGCAGTATTGATGTTAGTAATGCCATTTTCGTTTACCAAATTTATGGGTACGTAGTTATTTTACCCAATTCAGTCTAATTTGCATAAGTCTTGATAGATAAAATACAAAATTATGGTAGCTTATACTGAATAAACTAGGAAGGTATATTTTTTTTAGTTCTAAAAGTTACAAGTTTAAATTGATGTAAGCCCCTGGCACATTACTGATTTTTTTCTAATCTGCTCTACAAATAATACAAATACTTAGATTTTTTCAAATTTAAATTCAGATTGCTAGAGTCTGTAATCTTTGTTAGTAGAGTTAACTTAGTTTGTGTATCCTGACAACTATATAAACTGCATTTAT
Source organism: Anabaena sp. WFMT (assembly GCF_051781005.1). Lineage (NCBI taxonomy): Bacteria > Bacillati > Cyanobacteriota > Cyanophyceae > Nostocales > Nostocaceae > Anabaena > Anabaena sp. WFMT. Next base: position 258,582 of record NZ_JBPWOA010000006.1, on the reverse strand, counting down.
CTCAGTTTTGTTGCTTAATATGAGTCATGTTGTTGCACTAAGTATTGACAATTAAAGAATTATGTAATAACAAGGTGGCATCATCAATTAAAGGCGCTAGTATTATCCCCCCTAAGAGACACACTAACGCCATTCACTAAATTTCATACGGATAATATAATCATGCCACAAAACACAGATAACAAAGATACCAAATCAGAAAATCAGGCAATTACTTACAAAAATCGGCTGAATGGTTGGGCTATAGCTCGTATGGTGGCAGATCAGCAACGGGTGATTGTGGCTAGATTCCGTAGTCGTTCAGATGCAGATGGTTATATTCGGCACTTACGTGAATTAACACCTACTGCTTCTTTCGAGATTGTTTTTGATTCTCAACGTGACGAAGTTGTAATTTAGACTTTCAGTTATAGATACAGTTGACGAATTCAAAAATAGTTGATATTTAAACCCTAAAGTCGCTTGAGAGCAAGCAAAATAGGGATTTTAGACTTTTTTAGATATCGCCAACTGTGTCCCCAAAGTAGTAATTTTACGGTGTTAGTAAACGAGAAGCTACTTTTTCTAATACTTTGAGTCCCTGTAAGGAACCGCTAATCAGTCGAGTAGCAGCTAAGGGTTGACGGATGAATGCCCAGGTTAGGGGTAAAGGTTGGAGGGAACCATCGGCTGCGATCGCTGATGTGAGATTAGGTATATCATGGAGACAATCGTCGCTGACGACTCGCAGCATTGCTACTGATACCCCAAGGGGCTGGAAAAATTCTAGTGCGGCTAATCCTTCCATATCGACAACATCAGCACCAAATTTTTGATGTAAGTTGCGTTTTTCTTCAGCCAAGCAAATCATGCGATCGCTTGTTAGTCCCTTCACAAAATATACTTTACCCTCAATTTGGCGATGTATCTCTCTGGTGTAGGTAAAATCGCACTTTTGTATATTTTCTTGATCAACACAATCTCGATAGAAAACAACATCACCAACGCTGTGACGCTGATTTAAACTCCCACATAAACCCATCAGTAGCACTCGCTGATTTAAATGTTGGCAATTTAAAGCTAAAAATTGGCGTAGTGGTTGCACACCCATCGGAATTGCTATCACCTGGGGTTGAGAATCCCTAACGCGACTTAAACCGCGACAAACAGCTTGGTATTCTGCTCCTTGGGGTACTAAAATTGTGTGAATCAGGTGCATATTTTCAATTATCGGGAACAAGGTAAATCTATATCCGATGCTATTTAATTTTTTTAAACCCCCTAAATCTGCTATTTCAGGTGTGGAAATAAAGCCTAGTTGGTGTGTAGGATGGGGCAGGTTAGAGAGTTTAACAGAAGATGTAATTTGGCAAGATGAGCAATTTGCAGTTATTTCTAAACCAGCACATTTTGCAATTAGTCCGACAAAAAGATTTGTGGTAGTTGGGGATGTGTGGCTAAGTAACCGGGGTGAATTACTGCGAAAATTGGAAATTGAGATTCATGATAGTTGCAGTAATCAACAGCTGGTGGCACAACTGTGGGAAAAATACGGTTCTCAGTGCTTAACCCTATTAGTGGGGATGTTTGGGCTAGTAATTTGGGATTGTGAACAACAGATATTGTGGTTAGGGCGTGATCGCATCGGTAGCCAAACACTATATTACACCACCACTGGTTTAACTCGCTGGATATCCCCAAGATTAAGAACTCTAAACCCTTTTCACTCACATGATTTAGATTTAGTCGCATTGCGAGATTACCTCTGTTGCGCTTTCGTCCCTGGAGAAAGAACACTTTGGCAAAACGTCAGAGAAATGCGTCCCGGAACCTTAATGCAAATGCCAACAGAGCGAATTTATCATTATTGGCAACTACAAGAACAGATTACAGATAACAATCAACCTTTAGAATGGTATAGTACAAAACTGCGTTCTTTACTTGAGCAAGTTGTACAGGAATATTTACCACAAAATGAACCTGTGGGAGTGTTTTTATCCGGTGGTTTAGATTCAAGTAGCATTACAGCATTAGCAGCAAAACTTCATACTGCACCAGTTCACACTTATTCAATTCATTTTGGTACAGAAACTGCAAATGAATTAGAATTTTCTAATTTAGTTGCTCAACATTGCCAAACTCAACACCACATTTTAGAAATCACCTTTCAGGATATGTGGGAACGTCTCCCAGAAACAATGGCCTACTTAGATGATCCTATCGGTGATCCTTTAACAGTTCCAAACCTATTATTAGGAAGAATAGCAAGGGAAAATGTACAGATTACCCTCAATGGAGAAGGTGGAGATCCTTGCTTTGGTGGACCTAAAAATCAGCCGATGTTAATTAATAGTTTATATGGTTCTATTAATAAGCAAGATTCTTTGCAAGCATATTTATTTTCTTTTCAAAAATGTGCATTAGATTTACCACAACTTTTAAAACCCGAAATTTGGCAAAATCTCAAAAATGAACCATCTATATTTTCTGCTGACTTAAATTCCAACGCCAACTATTTGAATAGATTAATGGCATTAAATATTAAATTTAAAGGTACAGATCAGATTTTAACAAAAGTTAATAACTTAACTAAAGCCGCATATTTACAAGGATTCTCACCATTATTTGATCAGCGAGTAGTAGAATTAAGTATGCAAATTCCCCCTGAATATAAACTTTCAGGAGTAGAAGAAAAAGCTGTACTCAAAAAAGCAGTTAGCGATATTTTACCAGATACCATTATTCATCGTCCCAAAAGCGGCATGATGGTTCCCGTACAACTAGGATTTAAAAAATATTGGCAACGGGAAGCTAGAAAAATTTTGTTAAATAAAAACAGTGAAATTTCACCTTATATTAATCGTAATATTTTGCGTAATTGGTTAGATTTTAAAGGTGATATCTGGGGAAGATATGGTGTGAAACTATGGTTATTAGTCAGTTTGGAAATTTGGTTACAGATAAATAAATCCGTATTCAAAAAATAGGCAACCATATCATTGGTTTCTTTTCATTAAAGTCATATTTTATAAAATCATGAAAAAAGAAGTAGGGGATCTTAACTCCAAGATAAACCAGACCCCCGACTTCTATTAATTAAGTCCTAATTGGAGGTTTACTCTAGCTAAACAAGAAATTAGCACCAAACAAATTGACATTGACATCACTAGCTGTAAAACCAGTAGTAGAATACAAAGTCATTAATAATTGACCTGTAGCAGTACCAGAAATACCATCACTAACACGCAGTTCTGTATTAGAACCGTTAGTGATCACATCAATATTAGTAATGCCAGTAAATTGTAAGCGATCGCCACCCACATCTAAACCACCACGCACAAACTGATAGACTTTATCAATCCCATCACCGAAGCCATAGTTAACAATATCTGTAACTCCATCATTTAAACCCAGATTGAGGGTGTCATTACCTTTACCTCCGGTGAATTGGTCTGCACCTGTTAATCCTGTCAGGGTATCATTACCTAAATCACCAATGAGAATATTGTCCCCACTATTACCTGTAATGGTATTGTTGAGAGCATTTCCAGTACCATTGATAGCAGTCGTTCCCTGTAATGTGAGTTTTTCGACATTACTAACTAAGGTATAGCTGACAGTGCTATAAACAGTATCTGTACCCTCATTCAGTAACTCAGTAACAATATCCCCAGAATCATCAACATAGTAGATATCATTACCTACACCACCAATAAATGTATCTGCACCTGTTCCACCATTCAAGGTATCGTTTCCAACTCCATCAATGAGGGTATTGGCAGCACTATTACCTGTAAGGGTATTGTTCAGTTCATTTCCGGTTCCATTGATAGCAGTTGTACCCTGTAAGATGAGTTTTTCCACATTACCAGTTAAGGTGTAGCTAATAGTGCTGTAAACCGTATCAGTACCTTCATTTAGTAATTCAGTAACGGTATCCCCTGCATTATCAACATAATAGACATCATTACCCGCACCACCAATTAATGTATCTGCACCTAACAAACCATTGAGAGTATTAGCTGCAATATTACCTGTTATGCTATTGTTGAGCGCATTTCCAGTGCCATTAATAGCAGTTGTACTTTGCAAGATGAGGTTTTCGAGATTAGCGCCTAATGTGTATTTGATAGTGCTATAAACCGTATCTGTTCCCTCACTTGCTAATTCAGTAACGATATCTGCGACATTATCAACATAATAGACATCATTTCCTAAACCACCAATTGATGTATCTGCACCTGCACCACCGTTAAAGGTATCATTTCCAGATCCACCTTTAATATAATTATTGAGGCTATTTCCGGTAAAATTCACACTACCAACAAAACTATTGAAATCAAAAACTTCAAAGTTTAATACGGTAGTCCCAGTTATATTTAACAATTGATTTGTGAAATTATTTAAATCAATTGTTAGACCATCAGTTACAGATCCTCCACTAACAATTAAGGTATCTGTGCCACTATTACTATTGATTGTGTCATTTTGTTGTAAGTTAGCAAAGGTACTATTAATACTATCGTTGCCTCCAACTGCATCAATGATATCTTTTTCATCTGTAGTGTTAAAGCTTTCATTGGCAGATGTACCGTTAATAACGGTATCAAGGTTATTAATAGTAATAGAAAAGCCTTGATCAAAAAATAATCCTTGTGAGTCAGTGGTACGAATGATGAGGTTATAACTGGGTGTGTTTTCGTAGTTCAAAGAACCATTGACTAATAACTGATTCCCGACAATTTGAAACTGGCTGTAAGTAGTTTCTAAGGAGTTATCAGGTAAGACAAATTCATAGGTGTGAGTATCACCTAGATCAGCATCACTGGTACTCAGATTACCAATTAATGTTCCCACTGCTGAATTTTCATCAACATTGCTATTACTAATAGTCAAATCAGTTGGTGCATCGTTAACATTAGTAATACCGATGGTTAATTGTTGCTCGTATAATAATCCATCTTGATCCGTGGTACGTATCCTAATACTATAACTATTCTGACTTTCATAATCAAAAATAGCATTAGATTTGAGTTGATTACCACTGGTAGCAAATAAGGCGTTATCTGTTGATCCTGTACCTGCAACCAAACTATAGGTAAAGGTATTAGCAGTATCAGGATCGGTGGTATTTAATGTCCCGATAACTGTACTAACTGCCTGATTCTCTGCAACGTTGCTATTACTAAGAGTAAGGTTTGTCGGTGTTTCATTAACATTGGTAATCCCAATAGTTAATTGTTTTTCTGAGAATAATCCACCTTGATCTGTGGTACGTACCCGAATACTATAACTATTCTGACTTTCATAATCAAAAATAGCATTAGATTTGAGTTGATTACCACTAATAGTAAAGAGAGCGTTATCTGTTGATCCTGTACCAGCGACCAAACTGTAAGTAAAGGTATTACTTGCATCGGGATCAATAGTATTTAAAGCCCCGATAACCGTACCAGTTGCCTGATTTTCCGCAACGTTGCTATTACTAATAGTCAGGTTTGTAGGGGTTTCATTAACATTAGCAATGTTAATTATTAACTGTTTTTCGTAGAATAATCCACCTTGATCCGTAGTACGTACTCGAATACTATAACTATTCTTTCCTTCGTAATTAAAGCTGGCATTAGATTTAAGTTGATTACCACTGATATTAAAAAGCCCGTTATCTACTGAACCTGAACCGCCAACCAAACTATAGGTAAAGGTATTACCAATATTGGGGTCAGTAGTGGTAAAATCACCGATAATTGTACCAAAAGCTTGATTTTCAGCGATGATGCTATTGCTGAGATTAAGGCTGATAGGTGTTTGATTGGTGGTAGAGCTACTACCGCCAAAATAGCGCACTAGGGCAATATCGTCATTAGCACCATTCGAGGTATAGCCCCCAACGACAATATTACCATCTGCCTGTAATGCTAAAGTTTTGCCGTAGTCGAATCCGTTACCATTGATATTAGTAGTGACAATGCCATCGCCGTCAAAGCTGGTATCAATAGTACCATCAATGTTATATCGGATCGCTAGTAGGTCACTGTTAGCAGCAGCGATATTGTAGATAGTACCCGCTAGGATAATCTTGCCACTTGATTGTATTGCTAGGTTAAGTGAAGAGTAAGTATTACTGTAAGCGTAGTTGATATTGGGTTGTGTAGTAACAATCCCATCACCACCACCAAAGCTAGTGTCTAAAGTACCATTAGAATTGTAGCGGACTAGGGCAATTTGCAGACCACTAAAATCTGTCCAACCAGCAACTAAAATTTTGCCATCTGCTTGAACGGCAACAGTTTTGGGATTCTCAAAACCACCCAGATTAGTAATAACTTCACCGTAATTGCCAAAGCTATTATCGACACTGCCATCTTGGTTGATTCGCTTCAACACAATGTCATTGCTATAGCTGCGACTGACAACCAAAATCTTATTGTCGCTTTGCAGGGCAATATAATTACTGATTTCGGTACTGGGCAAATTAGTGAAGACTCTGCCAGTGCCACTGCCAAAAGTATTATCAATTACTCCAGTGGCAAGATAGCGAGTTAACAACACCTGACCGTTGCTCTCACCTGCTACCAGAATCTTGCCATCTGATTGTACAATTAGGTTTTTGGCATATTCATTACCGCCAAAATCAAACACTGCTTTGCCAAAATTACCAAAGCTAGAGTCGATACTACCATTGGAGTTGTAGCGTTCCAAACGTATATCTTGATTGCTACCGTTGCTATTACCGCTCAAAACCAGGATTTTGCCATCAGACTGAACTGTTACTGCACTAGCGATGAAGCCGCCTCCAATATAGGGAACTGAGCCATTTCCACCAAAGCTAGTATCAATAGTGCCATCAAGATTGTAGCGAATTAAGGTATTACCACTAGAGGTACTTGCGAGGACTACTAACTTACCATCAGATTGTACTGCTAGACTCTCAGCCCGTTCATAAAAGCCAAAATCAGTTGTTACCTTACCATCACCACTAAAACTAGAATCTAGTTGTCCAGGTGCGCCACCAGTACTACCACCAGCACCCAAGTAACGCACTATGGCAATATCATCACCAGTACCATTGTTGTTATTAGTGCTGCCAGCTACCACAATATTGCTATCTGCTTGCACTAATAAACTGGTAGCTCTTTCATAGCTGTTATTACCTAAGTTACTAAGAACGATGCCATCACTATCAAAGCTGGTGTCCAGGCTACCATCTGAGTTATACCGCACTAAGGCAAAATCGGTATTGTTCCCATTGTATGCAGTAGTCCCGATCAGAATTTTGCCACCCGACTGAAACGCCAAACTGACATTGTTGGGGCCAGAAGTCCCGTAGTAGTTATTGAGATTAAGTGGGGTAAGAACGATGCCGTCACCACCACCAAAGGTAGTGTCCAATGTACCATTGACGTTGTAACGGACTACGCCAATTTGCTGTTGGCCACCGCTGTCAGTCAAAGTGGCGACGACAATTTTGCCATCTGCTTGCACAGCTACGTTGGCTTTGTTATGAAATCCACCGAGATTAGTGTTGACTTTTCCGTAGTTACCAAAATTGGTATCAAGACTACCATCTGCGTTGAGGCGACTGAGAGAAATATCGTAGCTGTAAGTGTAACTATTGTAACCGTTACTAACTACGACAATTTTGCCATCGGCTTGCAGGGCAATATAATTAGTAACATCACCGTTAGATAGAATACTTGTAACTTTACCAAAGTTACTAAAGGTAGTGTCAATTACTCCACTGCTGAGATAGCGAGTAATTATGACTTGACCGTTACTATCTCCAGCTACAAGAATTTTGCCATCTGACTGTATGATTAAGGTCTTGGCATTTTCGTAACTACCAAAATCTATGCTTGCTTTACCGTAGCTACCAAAATTATTGTCGTAGCTGCCATCAGCGTTATAGCGCGTCAGCACCATATCATAGTTGCTACCGTTGTAATTGTTGCTCAAGACGATAATTTTACCATCTGACTGTAGCTTCACACTGACGGCATTGCCTGAGCCTGTTCCTGTGTAAACTCTGCCGCTCCCGAAACCAAAGCTATTGTCAATGGTGCCATCTGGGTTGTAGCGGATGAGAGTATCACCCATACTAGACGTATATGCTAGTACCAATAGCTTGCCGTCTGACTGCATGGCGATGCTTCTGGCTTCTTCATATCCGCCAAAATCTGTAGTAACGATGCCATCGCTACTAAAGCTAGTATCTAGCTGTCCGCCGCCACTGATACTACCTGCCAAATAGCGCACAATTGCAATATCATCGCCATTGTAGCTAGAGGTACTACCAACTACGACAATATTACCGTCTGCTTGCAATGCCAAAGCTGTTGCTCTGTCGTAACTATTGTTATTTAAGTCATTGTTAGCAATACCATCGCCATCAAAGCTAGTGTCAAGTGCGCCATCAGGTTTGTAGCGAACTACGACGATATTATCGTTACTGTTGGTATATGTGTTTGTAGCAACTACAATCCTACCGCTTGTATCTACTGCCAAGCTCAGATTGTTCATGCCATAACTGTAAGAATTTATTGGGGTGGTAACTATACCATCACCACCACCGAAAGATGTGTCTAATGTGCCATTGATGTTGTAGCGAACTACCCCAATTTGTGTTTGACCACCCATGTCAGTCAAAGCAGCAACGACAATTTTGCCATCTGCTTGTATAGCTACGTTGACCTTACTTTCATAACCACCCAAATTGGTAATGACTGGTGCGTAGTTGCCAAAGCTATAATCTACAGTGCCATCTGAGTTGAAGCGTGTTAGATAAATATCATTGTTTCCGCTGGAATAGTTGTAGCTGTTACTGACTGCGACGATTTTGCCATCGGCTTGTAGGGCAATATAATTTGTAACGTCACCATTGGGGAAATAAGTGTTAAGTTTACCAGCGTTACCGAAGCTAGTGTCAATTACTCCACTGCTGAGATAGCGAGTGATGACGACTTGACCGTTACTATCTCCAGCGACGAGAATTTTGCCATCTGGTTGTACGATTAAGGTCTTAGCATTTTCATAACCACCAAAATCTATGGTTGCTTTACCAAAGTTACTAAAGGTGTTATCTGGGCTACCATCGGGGTTGTAGCGCGTCACCACCATATCTTGGTTGCCACCGTTGTAATTATTGCTTAAGACGAGAATTTTACCGTCTGACTGTAGCTTCACACTGACGGCATTGCCTAAGCCTGTTCCTGTGTAAACTCTTCCTGTTCCGAAACCAAAGGTATTGTCGATTGTGCCATCTGGGTTGTAGCGGATTAGAGTATCTCCTCCAGATGTCTGTGCTAGTAACAATAGCTGACCATCTGACTGGACTGTTACGCTTCTGGCTTGTTCGTAACCGCCAAAATCTGTAGTAACGATGCCATCGCCGCCACCAAAGCTGGGGTCAAGTTGTCCATCTGCTAGTACACCTTGATAATTTGCCATTACCTCTGGCTGAAAAGCTAACTGAATCGTCATTTCGTCAGTTGTTTTTTCTAGTTTCCAGTTTCCTCCTAGTGCTGTGTTGCCAGTGCGCGTAGTAGATGCAGCGATTTTTGCGCCTGTGGTTTGGTGTAGTTTGGTGATAAATTCTTCACCAGCATCTCCAGCAGCTACATTACAGCCATAAATGAGGATAGATACTGGTTTCCAAGTTTGCAGTTTTGCAGCGTAGTTATTGAAGTTATCTAAATTGAGTTGACTATTACCTAAATATAGACATCCTGGAGAACCGTGGGAAACAATATGAAGTGTGGTGATTCTCTGGAACTGTTCTAAAATTTCTGTGATTTGCTGAATTCCGTCTAATTCTGGGTTAAGAGCGATAGCGAAGCGCTCCGTAGGAATCGCTGTTATTTCCTCTTTAACGCCTGATAGCAAAACCGCAAAGTCTTGTAGACCAGAATCAATTATAACTAGAGATTGGCTGTCATCGTTAGCATTGATCAGGGCGATCGCTTGGGAATCAAGTAGATGAGACGGCATCATGGAAGTTCTGTATAGGAAATGACTTTTAATCAAAATTATCTTACTTATACACAGATAACAACATCAGTACATTTGCTAGTACATACTTATATCCCACATTCCGCACCCTGGGGTGTCACATAGTATTATCACTTGATTTTCGGATACAAATTATGCTTTTCCAGCATCCAGCAACCGTTAATTCTTTGGGTATTAGTATATAATATAGCTTTATATCATCACAAAAAACAGTAAAAACCGATTGTGACAGTTGAGGGTGCGGAAGATCGGTTATATTTCCTCCTAAAAGCCTTAGTATTAATACTGTAATCAAGAAAAAACACCGTTAAAATAGCCTGGATTGTATATAGCAATATATTTTATTCAACCAAAACTTTCCACTATATAAATATCATTGCCAGAATCACCAATTAAAATCATACTATTATCATCCGTTTCTAAATTTAGACTTCCAGAAATACCACTCCGCAGGACTTTAATCAACATTTGCGGAGTGAAAGATTCCAATTCCACAGAATTACCAGCATCTAACCAAGCTAACTCTTCAGCAGATAAAGTCTGACGAATTTCTAAAGGTAATTCTATTGATTTTTTAGCTAAATAAGCTGTATTTTGTATAAACATTCCCCGCTTATTTGCAAGAATTTGACGAGGAAATAAACCCACATCAATAATTTTTACAGCACTATTTAAAAACCAATTATCACTGGTGCGGAGACGATGCACTAAACTCACACCTTTAGGACTACTATCATGAATAGCAAAAACTTGTAAATTGGGGTTGCGTCGTAGCATTTCCATTGTTGTCTCAAAAATGCTTTGAGGATAACCATTAATACTGAGGATTGCACAATTATTTTCAAAATGGAAGTTATTAGCGATTAATAATTGAGCAATAGTAGCACTATCACAAACAATTAACCTATCAAAACTGTAAACAGTAACATCTGGGTTAATAGCTACAGGTGTAATTTTCTCTTGTGGTACAGGTAAAACTTTATCAAGTGTACCATTAATTTGTTGCCATCTTTCCAACCAACTATCTAAATATGATTGGGTAACTAACAATTCTTGTGGTAAATTTCCTACTTTCCCTAACTGTCGAGTTCCTAAGAATATTGACAACATTCCTAAAATTACAACAATAAAAAAGAGAATAAAAGAATTAAATACAAACAAACTGGACAATATTCCTACTACTAGAATTAGTATACCTATAAATTGTAATGATTTAGCACTTGCTTTCCTACTAGCATTGGTTAATTTACTAGACTTAGTTTTATTAAATAAATAAAAGATTGTACCTGCTTGATAAAGTAAGTTAGCAACTAGAAAAGAATTTGGTAAAAAAGCACTCGTCATTCCTCCAACAAAGCCAGTTACCCAAATATTCAAAAACAAATATATGGGGATAAATGAACTTGTTTTAAATCCTTTTTTACGGATACGATTATCTAAAAAATATAAAAATTGTTTTGGTGTAAAATATAAAGTGTTATTAGCAGAAATATCAGCAATAACTTTAGCAAACATAGAATCTGTAATTTTCACAGTTCCCATTGCTGTTGGTTCAAAAGCAAAAGGATGATTACATTGTTTACATCTTCCTTGATTTGCTGTCCTGTCTTTGAGATTATTATCAGTTCCGCAATTAATACATTTCATAGTTTAGAGTATTTTTTTACAATTTAAAGTATGATCAGGTAAATTATTTCATGTAAAGAGGCAAAGAAAGTAAGCAGTATTTAGATTATTTGATTATTCAGTAAAATGCTGTAATCTTCCCGATTGCGAATTAAGCGATGTGTCCCATTTTCTAATAACACTTCTGCTGGTTTAGGACGATGTAAAAAATGTGAAGACATAGCATAACCATAAGCACCAACATCTAAGATAGCAATAATATCACCAATTTCTAAAGCGGGAAGTTGACAATTTTTTCCTAAATAATCTCGTGAATAAGTTGTATTTCCACAAACATCAGTTATATAACTTTCGGAAGTTGAATTTTTCCAAGTAACAATTTCCCGATAACCACCATGTACAGAAGGTACAGAAAGATTAGCAATAGTAGAATCAACACCAATAATTTGTTTTTCCCCTTGCCATTTCACAGATACAACCTTAGCTAACATAGTGGCACAACCAGCTATAGCAGCGCGTCCAGGTTCAATAAGCAAATTTATTTTTTTATCTAAATTCCCAATTTTCTTACTTAACTCATCTCCAAATATTTCCCAATTAAAAGCCGCACCTTGACGATGATATGGATAACCAAAACCACCACCAAAATCTAAATATTGCCAATCTGGTAATTTTTGTGCAGTTTCTAAAACATTATCAATAACAACCGTAAAAGCATCTGTTGCATTAGTTCCCGTTCCCCGATAAAAATGTAAACCTGAAATCTTTAAACCTGCTGCATTAGTAATAGCAACAGCTTGAGAAAATTCCTCAGTACGCACACCAATACGACTATCTTCCGAAACATTCAAACGTAAACCAATAAGTAACTCCTCTTTCTCTCCGCGTCTCTGCGTCTCTGCGTGAGACAAAAAAACCTCACACAACAAACGTAACTGAGAAATACTATCTAAATTGAGAGTAGTCACACCCCAATCTAAAACTTGGGACATTTCCTGGTGATTTAAATTACTGCCACTATAAACAATATCACGAGGATGAAAACCCGCATTTAAACCCAAATAAATATCTCCTGGGGTATTAGCATGAAGTCCCCAACCAGCGTTTTTAAATATCTTTAATAATGCAATATTGCCATTGGTTACACTAGCGAAATGAAACTTCGTTTGGGGATAATTAACAGCTTTAGTAATACGTGAAATAGTTTGACGTAAAATATTGCTATCATAAACATACAAAGGAGAACCGTAAATTTCCAATAACTCCTGAGCAAGCTTGAGTTCTAAATTTGGAATTGCTTGTACTTTTTCCATAACCAGTTAGGTAAGATAAATGGATGATTCCAAGACTTTGTACCTAATTTTTCACCAAAAACGTGATTACGCCAAAGTTGCCACATTACCAGTAACCAAAGACTCTCACCCACACGTCGTCCTTGAGTTGCTCCTCCTAATTGTCCTGTAACAATTTGTGATGCAATATCAGGGTAAAAAATATTTTCTGCCTTTAGTATACCTGGATTTAACCAATTACCGATGTCATGCCAAAAATCATTTAAACACCAGGAGGTTAAGGGAACACCCATACCCCGCTTTTGTCTCCAAACGATTTCCGGTGGTAGCCAATTTTCTACTGCACGTTTCAGGATATATTTCTCACAAGCACCGTGTAAACAGAGTTCACCAGATAGCTGAAAAGTCCATTCTGCTAAAATTAAATCACAAAAGAGCGATCGCACTCCCAACCCATGAGCAAACCCCAACGCAGTCGCACGAGGATGGATATTCTGCGCTCCTTTTAACATCAAACTGGCACGACGGAGACGATGCAGTAAAGAAGGGCAAAAATGAATATCCAGAGCATCCAAAAGCCATTTCTGAGCATTTAAACCTTGAATCTGTGCATATACATCTGGCTGATAAACCCTCCCTTCATACCCCCAAAAACGATGGAAAGTGCGGAGATATTGTTGAATAAAACCTTCTGCTTTATTAGGATGTTCCCCTTGATAAATACCAGCAGCAATTAAAGGCTTATTAGTCCAACCTGCAAATAATTGATCACCACCTTCACCATTAAAAATCACCTGAGTTTCCTGACTAGCAACTTGATTAAGGAGATATAAAGGCACAGTCACCCCATCACCAAAAGGTAAATCTAAAGCTTTAATAGTAGGAACAAGAGCATTTTTAATATTCTTTGGACTTGCGTCAACTTTAACTAAAGGAATATTGAGAAATTCTGCCACTTTTTCTGCATAAGGATATTCAGAAATACCAAACTTCCCAAAATCTAAAGTGTAAGCGCGAACTTTGACCCCAGCTTCTACCAACAAAGCCGCGACAACCGAAGAATCTAAACCCCCAGAAAGAAAAACCCCCACAGGTTCATCTTCTAAATCAGCAACTTGCTTTTCTGCCGAATTTTTCAATAAAACTTGTAATTGAGAAACTGCGGTATTTTCATCCTGAATATCTTCCTTTGATTCACACCATTGATAAATATTGCGGAATTGAGGAGAACCCACATCTTCCCAAACTACCTCAGTACCCGCAGATATAGCAAAGATTTCATTAACAGGTGTCAGAGGATTAGGAACATAAGAAAAACAACCATAACCATATAAACCCGAAATACTAACTTCCGGTTTTTCAATAACTTCTAAAAGTAATTGTAACTGAGAAGCAAACCAAATCACCCCTCCTTGCTGAGTCCAAAATAAAGAAACCTTTCCAAAAGGTTCCCTACCCAAAATCAATCTATCCTCTTCCAACCTTACCCAAACATCAAGATTATCAAAAACCCCAGCCGCAGAAATACCCGCAATAGTATCTTCCGGTAACGAAGCTACAGACTCACACCCAATATAAACAACATTCCAAACAAACTTCCCCTCCTTACCTCCTCTCTCTGTGCCTCTGCGCCTCTGCGAGAAAAAATCTTGTTTTTCTTCACCCCAATACCCAATAAAATTATAGGGAAACATAACTATTGAACCGCAAATGTTTCATCGCTAATCTTCCTACCTTCGAGAAACATTTCCACCTTCCAATCACCAACAGGTGCAGCAGAATTAATAGTATAACGACAGTAAGTATCCCACGGCGAAGTTTTAACCTCACGGGTTTGATATTTATTTTGCTTAACAATTAGACCACTAGGGTCAATCCAATTACAAGCAAGAGATAGCTTTTTACCTATAGGTGCATCTTTCAAAGCCACACGATAAAAAACTTCTGAATTAGTTTGCCGAGAGATAGTTTTAAGATTAGCATTATCGGCTAAAGTAATGCGGTCTTGTTGTGCAGAAACATTAGCTAATAAAGAAGTTTGCTGTTGATTAAAAAATATTGTTGATGCGATAACTACTATAACAGTCGCAACCACCCCAGAAATAATCAACTTATTTCGACGTTGCTGCACTTCCAAAGCTTGACGACGACGTAATTGAATCAAAGCTTCATCTAATAACTCTGGTGCTAAATTCAAATCTTGTAAAATTTCTCTAACTTGCTGTTGGTCAAGTTCTGCTTCTCGACGCGATTGCAATCCTTGCACTTCAGCAATGATTTGATTTAATTGCTCTTGAGTAAGTCGCTGATTCATTGCTTTTTCCAATTACCAATTACCAATTACCATTCAAAAGGTCTAGTTTTCACTTAACATCACACCTAGTCAACAGAAAACCTGCAAACCTGTTGTCATATTAATGTAAAAACCAGACCCAGTAGAAGATGTCACGTAATCAGACTATGAATCTTAGCGTCTACCACGATAAGGAACTGCATTCAGGTAATCAATGTCAAATGCAGACAGTTTTTGTGCGTAGTTACCCTTAGCAGATACTGACGCAGCCAAATCTGCAAATTTGCGAGGATCTCCTTCTGCCATGCGCTTTTCTTGCGCCTTGCGAGTGTAGTATTTCTCCACAGTGAAGCGCCAGTCGGTTCTGACTGTACCTGCTGTTTCTTGGAAGTCTACACCATAGCGAGGAGTCACCAAGTTGTAGGGACGACCTACTCCGCGCTTGCGTTGGTAAGGTACAGTATTATCGCCAAAGCTGTTGCTGTACTCTTCACTGTCTACTAAAGCATCAACAAAGCCGCTGAAACCCTTGGTACCAATCACAATAGACCAAGCAATTTCTTCTTCTTTGTTGTAAGCACAACGACCCAATAAGCGCTTGAGGGTGATGTCTACTAAACGGTAGTTGTTGTTAACAGAAACAACTAAACGATAGAAAGCCTCAGATTGAGCTAAACCCCGGATAAAATCCCGGACTGAAAGAGAGCCATTTTTCAGTTGAGATTCTAGAGTTCCTTGACGGTTAAACTTGAGAATTTCATGTTCGCTGAAAACTTGGCGATAACTTGCCCAAATGATGCTTTGAATGTCAGTGTAAGAACTAACATCTTCTAAGCGATAGATATATGGAGTATCTTCATTTGTGTCAGCAACGCCGAAGCTGCTAACCCGGTGGTTTTGACTGCTTGGTTTGTATTGAAGTAATGGCAGTGCCATGCTGCGTCTTTCCTCTTGTTAATAAATTCGACTTTGAAAACGGAAACAGGATTGATTACTCAACTTCCTCATTCACGCTTTAACTATTTTCCCGCATTAGGTAACACACCTATTTACCAGATTTAGCGCACAGGGAAACTGGCACTAGGACTGATAGAAACAGGAATACCTTGGGGTACTGTTTCCCTGGTGGTATCAGGAATTTTAATGTTAGCTGTACTAACTGGTGTATAAGTGACAGTTCTGATACTAACGGAAGAAGCCATTTTCATGAAGTCACTAATACTACCGGGCTTATACCGTGCATCTTCCAGTTTGTCACGCCAGTAGTTAGCGTAGCGTGGTGTTACCAAATTAAACGGTCTATCTTTATAACGTCGGCGTTGGTAGGGAACTATATTTTCACCAAAGCTGCTTTGATACTCTTCAGAATCTAGCAGAGCATCAACAAAACCACCCCAACCGACGGTAGCAATTTTGATTGACCAAGCGATTTCTTCATCTTTGTTGTAAGGCGCACGACCTAACAACCGCTTTAGTCCCAGTTCTACTAAGCGGTAGTTGGAGTTAGTCTGAATTACCAAACTTTGGAAGGCTTCAGATTTAGCCAAACCTCGGATAAAGTCGCGCACGGTGATAGCTTTGTTCTTCACCTGAGATTCTAAATTAATCTGGCGGTAGAATTTCAGAATCACGTGTTCGCTGAACAACTGCCGATAAGCTGCCCAAATTAATTCTTCGACTTCACCACCCGCAGCAGAGTCTTCTATGCGGTAAACTTTGGGGGTGTCTTCGTTGGGAACTTCGTAACCAGAAACACGCTGGTTCTGAGAACTGGGTTTATATTCTAGTAAAGGTATTGCCATATTTCAGGGTTTTTGTGATTTGTGAGTTGTCAGTTCTAATTCATCTGGTTGCCAGGTATGTAACGATAAGGCAAAGCAACTGCAACTGGTTTAACAGTTGGTTGTTCTGTACCTATCTCGCGGGTGGTGTTGGGAATCTCCATTGTGGTGATTTGAGAACTAACTGAGGACATTATGCGCTGATAGTTACGTTCAGTGGTGATAATTTTCCCTGCCATTGCAAAGAAGTTAGCAGGAATTGCCTTCCGAATATCGTCTGTGGTTAGAGTTCCTGAGGTACGGGTGCTGTAGAAGGAACGACCAGCCATTCCCCGGATGTTTTGGGTATCACGCCAATATTGATTGTACCGGGGATTAACCAGGTTAAAAGGTCTGGAACCGTAACGGCGACGTTGGAAAGGTACGATGTCATCACCAAAATTTTCCAAGTATTCGCTAGAGTCTAACAAGGCATCAATGAAGCCATGTAAACCTTTGGTAGCAATAACAATAGACCAAGCAATTTCTTCGTCTTTGTTGTAAGCAGCCCTTCCTAAAAACCGCTTTAAGGTGATGTCAACTAAGCGATAGTTGGAGTTTGTGTCTGCTACTTGGGTACGGTACACATCTGATTTACCCAAACCCCGGATAAAATCGCGGACGTTAATTGCCCGATTCCGCAGTTGCGATTCTAAAAAGCTTTGACGATAGCTTTCTAAAATTAGGTGTTCACTAAAAATCTGCCGATATCCTGCCCAGATGATGGCATCAATGTCTGCATCTGAGGTAGCAGTATTTAAGCGATAAATGGTTGGTGTATCTTCGTTGGGTACTTCGTAGCCATCTACCCGCTGATTTTGGGAGGAGGGTGAATATTCTAACAGTGGTATTGACATCTTTACTTTTACCTTTTTTTATGCTATAAAAAGCAACTTATTGACTATAAGCCAACTGTACGCGGGCGCGAACTGCCTTTTCAACATCAGTAGCCAGCATTTCTTGGAGTCTAGTCATGATGGACTGTCGTACTTCGGCAATTTTTGCTAAAGCTTGTAAACCGACAACGGCAGCATAACGAATTGACCAGTCTGTATCTTGGGAAATGAACAGCAGTGTATCTAAGGCGCGGTTGATAGCGGTGAGATTTTCGGGAAAATCTAACTTATGCCAGTGTAAGTTGCCGAGTCCCTTAGCGGCTGCACGGCGCACACTGGGGGAAAAGTCAGTGGCTGCAACTGTGATTAATACGTCTATTGCACGGGGATCTGCGATCGCTGCTAATGTGCGAATCGAATAAGCCCGTGCGCCATAGTTATAATCATCTATTTGATCGAGTAATTGGGGTACTGCTATTTCTCCCAATTCGGTTAGTCCATCTACTGCCACTACTGCGGCTGTTGGGTTGTTATAACCGAAAACGGCAATTAAGGTGGAAATTGCGGCTGGATCTTTAGCTGCTGCCAGATTTTTGACTGCTGTCACCATTTGGGCTGGTGTTTCTGCCAGAGTGACAGCACGAATTAGTTCCTCAGTCATTGGTCAACCATCAATGATTAATAGTCAATAGTCATTGGTTGTTAATCATTTAAATAATGACTAATAACTAATGACTAATGACTATAAGAGTGAATCCATCAGGTTCATTACCCGGACTGCCTCATTAGAAACAGTCAAAGAATCTAACTTTTCTAGAAGTTGATGCTCTAACAATCCTTTGAGGGCTATGAGTTTGAAGCTATTTTCTGCTTTAGCCTGGGCGATCGCTTCTGCTGCTGCTAAATACCCAATTGCCCCTAAGTCACCCAAAACAACGCGACGCAACTTTAAATCACCTTCGTCCAACATTTTCACCAATAGCTCACCATAACTAGTGTCTTGTGTGAGTTGATACATGGCTCTAGCTGCGGAGCATTGTACTCGTGGGACTGAATGCTTTAAAAAAGGCTTAATTAGGTCTATAGCTTCAGTTGCACAAAGTTCTCCCAAGGCTTCTAACACCGCTTCATAAGGCTGGGTGAGATGAGGACGACCAGGTACTTGCATGGCCTGGGCAACACCCCCATCTAGTAATTTAATCAGTGTTGGTATTGCTGTTGTGTCGCGCAGCATTTCCAGAGATTGGGCTGCTGCTTCACGCACATAAAAATCAGAGCATTCCAAGCATTTAATTAATGCTGGTACGGCTTTGGAGTTACCCAATTTACCGAGCGCCCTGGCTGCATTGCGTCGTAAGGGATAACCTCCAAGTTCTGTTTTGTCGGCTTCATCCTCTAACGCTGCTATTAGTGCATCTACAGCTTCTGGCTGACTGACTCGAAACTTACCCAGCCACCAAGCAGCATAATAGCGGAGACTTAAATCTGATGATTGCAGATTAGCGATTGCTAGCTCTGGTGTTAGCTGTGGCCCGTTTTCGGCAGAATGTTGTTCTGCACTGGGTTCTATCATTGCCAGGGCGTTTAGTTTTCCTCTGCTGAAGTTAGCGGCTCAATCTTGACGATTCTGCCACCTAGACGGGTAATCCGCTGCATTTCTTCGTTCATGCGTCCGTAGGGTACGGTAATAAATACGCTACCACTACGACGGATGTTGAATTGATTCTTGTCGGTTTCTTGATTTTGTCGCAAGCCTATAACTTCGTAACGAAATACCCGGCTTGCAGATGAAGAAACGCTACCAGCGCCAAGTGTGGTTTGACCGAACATTACTTCTAAATCTCCTCTTGATGAGTTTTGCTGATAAACAGCAATTTACCTTACGTTGATATGACGCTGACGATTTTGCCACCTAGACGGTGAATTTGCTGCATTTTGTCTAGCAGTCTTTCGTAAGGTACAATAAATACTGTGCTGCTTCGTCGCACGCTGGGGTAGCCTGGACTGCGAATGCCGGCTACTTCCACTCGGTAAGTGCGATCCGATTGCCCTACTGCATTACCTAAATTTTGCTTAGGAGCATTATCCGCAGATGCACGGAAACTCCAGTTATTGTTGCTGCCAGAAGGACCAACAATTGAGGAAGAGGTATTACTAGCCAATTCCCGCGCTAACCGAGATTTAGAGCCTTCAACTTGAGCAGTATCGCTGTTGGCATAACCACGGTATAAACGGAACATCCGGGTAAAACCAGCAGCACTTTGTCCAGCTTGAAAATCAAACCCGCGATAATAGGGAACTACATTCTCGCCGAAGCTATTTTGATACTCCTGAGAATCAATGTAGGAGTCAATTTCAGCGTCGTAACCTTGGTTAATATATAAGTCTAGGTGATAAGTCACTTCCGACTCATTGTATGGTGCGCGACCCAACAAATGTTTGTAGTTGAGTTCGATCAACCGGGTTTGAAAACTGTTATAGAAAAATTTTGCTTTGTAGAGTTCTGATTTGGCAACGCTCCGCACGAACTCACGCACTGTAAAATTGCGATCGCGCAACAGTGATTCTGCGCTGACCAGGCGATCTGATGCCAAGATATAGTCGTTTCCTAAGACTTGCCGATAAACGGCTTGGATCACCAATTCGACTTCTTCGCGGCTGGCGTTGGGGCGCAGTTCAACTCGACGTGCCTCACTAAAAGGCTCTGTTCCCAGCCTAGATGCTGCTGTTGTAATTGCCATTTTTTTTCCCCTATTTATTTACACTACGGTTTTTGTCACCGAGTGCTGGCTGAATAAAGCTTGTTATTTATACCTACATAAAACTATGCCCGGGGCGAGATCCAACTGCTAGGTGATCCAGTGCGGTCTTGGGTACTTCCCCACGAACCACTGGCTAACCCCGTAGGGTTGATTCCATCCAGCATTTGCATCCCTCTCCGGGCATGACGCTATCTAGCTTAGAGCGTTGATTGCGTAGTCAAGGTAGGTGTTAGCTTCGTTAGCAGCTTGACCGCTCAAGCCATGATTGCTCTTGATGTACTTCAGAGCTTCTACGTACCAGCTGGGAGACAAATCAAACGCGCTGTTGATTTCAGACAAGCCAGCAATCAAGAATTCATCCAAAGGACCTGTACCACCAGCAACTAAGCTATAGGTAACGATGCGTAGGTAGTGACCAACGTCACGAGCGCACTTGGATTTACCACGGCTATCAGATGCAAATTGAGCGCCTGGTGTAGAGGTGGTGTAAGGGAATTTTTGGTATACAGCACTGGTTGCGCCATCAACCAATTTTTGAGCGTTAGCTGTCAAACCACGAGCAGCTTCCATACTAGCAACGGCACGTACAAAACGACCGTTAACAGCTTGTAATTCGGTGTTGCTCAGGAAACGTCCTTGGGTATCAGCAGCTGCGATCGCTTCGGTAATTGGTGTTTTCATGTTTTCTTATCTCCTTAATTGTTTCTTAGCTTTTTTTTACTTGGAGAAAATCTCCAACTTTTAGCCGTATCGGCTATTTGAAGTTATTACGCAACAGCCGCAGCAGCGCGATCAAAATAGCTAGCCAATTCAGAAACTAAAGAGCTGCAATCACCTTTGGTGATACCGTTAGGATCGTTAACGATGGAGATTGCTGCATCTTTCATTTTGCCAACACCCTTAGCTACAGAAGCACCGGGAGTACCCAAAGCTTGGTAGGTTTCGCGCAAACCGTTCAAGCAACGATCATCTAATACACTAGCGTCACCAGCCAATGCTGCATAGGTAACATAGCGTAAGATGATTTCCATGTCGCGCAAGCAAGCAGCCATGCGACGGTTGGTGTAAGCGTTACCACCAGGAGCGATCAAGTTAGGTTCGTCTTCAAACAAAGAACGAGCTGCGTTGGTAACAATATCTTTAGCGTTGCTGGTGATGCGGTTAACTGTATCCAAACGCTTGCTGCCTGCGCTAACAACTGCGGTTAAAGCATCTAGTTGTTCGATGCTTAGGAATTCGCCTCTAGCATCAGCTTGAGAAACAACCTTGGAAAATACATCTAATGTCATGGACTCTAAATCTCCTAATTACTTAGTTGAGAGATGTTTTGATTAAAACTGCGGATGTTTTATCAATTTAGAAACGGCTGACAACGAACTGCAATTAAACTGTCTCTCAACTTGGGTTCTCATTTCCTTGGCAATGATGATGAGCCATAAATATGAGAATCAGAGTGAATTTTATGAGAAACACGCAAATCTAATGAACTAGTTGCATCGTTTAACTTTGGTCTGTTGTTTAACCCCTTCAGCTTATGTTTATACAATGCTATAGATCCTTTATTTGTTACAAATTATGAATAAATAAGTTGAGGGAATAAGAAAAGCCTCAAATCCTTCACATACAAGGAGTCTGACTGAGAAAAGTCTGATATTTTCGTTACAAAACTTCATGAAACTCGTTAATAATAGAAAATTTTCAGCGGTTAAGATTATCTTAATAATTCCAAAAATCCATATCAGAACTAACTTTGACGGATTTTTACTGTTTTCCCGCTTTTAGTAGTTTTTGTTACAGAATGTAAAATTTACATTTATAAATTTTTTCAAAATTATTGTGAACCTCTCTAAATTTCCCCCCTGGGGGGATGAGGAGGCAGAAGAAGCAGGGGGAAGGGGGGAATACTTTCTCCTCTGCGCCCTTTCTTCTTCTTAGTCACCTACGGCGCAAAACTTGGAGCAAAGTTGTAAATGTATGGGGAAGATCTGCGGTGACTTCAATCGCAACTCCAGAGATGGGATGTTGTAACTTGAGTTGCCAAGCGTGTAATGCTTGACCAGGCAAATTTACCCCTACGGAACGACCAGCACCATAAACTGAGTCACCGACGATAGGATGACCAAGTTTGGCGCTATGGACACGAATTTGATGAGTACGTCCTGTTTCTAGTTGGAAGTGGATTAACGTGTAGTTGCCGAGGCGTTCTCGGACTTGCCAATGGGTGATTGCTGATCTTCCCCCTTCTTCAATGGGGATAATTGCCATTTTTTTACGGTCTTGGGGATTGCGACCAATGGGTAGGTCAATAATACCATTTTCCGTTTTTGGGACACCGTAAATCACACCTAAATACTCTCTTTTGGCGGTTTTTGCTTGCAGTTGTGCCTGTAGGCTTTGATAAGCAATATCTGTTTTAGCGATCGCGATCGCACCCGTAGTATCCTTATCCAGTCTGTGAACAATTCCCGGACGTTGTACACCACCAATTCCCGGTAAATTGGGACAATGTGCTAATAAAGCATTGACTAAAGTTCCATCAGGATGACCAGGTGCAGGATGAACTACCAAACCTGCGGGTTTATTGAGAATTATTAAATGGTCGTCTTCGTAGAGAATGTCTAAGGGGATATCTTCTGCTACCAATTTCAAAGGTTGCACTGCGGGAATTTTTAAGGAAATGCGATCGCCTGCTTTGAGATGAATCTTTTTGGAAGTGCAAATCTTGTTATTAACCTGCACATGACCTTGTTCAATTAACTGTTGCACACGGGAACGTGATACATCTGGCAATTCTTCGGACAAATAGCGATCCAGGCGTTCACTTTTTTCTTCGACTAGGAGATTAATGGCGGTCACAATTGGTTAATTTTAAACTTTTAGATGTGTGAGAGTGTTACTGATGAAGCAGGAGGCAGTCTTGCTGGAAGCAGAAGGAAAGAAAGCAAGTGTTATCAGCTTTTTTGAAGAAGAAATAAATTTTTTGACTGGATAGTTATTTTTGCCATGCTGTACCAGGTGAGATTTTAGGATTTTGAGATGATGGCATTATCCATAAACATCCTGATAGTTAATGACTAAAGCTGAAAAGAATAAAACAAACACCGTACTAGACCGGAATCGCTGGATGATAGTAAGAATTCAGCCCTTCGGCTTCGCTCAGGGCAAGAAGTCAGAATGCTTATGAAATAAAGAATAGAGAGAAGTGAGATTTTATCCAAATTATCAAAGTTGACTAAAAAAGCCTTTATTCTCCTGACTGTTGTATTCTCTATCCTGAATATTTACGGATGATAACATAGTACAAGCGATTTTTTAGGTGGAGATTACCTATTATAGAGTGTAATACCATTTTAAATTTTGGGTTATGCCTGAGATATTTACTTGTAATAAATTTGAGTTTGATAGTTGTCGCCATTGTTTTTCAAATTGGTATAATCACTAGTAACTTTAATCAGATACAATCTGATGTCATGAGAAATACCTGGTAAAATATATTCATCAGGAAAAAAATTATTTTTACTATTAACTTCAATTTTTTATAATTGGTTTAAAATACTTTTTTATTTCTCTGACAAATCTATAGTAACCTGAATTTAGTAAGTAATTATTGAGCATCTACGATTTATCTAAAAATGGCTATTTTTTAGATATTTACCGTCCTCCTCAAACCTAACTGCAAAATAGCCCTAAACCGTAACTCCATAACAGTGAAGATAGTTTGTGTCTATGTAACTGTAGCAGTTATTTATGTTGTAGAAAATTCTCTCCCCTAGATCAGCAAGAAAAGCTGTGTGATTTTAAACAACTGCGAGAAAGTAAGAGATTTAAAATCTTAGATGAGCCGGGTTAGCGAAAAATACAGAAAGTCAGCCTGATTTTTGGCATACTCTTTTCTGGGTTTTTCAGCCTTTGACATTTGGGAGCGGGGTGTGGGGTGTTGGGTATTGTGTATTTAGAGTAGAGGCTTGCTATACTCACCACAATGTAAACCGCTATCTTGATCTGGCACTACGTCCAAAAAGACCGGTGTGAATCCCCAACGGGTGATTCACAAATTCTAATTTGCAAATTTTTATTTGATGTTAAAGCCGTGCTAATGAAAACGCTTCCTATAAGTAGATACAGATTTTTCCAAAAGCTACAGCCCCTATCCCTCTTAAAAAAAATCACCAGTAAGTCTGTTACTGGTTGTCTACAAGTATTTAGCACTTCCGGGGCTTGGTCAATATATGTACAAGAGGGTAAGCTGATTTATGCCTGCTACTCAGAGCAAATGTTTGAGCCGCTATATAGAAACTTACAGCGGTTAAGTCAACACAATTCCACTCTTCCTAGAGAGATTAACGAGCAGTTGCAGACAATATTTGAAAAGGGTGTTGAAAATCAGACAATACCGAATCCAGATTATTTAGCTATTTGCTGGCTAGTTAATGAGAAATATCTTAGCCCCTTACAAGCCGCAATGCTGATTGAGCAATTGTCTTTAGAGTTTCTAGATTCATTTCTGAAAATAGAAGAAGGGAGTTATGAGTTTATCCCTGAGAGTTTTCTGGATGATTTACCCAAGTTTTGTCATTTGAACTTGCGCTTATTAGTTGAAAAGTGTGAAGCGGGTGTAAAAGTATCTCCAGAGCAGTTTTGGCAATATAATCAGCCAAAAACAAGTTCAACAATTGAAGTACAATTACCTCCAATCGGTAACAGACCAGTAACTGCGGACAGATATAAGCCAAGTTATGCACGACCTACTGGCAAAAAGAATTATACTATTTTTTGTGTAGATGATAGCCCTGTGGTTTTAAATGCTATTAGAGGTTTTTTAGATGAACAAATATTTTCTGTAATGGGTGTTACAGATTCTTTAAAAGCTTTAGTAGAAATTTTCCGCGTCAAACCAGACATGATTTTGTTGGATGCGACGATGCCTAATTTAGATGGATATGAAATATGTGCTTTATTGCGGAAACAGGCATCTTTTAGAAATACACCGGTGATTATGGTGACAGAAAAACCTAGCTTAGTAGATAGAGCTAAAGCCAAGCTAGTGAGAGCTTCTGGTTGCATGACTAAGCCTGTTAATCAAGGTGATTTACTGAGAATCATTTTTCAGCACATGGTTTAAAATTTGCTCGCTTGAGACTACTGTGGACGACACCCAGACAGTATACTGTGCATCTTCACGACCGATCCAATTACTGCGATCGCTGGGGCGCTAAAACCAGTCTCTTCTACTTGCTCGACGATTGTCCCTAACTGACCAATTAATTCTTCTTGTTCTGGACGAGTACCCCATCGTACCAAACCAATTGGTGTCTCTGCACTTAATCCAGCCATGCTAAGTTGTTCCACGATATAAGGTAGATTGTGGATACCCATATAAATCACGATTGTTTCTGAGCCTTGTGCGATCGCTTGCCAGTTGACTTTCGGACGATATTTACCCGCAGATTCGTGACCCGTTACAAATGTCACTGATGAACTATACAGACGATGAGTAAGCGGAATACCAGCATAAGCCGCCGCCGCAATTCCGGCTGTGATCCCTGGCACAACCTCCACATCAATTCCCGCTTCTAGCAATTCTGCCATTTCTTCGCCACCACGCCCAAATATAAAGGGATCTCCACCTTTCAAGCGCACGACGATGGCATGATCCTGAGCTTTTTCAATCAATAAATGATTGGTTTCTTCCTGCAACAGTGAATGTCTCCCCATCCGCTTACCTGCGTTAATTTGCTCTGCGTGGGGATTAATCATGGCCAAAACTGCCGGACTGACCAAGGCATCATAAATAACTACATCTGCACATTCCAACAGACCTTTCCCTTTGAGAGTCATGAGTCCGGGATCTCCGGGACCTGCACCTATTAAATAAACTTTACCCAAAAACTTTTTCCCCTTCTGTTGCTAAATCCCAAATTAAATCAGCTATTTCTGTACTTACTCCTAGAGGCTGTGCCAATTTGAACGTTACTCCAGGGAATTGTAATTTTAACTCTTCTACTGCCAGTGCGATCGCATCTGTTATCCCACCAGTGAATAAAAAGTATGGCAAAATTGCAATTTGCTCATGACCAGCAGCAATTAATTCTTTGACCCTCGATTCTAAACTAGGAGGTACAGCCCAATAAGCAGCTACTGCTCCCAAATTCATGGCTATAGTTTCTACTGGCTGTTGAGAACCAGAACGACGGCTACCATGAGCTAACAAAATCGCTGCCTCTACTTTTATAGTAGCGATCGCTTGAGTGAAGAATTTTTCTAAATCTGGGTGATTACCTAAATACGGTTTCAGATCAATGATTATATCTTCACCAAGTGCTTGTTGAGCCAGTGCAACTTCTGCGGGAATATCTGTCATCACATGAACTCCCGGTACTAGAAACAAGGGGACAATTTTTAGGCGTTTACACCCTAAAGCCAAAGCCGTTTTAGCAAAATGTTGAATTTGCTGATGTAATGGTTGGATATTTAACTCCAAGGTCGCTATACCTACCAAATTTTCACCATTTGCTAACTTCTGACTTACAAGCTTTGCCAGTTGCCGCATAGCAATCTCTGGACGTGGATCACGACTACCGTGAGACAATAAAAGATAGGCAGATGACATGGGGTATTTATATGAAAGAATTCATGAGTGTTTTAGAAGGGTTAGTGGATCAGCTAACACTAGGTGCAATTCTAGAGATGCTAGAACGAATATGCCACAAAAAAGCGGAAAATCTGAGAACTCATTGGAATGATCAAGAATCTGCAAAGTTGTGGGAGAAAGCCGCTAAACAGATAGAAAATATCAACGTTGATATCTGATTGATCAACGTTGATATTTTACTTCCGGTCAGGATACTCTATTTTCAAAAGAGCAGCACCCAACGCATTGATATGTTGCCAGGGTTTAGTTCCTCCCACCCAAGCGTGTGAGGGCAAATTTCCTTTAGGTACTGACGAGGTAAAAAATAAATTTTGGGTGAAAGAACTAGATTTGGTTATGTCCCAACCAACAGTAGCGCAAAACTGACCGTAGTCTTGACCACAGCTTTCATAAATTTGTACTTGCACACTGAAACCAAAACGCCCTTGGCTATATTTTGTCCACAATTGATCAATTATCTGTAGATCCTCACTAGGCAAGTTTTCTAAGTCAGTATTAAATAAATATTTACCCGCAGGTTTAGATAAAGCTTGACACATCACTACCCAAGTTTCTTGATCTGCTTGTTGCCATTTTTTATATTTTAGTAATTTTTCTAACCGTTTATAATCAACTCCTACGGCTGAATTTAGGGTATTAAGTAGCTGTTGTTTAATTGGTTTTACTTCTGCGTTGATTGCGGCTAAAACTTCTGTAGCCGATTGATAACGTTGGGAAAGGGCATTTTGGAGGAGTTTATCAAGAATTATGCTCAAACGGTCGGAAATACGATTGCCATTAGGTAAATAATTTTGCCATATCCAGCGATCGCTTGTCACGTCAAATAACTCAAAGGGAGAAACACCAGTTAACAAGTAAACACAACTCACACCCAAACTGTAGAGATCACTAGCTGGTAAAGCTTTACCCCGCATTTGTTCAGGAGCCATATATTCGGCACTACCTACTGTAGTACCAGTATTTACCAAAGCTGTAGCGGTGATTTGTTTAGCAACTCCAAAGTCAATCAACACTATCTCCCCAGATGCAGAGTTGTCGGTGCGATTTGCTGCCTTGATATTACTAGCTGGTAAGATTTTTCTTCGCTGTTGTTGAAAAGACAGAGATTCCAGTCCACCAATAGTCATGGTAGAACCTTTATTTAATAATGCAGCGTTAGTAATTGGTTGAGGATCTTCAGATTCATTCCCAGCTAAAGGAGTATATCTCCGCATGATATTTGCTGGTTTAATATCCCGATGAATCACCCGTCGAGCATGAATAAATTGCAGTACAGGTAATAAATCTTTGAGCAATTGCCAAATATGCACTTCACTAAATACACCTTGTTCTTGCAATTCCTGAGCTAAAGTCCGCCCCACAATTAATTCCTGCACCAAATACAACTGACTTTCTTGTTCAAAGTGTGCCAATAATCGGGGAATTTGGGAATGTTGCAATTCATCTAAACGCACCGCTTCCTGATGAAATAACTGCACAACCTTTGTAAAAATAGCGCTATTGGGATCTGAAAAAT
This sequence comes from Anabaena sp. WFMT, assembly GCF_051781005.1. Lineage (NCBI taxonomy): Bacteria > Bacillati > Cyanobacteriota > Cyanophyceae > Nostocales > Nostocaceae > Anabaena > Anabaena sp. WFMT. The sequence continues at coordinate 229,798 of NZ_JBPWOA010000006.1, read as the reverse complement.
AAAGTTGTTTGATTACACACCTGGGTTTTGACGGCAAGTGCTCATCTACAGCCAAAAATGTTCTGCCAAATCCACCGCTACCAATAGGATAAAGTACCCGATAGCGTTCTTTGAGTAATAATGGCTTACCACATTTACTACAAAATAGAGTAGTGTCAAGATATTGCGGATACAGACAAGCAGTACAAAAACTCATTACAAGTCATTAGTCATTGGTCATTGGTCATTGGGAAAAACTCTTCCTTCACCTGTTCCCTGTCACCTCATCGCTGCTCGGCCTTATAAGTATAAAAGTTGTCTAACGCCCCTACAGTTTCAAATTTATAGTTAGGTAATAAATTATCAAGCTTGAGTTCAGTACTATAAACACTAAAAACAATATAATTTTGCCGTTTTGTCGTACTGGCAATAATATCTCGCATTTGTGGGTTAACTGACTCAATTAACTTATCGCAATTAAATTGTATGAGATTTTGCAAGAAATTCGGTGTTTTTTTGCAAACATCCGTTTTTAAGTAGGTTGTCAGCCGTTGCACTGCATATTCTTCATATTCAGCCTGTTGAGGATTTGTCTTGGCCATCGTCACTCCCAAGACGGCGATTCCTGCCGCTCCTACAGATGTAATAATAGTCCAGACTTTCATATACTCTCGATTGTGATGTGGTCTTTATACTATTAAAGATTACAAAGAAATTCACTCAATTTCTGGCAAAAAATATTGACCATTTTGCCGAAGGCGTGCTATACTCAAGTAGTGAATGGCGAGCGTAGCCAAGTGGTTAAGGCAGTGGTTTGTGGTACCACCATTCCGCGGGTTCAAGTCCCGTCGTTCGCCCTTAAATATCTAAAATGCTCTACAGCAAATAGATTTATTACTTAAAAATGGAAGCTGATGCACTTAATTAATCAGCTTCCATTTTTGCTGTTATTGAACGCACATTAAGCCTTAGAAAATTCCTAAAAGAAAGATGAAACTTAGCCCACAGAAGACAAGAAACGTGATGATCATCATGTTGCCTATACTGTGGTCAGGAGATGTTAAGTTTTGTGTATTGTCAGCCATAGGTTATCAACCAGATATTAATGACTCAATGCTGAAATTATAACCAAGAGAAATTAAAAATTTAGTAGAAAATATCAAAAATTAATTTTAATTTATTTAAATTAAAAATAGCTATTATTTCTAACCCAAGTTGCTAGTTATCTAGTTGAGGCTGGTAATGGGTAATTGGTAATTGGTGATAAAATCCCAGAATTCATCCTGTTCATCCTTAAATCCTGGAAATCCTGATTCTGACAAAAATAAAACTTTACGTAGTTTTACACCTGATGTATTATGGGTATTTAATAAAAAGGTAATCAGGAAAGTTCTCTCATTAAGTTAATATTTGATTAAGCACAAGCAGAAGCTATAAATCATCAGAGATAGGAGTCTGATTTATATTGTTGAAAATCGCTACCAGACATCTATCAAAAGTTAGAAAAAAGGTATTCCTGCCGTTAGATACCAAAATAGTGTGATATAGATAATTTAGTTCAAGATCAACACGTTCTATCTATTTGCTAAACCTTCAATACTCAGAAAATAGATAAAAAGTGTTGATCCACTTTGCAAAAAAATATTATCTTGTGTTGTCATGTCTGAATTACTCCAAACATTACTAGACAGTGAAGAAAAAGTTGATTTACGTTCATTTATTAGTGACTTACGCCAACAAGACAAAAAGTACTGGCTAAGGAACGATACAATTAATGTCTATAGTGATTACTGTTCTAAATACTCTAAATCTGAGCAGTTCTGCACCGACTCAAATTTAGGCAAACTAATTTACTATACCCAGGAGATTATTCAAGAAGAATCAAGCTTTTGTTTCATCATTCGTCCGAAAATTGCAAGTCAGGAAGTTTATCGTCTAACGGAAGAATTTGATGTTATCCCAATGACAGTACAGGAGTTGTTGGATCTGCGCGATCGCTTAGTCAACCAATTTCATCCCCAAGATGGTGATCTGTTAGAACTTGATTTTGGTCCGTTTTATGATTATTCCCCGGCCATTCGTGACCCCAAAAATATTGGTAAAGGGGTACAATTTCTCAATCGTTATCTATCTAGCAAACTCTTCCAAGACCCGAAACAGTGGCTAGAAACCCTATTTAATTTTTTGCGCTTGCACCATTATAACGGTGTGCAATTGTTAATCAACGATCGCATTCAATCACAGCAGCAACTTTCTGTGCAGATCAAGAAAGCCATAGCTTTAGTGAGCGATCGCCCTAAAAATGAACCATACGAACAATTCCGGTTTCAATTGCAGATGATCGGTTTTGAACCTGGTTGGGGGAACACAGCTGGACGTGTGCAAGAGACTCTGAACATTCTGGATGAACTAATTGATTCTCCTGATCCGCAAACTCTCGAAGGTTTCATCTCTCGTCTGCCGATTATTTTTAGAATTGTTTTAGTTTCCGCTCATGGTTGGTTTGGACAAGAGGGAGTTTTAGGTCGTCCCGATACTGGAGGACAGGTAGTTTATGTCCTTGACCAAGCTAAAAGTCTAGAAAAGCAGCTACAAGAAGATGCAATGTTAGCTGGTTTAGAAGGCTTAAATGTCCAACCAAAAGTAATTATTCTCACCCGCTTAATTCCTCATAGCGATGGTACTTTGTGTAACCAAAGACTAGAAAAAGTTCATGGTTCAGAAAATGCCTGGATTTTGCGTGTACCCTTGCGGGAATTTAATCCCAACATGACTCAAAACTGGATTTCTCGGTTTGAGTTTTGGCCTTACTTAGAAACCTTTGCCATTGACTCAGAGACAGAACTATTAGCAGAATTACAAGGTAGACCTGATTTAATTGTTGGTAACTATTCTGATGGTAACTTAGTGGCGTTTTTATTAGCGCGACGGATGAAAGTCACCCAATGTAATATTGCCCATGCGTTAGAAAAATCTAAATACTTGTTTAGTAACCTCTACTGGCAAGATTTAGATGATAAATATCATTTTTCCTTACAATTTACTGCTGACTTAATCGCTATGAACGCTGCTAATTTTGTCGTCAGCAGCACCTATCAAGAAATTGTTGGTACAAGGGACAGTGTAGGACAGTACGAATCTTACAAATGTTTCACTATGCCAGATTTATATCATGTGGTTAATGGCATAGAATTATTTAGTCCTAAGTTTAATGTTGTGCCACCTGGGGTAAATGAGAATTATTATTTCCCCTATACAAGGACTCAAGACAGAGTAGAAAGTGATAGTTTACGACTAGAAGAAATTCTCTTTACTCTAGAAGATCCTGCTCAAATCTTTGGTAAACTCGATGATCCTAGCAAGCGTCCACTGTTTTCAATGGCACGTCTTGACCGAATCAAAAATTTAACTGGTTTGGCAGAATGCTTTGGTAAAAGTCCAGAATTACAAGAGCGATGCAACTTAATTTTAGTTGCAGGTAAGTTGCGTGTAGAAGAATCTGGCGATAATGAAGAACGAGACGAAATTATCAGGCTTTATCACATAATTGACGAATATAATCTCCACGGCAAAATTCGCTGGTTAGGTGTGCGCTTAAGCAAAACTGATTCTGGGGAAATTTACCGCGTTATTGCTGAACGTCAAGGAATATTTGTGCAACCGGCTTTATTTGAAGCATTTGGGTTGACAATTTTGGAAGCGATGATTTCGGGATTACCCACTTTTGCTACCCAATTTGGTGGACCACAGGAAATTATTCAGGATCAGGTGAATGGGTTTTACATTAACCCCACAAATTTAGAAGAAACAGCCGCTAAAATTCTGGAGTTTGTGACTAAATGTGATCATAATCCTAATTATTGGTCAGAAATTTCTCAGCACGCAATAGAGCGAGTTTATAGTACCTATACTTGGAAGATTCATACTACCAAGCTGCTATCATTAGCACGGATTTATGGTTTCTGGAATTTTAGCTCCAAGGAGAATCGTGAAGATTTATTGCGCTATCTAGAGGCTTTATTTTATCTAATTTACAAACCCAGGGCGCAGCACTTATTAGAACAGCATAAATATCGCTAAGAGAACTCCACAAAAAATGATGCAATTTGTGAAATCAAAACAACTTTTCCTCCCCTACTCCCTGCTCCCTGCTCCCTGCTCCCTGCTCCCTGCCCTCACAAATACGGAATATTTTTTTATTTGGAAGTTTCTAAGTTCTTCTGGGACAGGTATCTTGCCCGTCCTAGCCCTTAAATTGACAACTCCCACCAAGTTCTTTGACCGACTATACCATCTACTAATAAACTGCGCTGATTTTGAAAGGCTTTGATAGCTGCCTCTGTCAGAGGACCAAATATCCCATCAATTCGGATACCATAGCCGTTAGACACTAATAACCGCTGCATAATTCTTACAGATATACCTGAGCTACCAAAACGTAAAGTTGGCATAGGTTGTCTATTATATCCTTGATATCGTGCTAATATTTGCCCTTTGGTGGGGAGATCCTGAGCATCGGCTAAGTTTAAGGATATGGAGGAAAGGTGCTTTTGTCGGACTTGCTTTAATATTTTATCTCGCTTGATGGCGATCGCAGAAATTTTAGATTTCTCTCTTCCATCTGTTTCCATAAATTCAGGTGGTGTGATTTGAGAAGTAGAAACTGACGGAGATAATTGACTAGTGCTTGACTTCTGCACGCCATTTTTGATCTGAAATGGTCGTTGCTTCGGTAAATGGGGCAAATTTGGTTGTGTGGTGCTTAACACGCCCGTCATTAGCAGGCCAATTTCAGTCATCGTAGTTCATCTCATATCTTGCACCTATAAGGATAAACCAGGAGTAGACAAACAAATAAGATAAAACTATGACTCTCAATAAATAAATTCGTAAGAATTCAGGAGTCAGGAGTCAGGAGTCAGAATGCTTATGAAATGAAGATATAGAGAGAAGCAAGATTTTACCAAAATCCTTAAATTTGACTCGAAAAGTCTTTATTCTCTATCCTGAATACTTACAGAAATTCTCTTAGGTAAAAATAAGCAATATAAAGAACAAAAATTTACGTAAAGATCTGCCTTAAATAAATTACGAATTACAAATTACGAATTATTTTAAGTTTGTTTGTGTCCAAAGCAATAGTAGGAATTGCTCTGGACACTGGATTGATCTAACCCATAGTGTCAACAACCGGATGGAAATAGAAAGCGAAACCCAAGACTGTATAGGCAGCTAAGAGTAAAGTTCCTTCCAACCAATTAGACTTACCATCAGAACTAATGCTATTGGCAATTAACACCGATACTGCCACCGCCACCAATTCAAAGGGATTGAAATCTAAATCCATCGGCTGACCCAATAACCGCCCAGCAATTACTAAAACAGGGGCTACGAATAGGGCAATCTGCATACTAGATCCTACAGCTACAGATAGAGAAAGATCCATCTTATCTTTCATGGCTACGGTGACGGCTGTAGCGTGTTCTGCGGCGTTACCGACAATGGGCAATAAAATCACCCCTGTAAATAGTGATGTCAAACCTAACTTGGATGTGGCTACTTCTAAAGTATCAACTAGCAATTCTGACTCTAGGGCTACTAGCAGGGTACATACTAGCAGTACACCAGTCCAAAGCCAAAGATTTGGTTTTTCTTCAGCGATTTCCTCTATTTTTACATCTGTGTCTGCTGCTTCTATCTCTATCTCTGCTACACCCACGTCATATAAATAGGCATGGGTTTTCATGGAAAATAGCAGTGTTAAGCCATAAACCAGAATTAAGACGACAGCAACGGCAAGGGAAAGATTCTGCACTGTTCTTTCGTTAATGCCGATTGAAGTGTAGTTCATCGCTGTTGGTAATAAAATGGCAATCACTGCCAAATTCATTGATGAAGCATTTACTCGTGCCACAACTGACTGAAATGTTTGCTCTTTGTAGCGTAGTCCACCCAAAAGCATGGAAAAACCCATGACTAAGAGTAAATTACTGATAATTGAGCCAGTGATACTGGCTTTAACAACATCTATTAGCCCGGCATTGAGGGCAACTAAAGCAATAATTAGTTCTGTAGCGTTACCAAAGGTGGCGTTTAATAACCCTCCTAATGATGGCCCCACGACTACGGCAATTTCTTCTGTGGCTGTACCCATCCAAGCTGCGAGGGGGAGAATTGCTATTCCAGCGGTAATGAAAACTATTAAGTCTCCCCATTCCAGGAAGTGAGCGGTTAAAGAGATTGGTATAAACAGTAACAAAATTGCAAAAATGATGTTTTTAGCTGACATTTTTGATCTCGAATTTTGGGTATCAGATGCCTATGATACTCTCAACTGTCCGTGATGCTATTCAGAAATTTCACTGTTTGTTAGATGGCAGCAGATATATAAAATAAGACTGCGACTTAATTAGTTGTTGCAATGTTTTGTTGCCAAACTATGACTTCACGCCAGGATTTCATCACAAAAATAGGTTTCAATAAAGTGAACTGCTCCTAGTTGCCTATGGCTGAACTAGGAGCTTCTGTACTCAAGGGGGAGTGCCGCAACTTGGACTTTCGCCCCAGCTTTGGTCTTACCTCCCCTCCTACAGCCTACGGTGTACACACAAGTCTTAAAATTCCTACTAGTACTTGGTTTCGTCATCTAGCTTGAGGTTTTGCGATCGCTCTGGAAACCTGTCATTGCGTTCGCGTTAGCGTCTCGTAGAGAGGAGGAACGACGGAGCAATCGCAAAAACCACGGGATTATGTGATTACTTCGCTCCGCTCGTAATGACAATTTAAGGGGTCTATAACGCCTAAAACCCTTGCAGATAGTACTTGTGTGTACACCGTAGCTCCTACAGCAGAGACGGCTGAACCTTCCGCCTTTAGCATTGCGACTTCGGTTCCATCGAGCGAAGTCGAGATGCTCAATGCCAGCATTCTGATACCTTCTGCTCTAATATTTATCGCTGCGTTTCCATCACGATTATGATGAGTGCCGCAATGAGGACAAGTCCACTCGCGGATATCTAATGGAATCTCATTAACCTGATAGAAACAATTAGAGCAGAGTTTGGAGCTAGGAAACCACCTGTCAATCTCAACCAACTTCCCACCAATGCGTTCTAGCTTATAGGCTAAAAAATTGGTGAACGTCCCCCAACCAACATCAGATATTGCTTTCGCCAATTTATGGTTACAAACCATGCCTTTGATATGAAGATTCTCTACTATGACAGCTTGGCTATCGCTGACCAACTTATAACTAAGTTTATGTAGAAAATCTTGCCTGGAATTACTAACTCGTTCGTACACTTTGGCAACAACTTTACGGTATTTATTTCTTGATTTACTTCCTTTTTGTTTACGTGCTAATTTTTTCTGCCTCCGTTGCGATACGTTAAAAGAGTATTAGTTTTCTTGGCTGATTGGCGTTGCTAGTGATAAAATTCACATTATGCATTTTGATTTCATACTTGATGCTTTTTTGCGTTTGGGGACATGACTGCGCGATAATGCAGATTTCCCGTCAGATTAAGACTATTTTTGCCGAAATTCCGATTCAGCTTGATTTCAATGATGTTGTTTATACCGGATTTTGTGAAAAAATAACCGTAAAAATGTTCCTATAACTATACTTTCGCTACAAATACAATTTTACTTGGGATAAAAATATCATGACTTCTGCTGCTGAAACGCCAGTTAGCTCTGGCTCAAAATTGCAATTAAACCAAGATTCTCAACATACCCTAAATAACGATCCCCTGAAACAATCTCAGGGTGTATATGTAACGGTACATGGTCATTTTTACCAGCCACCAAGAGAAAATCCTTATTTAGATGCAATTGAACGCCAACCCAGTGCTGCACCTTTCCATGATTGGAATGAACGCATTCATTGGGAATGCTATCGCCCCAATGCCTTTGCCAGAGTGTTAAATGACCGCAACGAGTTGGTGGGGATCGTCAATAATTATGAATACATGAGCTTCAATATCGGTCCAACGCTGATGTCGTGGTTGGAACGTTATGATATGGAAGTTTATGAGCGAATTTTGGAGGCTGATGCGAAGAGTAGTGAAAGATTGCATGGTCATGGGAATGCGATCGCTCAAGTATACAATCACATCATCATGCCTCTGGCCAATGAACGAGATAAACATACCCAAATTCGCTGGGGTAAAGAAGATTTCAAATCCAGATTTGGCCGTGATCCCGAAGGTATCTGGCTGGCTGAAACTGCTGTGGATTATGCCACTCTACAAGCTTTAGTGGATGAGGATATTCGCTTTATTGTCCTCGCACCATCCCAAGCCCAACGCTGTCGCCCTCTAGGAACTCAAGACGATCCCCAACCTCAATGGCATGAAGTAGGTGGTAGTCAAATTGATCCCACCCGCCCCTATCGTTGTTATTTAAAACCATCCCTGAGTATTGCCTCTTCTCCGCTGAGTTCAACTAACGCGACTAACTCAGATAAAACAGAAGGTTTACCTTATATTGATATCTTCTTCTACGATGGCCCGATTTCGCGGGATATGGGTTTTAGTGATGTGGTTTATAATTCCCATCACTTTGCAGGTAGGGTGGGTGCAGCAGTGCGCGGGGATCATCGTCCAGCCCAGTTAATTTCTGTAGCGACTGATGGGGAAACCTTTGGACATCACAAAAAAGGAACTGAGAAAACCTTAGCTTATGCGTTTATTGACGAGTTTCCTCGTCACGGTTGGACGGTAACAAATTTTGCTCACTATTTGAGTTTAAATCCTCCCAATTGGGAAGTGGAATTAAAGTCAATTACAGCTTGGAGTTGCGCCCACGGTGTAGATAGATGGCAGGATGATTGTGGTTGTGGCGGAGAAGGCGGTGTCTGGCATCAACAATGGCGAAGACCGTTGCGGAATGCTTTAAACTGGCTACGGGATCAGTTAATTGAGGTGTATGAGGAATATGGCAGCAAATTATTTCGTGATCCCTGGTTAGCAAGGGATGAATATATTCAAATTTTGCGCGATCGCTCTCCAGCCAATGTTACTCGCTTTCTGTCCCATCATCAAACCCACAAACTAACAGCCACAGAACAAATAGATGCTTTGCGTTTATTAGAAATGCAGCGTCATGCTTTGTTCATGTTCACCAGTTGCGGCTGGTTTTTTGAAGAAATATCCCGCCCCGAAGGCACACAAATTCTCCGTTATGCCTCCCGTGCTTTAGAATTAGCTGGGGATGTCGCTGGTGTACAGTTAGAAAAAGGCTTCCTCAAACATTTGGGTTTAGCCCCTAGTAATGTTGAACAGTTTAAACATGGTGCAGAAATTTATCGTCAGTTGGTGCTAACTGCTCAAATTGGGTTTAAACAAGTTGCTGCCCATTACGCCATTACTTCCCTATTTAACAATCACAACAATGCACCTGCGTTACAGGATGGGGATCAACACCTCAAAACTTATCAAAAGCGCGTTTATTGCTATACCGCCCATGAACTAGATTATCAAATGCAACGTATGGGCGCGTTGAGTATGGCAGTAGGACAATTAAAGCTAGTGTCGGAAATTACTTGGGAAAGTGAAAATTTAGTGTTTGCGGTTCTGCATTTAGGCGGTTGGGATTTCCATTGCTGTATACAACCATTTACAGGCAGACGTGATTACACACACTTGAAAGAAAAGCTATTTGCATCCTTACAAAAAGCCAGCGCGGCTCACGCTATTTTAGTGATGACGCAACTTTTGGGGGATGAAGCCTTTAGTTTACAGAATTTATTTGCCGAAGAACGCCACCGGATTATGCGGCTGTTAAGTCAGGAAACACTAACAAGACTCGACCAATTGTATACCCAAGCATATCGTGAAAATTACGGTGTGATTATGGCGTTTCATCGGGATGAGTTAGAAGTTCCCCAAGAATTGCAGGTAGCAGCGGAGATTGCTTTAAGCTATCGCTGTATGATGACATTGCGATCGCTCGATCAAGATATTGCTGAACCGCAATTAAGTTGGAATCACATATCAGAATTAGAAGCGATCGCCACCGAGGCTAAAAATCTGCGTTGTCAGCTAAATATACCGGAAGGTAAGCAGATATTAGAACAGTTAATTGTGCGCTTTCTAGGACAACTTCTGCACGATGCGAATGGTTCTTTTGGTACAGATATCCAACGTTTAGAAAAACTCATTGATGTAGGATATCAGCTAAATCTAGGTATTTCTTTAGAAAAATCCCAAGAACTCTACTTTAGCTGTTTGCATAATCAAATAGTCCCCTTGTGTCTTAGCAATTTTAACAATCCAGCAGAAGCTAATCAGTGTAGTCAATTGTTAAAATTAGGACAAAAATTAGCAGTTGATGTCAGTATAATTTTGAAAAAGTTGGCTTAGAGGATGCTTTAAAAGTTCTTAATGTATAAATAAACCCCTCTCCAAACCTCTCCCCGATGCGGGGAGAGGCTTTGAAAACCCCATTTCCTTGTAGGGAAGGCTACGGTGTACACACAAGTCAAAAAAGTTGGATTTTTCATTGTTCTCTCGTTTATCTCGTTCCCATGCTCTGTATGGGAATGCTGCTCATTGAGGCTCTGCCTCCAATCTGGCATTGAGTCAGAGACTCAAAGAATGCATTCCCAGTCTCCGACTGGGAACGAGGAAAGTCTTATCAAGCTAGGTTTTTAGGACTTGTGTGTACACCGTAGGTAGGGAAGGGGGGCTAGGGGGGTGAGGTTTATTAGTGTAAGAGGCTTTCTTAGAGGGGGACTTAAACCCAAATTGTCGTGGCAAAAAGGCTTTATTCTTAATTAAAAATTTTCCCTTCTGCCTCCTGCCCTCTGCCTCGCCCGAAGGCTGTTAACTGAGATGGCAATGATACCAAAACATACATTAATCCCTTTTAACAGTGATTAAATCGACAACAATTAAAATCTCTATCCATTGCACAACCACACTTACAAATGTGCGTCTTTGTTGATAGAGATTTTTTGGCAATTTCACCACAAATATAGCGTTATTGGCTTGTATATTGGGATTAACGCCTCAGTGACTTTTTTGAAACTTTTCCCAAGTATTCAAGCCAAACACAAAAATAAATCCCCTTGCACCCTTATCTCTTCCTCAAACGTCTCAGTATTATTTGTAATTGTTGCAACTACACTCTATTTAGCTTAGACTTACGCAAGTGTCACAATCAATGCAAGATTTTAGGGTGTCTCAGACTCCATAATTTGGTAATAATCAACAGATTTTCGGCATCTGAGACACCCTACTAATATGCTAGTTGCGTAAGTCTTGTAGCTGATACAGCACTTTGCAAGTAAGGGTTAAATATTGTTATTTTTTTTCTAATTATAATTTAAAGGCTTAAGGATAAATACTGAGGCATTTTAAACCACACAAGAATACACTGTATTATTTATTGTTATCCGTTTCAGTGAAGAGTTTCTTCCCCTAAGGGACTTCCAAATAAAAAAACACTCAAACTCTTATTCCTCTGTGTCCTCTGCGCCTCTGCGGTTCGTTAATCTGGATAATTTATTTCTTGGAAGTCCCTAACGTAAGAATTCAGGAGTCAGGAGAAAGTAGAATATTTTTCTCATCTGTTAAGAGTTCTCTGCTATATCAAACATTCTGTATCCTGAATCCTTACCCCCTAACTCAATAATTTATTCTGCACAACTACTTATTTATGTCTTCCTTGTTTAAACCTTTACAATCAATTGATCTGAGACTAAAAATTTTAACATTAATAAGTATTTTAACTATTGTGATAACAATATTATTTATCAATACCAGTTTTAATCAAGATTATTCAAAAATAATTAGTAATAATATAGCCAAAACGACAAGTATTAATCAGGTAGATTCTAAAGGAAAATTTAAAGTTATTTATACTGCTTTACAGCGAAAGCATTCTATCGACAGACAACAGAGATTGCAAAAATATCAGTCATTTGAAAAACTAGCCAAAAAATTGAATGCAGTTTTAATCATGCCTAATGATGTCAAAATTATTTTGGGTGATTGTGGTGCTGTGAATGCCTATTATAAACCTTCTGAACATAGTATTACTATTTGCTATGAATTGATAGATAGGTTCACAGATGTATTTATGAACCACTATCAATCAAAGAGACTAAATATCAATCTATCTGAAGTAGTTAATAAAGTAAATCATCGGGTAGCAGGTACGACTATTTTTACTTTTTTTCATGAATTAGGACATACCTTGATCGATGAGTTAGATTTACCTGTAACTGGCAAAGAAGAAGATACTGTTGATGAATTTTCTACAATTTTTTTGTCAGAATGGGGACAAGAATACGCAGCTTTGGCATCTGCTATCCAGTTTGGATTATCTGGAAATCGGGAAATAGAAATTGTTAGTAAAAATTTATCTTTTTGGGATGAACATTCTTTGAATTACCAAAGATTTTATAATATTATCTGTTTGGTATATGGGAAAAATCCACAAGCATATGATGTTTTAGTAAAAAAAATAGGTATCCCTGCTCAAAGACAAACTACGTGCCGAATAGATTACGATAGGAAACTTAAAGCTTGGCGGACTTTACTAAGCCCTCACTTAAGAGCAGGTGTGAATTTATTGTAGGTTTAATTTAGAGCAGGCTTGCCGTGAGTTTCGACAAGTCTTACAGTGAGCTTACCAAACTGCTTTAAAAATTGCCTACCACTTAATTTTGCGTCAAGAGCCTTATCAAGATTTAGGAGGTGATTATTTCGATAAACAAAAACCAGAGGCGACAAAAAAACGTTTAGTTAAACGGTTGCAGAAACTGGGATATGAAGTTTCACTGACTGAACTAGACACTGCCTCGTCAACGATCGCCTGATTGAAACAACTTGCTGCCTTCTTGAGTTCAAATTGTCAAATACAGTCTGTACAGTCATTTTTGTTGATTAATTTCAGCGCCAATTATTTTCAAGTCAGGTAGGCATAAATAAACCTAGCTATGTAACGAAAAGTAAAAAGGCTGAAAACCTCGCGATCGCTCTTAGGACTTACGCACTCAGCCAAGTTGAGAACGGTAGAATAGGCGTTTCAACTTCTGGAGAGATTCTTCGCTGCGCTCAGAATGACAGTTTTCCGTTTCAGTGCGTGAGTCCTGTAAATATAAAATTTAGATGGAAAAGTAACCCATTTTCAGCCCTACCTAATTTCCTTCTAAATTCTTCATCTTTATTCCTCCGCTAGATAGATAAAATCTGATGTTTAGTTTCCTCAAATAGGGAAATAAAAGGAGCTAAATTCATGGAAACTACGGAACCGAATTCTACACCATTCCCGAATGTTCCACCAATTATTGAAAGTGATGATAGAGAATATCGGGATAGCGGAGTACCCAGTACAGTAGCGATCGCTGGACATCCCTTGCACCCCTTAAGTATAATTTTCCCTATCGCCTTTCTAGCAGCCGCTTTGGGTAGCGATTTTGGCTACTGGTTAACTCGTGATTTCTTTTGGGCTAGGGCTTCTCTGTGGTTAATCGGTTCGGGGTTAGTTACTGGTATCATTGCCTCAATAATTGGCATGAGCGATTTTTTGCAAATTGAACGAGTCCGCAAACGCTTCGCAGGCTGGGCGCATTTGATTCTCAACCTTTCTATTCTCATCTTCACAGCCCTCAACTTTTTTCTGCGTTTCGGGGATGCTGAGTTACGTATACTTCCTTGGGGTTTAGCTCTCTCCGTGCTGGTAGGGACATTAACGAGTATTACTGGTTGGTTTGGAGCAGAACTTTCTTATCGCCATAAAATCGGCGTAGTAGGTGCGGGCAGTACAAGATATCCCTAGTAACAATACCTTGTTGAAAAAGTGCTTCTAGGGTTTTTAATTGATTGATTATTTCTGCTTGAGTTGTCATTACTTTTTAATTTTAGAGCAGTCTAATATCCATGAGAGCGGTCATCAGTTGAGTGAGATACAAAAACCACACAGACACAAGCATTTTGTTTTTGATACCGAATATTTATAAGTAGTTAAAGAATTTTCAAGAAATCGGGGATCTCCTCTTAATAATGAATTTAAGGCGAAGGTGGGGGCGTTAGGTGCTAACCTAAAAGATGACATTGCTTGATCTCAGGTCGTTTACGACCCATTCTCAAAAATAGCTTCAATCATTTAGGCGCAGCATGGTCACCACCGCAGAAAAAACAAACATCGGTTACATTACTCAAATCATTGGTCCAGTCGTAGACGTTAAATTTCCCAGCGGGAAATTGCCTCAAATCTACAACGCTTTGACCATCAAAGGCACCAACGAAGCCGGACAGGAAATCAATCTCACCGTTGAAGTGCAGCAACTACTAGGCGACAACCAGGTAAGGGCTGTGGCTATGAGTACCACAGATGGCCTAGTGCGCGGTTTGGAAACTGTTGATACTGGCGCTCCCATCACCGTACCTGTAGGTAAAGTTACCTTAGGACGGATTTTCAACGTTTTGGGCGAACCCGTAGACAACCGGGGTCCTGTAAATGCTGAAGCAACTCTACCTATTCACCGTCCTGCTCCTAAATTCACAGATTTGGAAACCAATCCTTCTGTGTTTGAAACGGGGATTAAGGTTGTTGACTTGCTAACTCCCTATCGACGCGGTGGAAAAATCGGTCTGTTCGGTGGTGCGGGTGTTGGTAAAACCGTGATCATGATGGAATTGATCAACAACATCGCTACTCAACACGGTGGCGTGTCTGTGTTTGCAGGTGTGGGTGAGCGGACACGGGAAGGAAATGACCTCTACAACGAAATGATGGAATCTGGGGTTATCAATAAAGATAATCTCAATGAATCCAAGATTGCTCTAGTTTATGGTCAAATGAACGAGCCACCCGGAGCTAGAATGCGGGTTGGTTTGTCTGGTTTGACAATGGCTGAGTATTTCCGTGATGTCAACAAGCAAGACGTATTGCTGTTTGTTGATAACATTTTCCGGTTTGTACAAGCTGGTTCTGAAGTATCGGCGCTGTTGGGTCGGATGCCTTCTGCTGTAGGATATCAGCCTACATTGGGTACTGATGTAGGTGCGTTGCAAGAACGGATTACCTCGACTACAGAGGGTTCTATTACTTCTATTCAAGCTGTATATGTACCTGCGGATGACTTGACAGATCCCGCACCTGCAACTACATTTGCTCACTTGGATGGAACAACAGTATTGTCTCGTGGTTTAGCATCTAAGGGTATTTATCCTGCGGTTGATCCCCTGGGTTCTACTTCCACCATGCTTCAACCGAACATTGTTGGTGAAGACCACTACAACACTGCTCGTGCTGTACAATCAACCCTACAACGTTACAAAGAACTACAAGATATCATCGCTATTCTTGGTTTAGATGAATTGTCTGAAGAAGACCGTCTAATTGTGGCACGGGCGCGGAAAGTTGAGCGTTTCTTGTCTCAGCCATTCTTCGTAGCAGAAGTATTTACTGGTTCTCCTGGTAAGTATGTGAAGTTGGAAGACACCATTAAAGGATTCAAACAAATTCTGTCTGGTGAGTTGGATGCTTTACCAGAGCAAGCTTTCTACTTGGTAGGCGATATTAACGAAGCGATCGCTAAAGGTGAAAAGCTTAAAGGTTAATTAGGTAATGGGTAATCGGTGATGGGTAATGGGTAAGAAATTCTTGCCAATCACCAATTGCCTTTTTCCCAGTTACCAGTCACCCTTTCGCCAATTAGAAATTAACAATATGACCCTAACTGTTCGTGTAATTGCCCCAGATAAGACTGTTTGGGATGCCGCAGCTGAAGAAGTGATTTTACCTAGCACTACTGGGCAATTAGGTATCCTATCTGGACACGCACCGATGTTATCAGCCTTAGATACAGGTGTAATGCGTGTTCGTGCCAATAAAAATCAAGATTGGCAAGCGATCGCACTTTTGGGCGGTTTTGCTGAAGTTGATGAAGACGAAGTGACTATCTTGGTCAATGGTGCTGAACGTGGCGACAAAATTAACCTGGAAGAAGCCCGCACAGCTTACAACCAAGCCCAAACTGTTCTGAATCAAGTTCCCGCAGGCGACCGCCAAGCACAAATCCAGGCAACACAAGCCTTTAAACGCGCCCGCGCTCGTTTTCAAGCTGCCGGTGGTTTGGTCTAAAAACATTCAAATTGTCAGAGTAGGCATTTTGCCCAGTAGGGGTTTAACACTGTTAAACCCCTATTGTCTTTAAGAGAACTCCACAAAAAAGATGAACTGCTTGCAGCAGCGCTTCGCTATCCAATTTTATCAAATCAAAGCGACTTTTCTTCCCCCTGCTCCCTGCTCCCTGCCCCCCTGCCGTCACAACGACGGGATATTTTTTTAGTTGGAAGTCTCTAAGGTACATAGCAGAATTCCGGCTTTTTATTTATACTCAAAAAAATTACATCAAGTTTAAGAAAATAACCTCTGCCTTAGTGAAGTGATATCTTAAATGATTAATTGCCCAAAGGGGCAAAAATATGAAAAGCTTTCTATCTTCCTTTGGTAAGAGTAAACAAAATAAGTTTGTAAAGTTGACAGCATCGACTGTAGCAGCTTTAGCCTTAGCTAGTGGTATTAATGCCGCCAATGCGACAAGTATAAAAACGCCCACAGCAAAAGAAGTTATTTCCGCCTCAGTCCAGCCTAGTCAAACAGAACCTAACATCAACCAATTAACAAATAATAGACCTCAATATCAAGCAATGGGGCTAGAACCTTTTGCACTGATACCGCTGATTTTAGTCGGTGGTTTTGTGATTAGTGTTCCTCTGATATTTGGGGGACTGGTAGTTATCGGTGAGCGCGAAGTCGGAATTGTGGTGAAAAAATTCGCCCTAACAGGTAAAGGACTACCTGCTGGAAGATTAATAGCCCTCAACGGAGAAGCAGGTTTACAAGCAGATACCCTTGCACCTGGTTGGCATTGGGGACATTGGCCTTGGCAATACTCAATCAAAAAAGAGTCGATAATTGTTGTCCCCCAAGGTCAAATTGCGATGATTGTCGCCGCAGATGGCGCACAAAACCCACCAGAACGGATTTTAGGCAAAATTGTCGAATGTGACAACTTCCAAGATGCTCGTAAATTCTTGACTAAAGGTGGGGAAAAAGGTCGGCAAATGGGCTTTCTTACTGCTGGTAGTTACCGTATCAATACTGCTTTGTTCAAAGTGATTACAGCGGCTAACGCTAGTAGTCATGGCATGAGTGCAGAACAATTGAATGTATATAGTGTCAAATCTGATAAAGTCGGCATTGTCACCACTTTGGATGGGTTGCCCATTTCACCAGGGGAAATTGCTGGGTCTATGATTGAAGGACACGACAACTTCCAAAATGGTCAAAAATTTATTAATGGTGGTGGTAAAAGAGGTTTGCAAGAGCAGATTTTATTATCTGGTTCTTGGAACTTGAATCCCTGGTTTGTGCAGGTAGAACAAGTACCGATGACAGAAATACCCATTGGTTATGTAGGTGTGGTAATTTCTTTCGTGGGGCAAGAGCAAGAAGATATCAGCGGTGCAGCTTTCACTCACGGTAATTTGGTGCATCAGGGACATAAAGGCGTTTGGGTAGAACCTCTGTATCCTGGTAAACACCCAACTAACTCCCGGATTATGAAAATTGAGTTAGTACCAACGACGAACATAGTTTTAAATTGGTCAAGTCGGACAGAAAGACATAGCTATGATGAGAAGCTAGAATCTTTGACGGTGCGATCGCGTGATGGTTTCGCATTTGATTTGGAAGTAGCGCAGATTATTCATGTCGGTGCTTTAGATGCACCAAAGGTCATTTCCCGCGTTGGTGCAATGCAAAATTTGGTAGATCATGTCCTAGAACCAACCATTGGTAACTATTTCCGCAACTCTGCTCAAAACTGCACTGTACTCGACTTTTTAACAGCGCGCAGTGAACGCCAAACTGAAGCTGCTGAATTTATTAAGGCAGCTTTGCGTGCCTATGATGTACAAGCAATTGACACCTTAATTGGTGATATTCAACCACCTGCGGCCTTAATGCAGACACAGACAGACCGGAAAATTGCGGAAGAAGAACGCAAAACTTACGAAGTTCAGCAAATGGCGCAAACCCAACGCCAACAACTGGTACGGGAAACAGCCTTAGCTAATATTCAGCAAGAAATGGTCAAATCTGAGCAAAGTGTTCAAATTGCCGAACTTAAAGCCCAAGCTGCTATTAAAGAAGCCAATGGTGAAGCAGAAGCCACAAAACTCAAATCCATAGCGGAAGCCGATGGTATCCGGGCTACAGGTAACGCTAAAGCTGAAACTTACCGTACAGGTGTACAAGCTTTGGGTTCTCAGGGTTACACCGCCATGCAGTTAATGCAAATTATAGGCGATCGCAATGTGCGTCTCATTCCCGATGTCATGGTTGCTGGTAATAATGGCAATAGCAACGGTTTGGTAGATGGTTTACTGTCGATGATTTTATGGAATCAAACAGGCAAAACACATCAAGAAACCAAAATGCCTGTACCACCACCACCGCTGACTAAAATTGAACCAAATGATCACAATAATAATCCCCAATTAGTTGTGCAATCGCCAGTAGATAAAGTAGTTGGAGAAGGAGTCAGGAGTCAGTAGCCAGGCTTTGCTGTGAGCGTCAGCCGAACGGAGTCAGAATCAAGACGCTCGTTCCTCGCTAACGCTGCGCTATCGGTCGAGGATTGGGACTCGCAACTGATTGTAGACCACCAAATCTACGATTTGGTGTAGGGATCTTAAACCCGGTTATTCATCCGCCACTCGCACAGAATACCCAACTGAATTCTGACTCTTGAATTCTGTTCGATAAATAATATCTCGTTTGTAGAGATGTTTCAGGAAATATCTCTACAGATTAGATCCTGTTATTTTGTACAGAACTTAGGCAAAACATCACAAAATTAGAGGTAATTCATGAAATTGTTTTCATTGTCCATCCTCTAAATCTGTTGGTTCAGTAAGTATCATCAGTAGATCAAACTGATAGGTGTCAATCAATTTAGTTAAAGCAGCAATCAGCGAAGTTTGCTGAGGAGCAATTTGATCAATAAGATTGAAACATCTGAGATCATTACCTTGGGCTGCGGCAAAGTGTAATTCATCAATCCATTCAGTGGGCATAATAGCTAAGGCATTCCTGTCAAGAATGTAGTCATGTGTTTGAAACAATGAATTAGAGAGCGTCTTGACTGGAGTAGGTTTATATATATATTGCACCTGTAAATGCTTGGATAGGGTTTCCAGAATTTCTGCTTGACGGAATGGTTTGCTGACAAAATCGTCACAACCTGCGTCTAAGCTTTCCTGTCGCTGTTCAGTAAAAGCACTAGCAGTGAGAGCAATAATTTTTGTCGGGGTAGAAATTTGCCCGATTTCTAATTCTTTTTCTAGTTGACGAATTTGCCGGGTAGCTTCATAGCCATCAACAATCGGCATATGCATATCCATAAAAATGAGGTGAGGTTGCCATTGCTGCCAGAGTGCGATCGCAATTTGTCCATTTTCAGCTTCCTGCACTTCAAAATCGAAATTGAGCAAAAATTGTTTGAGCAGCAAACGATTGGTAGGATAATCTTCGACAATCAGAATACGATAGGTTGTTTGCCCAGGAACAATCATACTGACTGTTTCATTAATAGGGCATAAGCCAGAGGTGGTAAATTCTTTAACCAAACCTGCCTGGATATGAAACTGAAAACGACTACCTTTACCTAATTCACTATATACATTAATTTCTCCACCCATCAACTGCACAAACTTTTGACTGATTCGTAAACCTAAACCTGTTCCTTCTTTGGATTTTTGACCGGCTTGTGTTTGCTGAAATGCCTGAAATAAATCACCAAGTTCTTCTGAAGCAATACCAGGACCGGTGTCTTCAACTTCAAATAAAAGAATATTATCTTTTTCCCCTTCCTCCTTTTCTCCCACAGATAATTCCTGATTACTAACTCGCAAGGATACACTTCCTTTTTCGGTGAACTTGATGGCATTGCCTAACAGGTTAATGAGTACCTGACGCAGTTTGTTTTCATCAGTTTTGATGTACTGAGGTACAGTAACATCATAGTCAAAAATCAGTTGTAAGCCTTTGGATTTTGATTTCAGTTGCAACATAGATATTAAACTATGCAGCATTTGGTGCAAATCAAACTCTGTTTTGTAGAGTGAAATCCTGCCAGCTTCAATTTTCGACATCTCTAGCACATCATTAATCAGTGCTAACAGGTGTTCACCACTTTGGTTAATGATTTCTATATACTGCTGATGATCAATAGTTAGGGACTGATCTTGTTGCATCAACTGAGTAAAGCCAAGAATGGCATTGAGGGGGGTACGCAGTTCATGACTCATATTCGCCAAAAATTCACTTTTAGCCCGATTCGCAGCATCAGCTACTTCTTTAGCCCGTTTCAGTTCCTCTGCCTGTTCCTGGGTTTGGGCAAGTAGTTCTGCTTGTTGTACCGCTACCCCTAATTGATTGCTAATTTGGGTGACAATGCCGATTTCTGCCTGTTGCCAGTTGCGAGGACTACTATTTTGATAAACTGCTAACAAGCCCCATAGTTTTTGTCTACAGAAGATGGGAGTAATGATATAAGCTCGTGCTTGCAATTTTCCTAGAAGATTGAGATAGCAAGAATTAAATCCGGCTTTGTCGATATCGTTAACGCAGCAATAGCTTTTTTGACTATAAATGCCACCTTGACTGGACTGTAAATAGGTATCATGGCTCAAAACATCTGTAGTACTTAGTTTAGTCGTGACACAATCGGTTTGTTCTACAGCTATTTGGGTAAGTTCGAGATCATTTGCCCGTCTGGGAAGTAAGATATTCCAACGTTCATTTACCGACTCAGAAACTAATTCCCCACTCCAATCTGGTTGGAAGCGATAAATCAAAACGCGATCGCAATCTATAGTTTGTCGTAATTCTGTGGTTGTGACATTGAAAATTGATTCCAGATTCAGGGTTTGACGCATTTGCAGGATAACGCGGGTGGTTGCCTGTTCTTGCTCTGCCATTACCCTCATAGCCCCTTCTGCCGCAATCCGTTCGCTAATTTCACTTTCTAGAGCGTTATTAGCTCTAATAAGTTCAGTTGTGCGCTCCACAACTCGAAATTCTAGTTCCTCATACGCTTGGTGTTTTTCTTCTTCTGCCCATTTGCGTTGCAGTTCAGTCGAAGCTCGTGCGGCAAATACAGTCAGGAGTGCTTTGGTGCGTTCATCTGCCAAAAAGGGTTTAACATCGACAACACAAAGGTTGCCAATCACATTTTGATTGATATCGACCAAAGGCACACCCAGGTAGCTTTCTGCATCCAATGTCTCAATCAATGAGTTTTTAGGAAAAATCTGCTGTAAGCCACTGGGATAAAAACGCAGCGAATTCTTCTGCACTACATCTTTGCAAGGAGTGTTAATTAATTCATAGTCAAAGTTTTCTGCTAGATGATCTTCATACCAAACATTAATACTTCGGAGCTTTTGTAAGGAGTTGTCAACTGTTTCAAATACCATCGCGTAGGCAACATTTAAAGCTGTGGCTAGGTTCTCTACCAAGGCAGGAAAAAAATCGTTTCCAGTCACAGAGGCAGTTGCTGCCACAATCATTTGCATGATTTCTTCGGTACGTTGCCGTTCTGCTACTTGCTTTTCTAATTCCTGGCTGATAGCTTCTAGCTGTGCTGGTGTTTTTAATGCCAAAAATTGCGGCAAGATTTCTATTAGTTGTAAGGCCAGATAACAAGAAATGACGGCAGTCAGAGCGCGTTCAATGCCGGAAATCCAGTAGTCTGGATGCCAAAGCGTCCAAATGTCGAGCAGGTGTCCGATACCACAGAGGATGATAAATGTCCCAAATAAGACAAAAACTTTGGAGAAGAGAACATCACTCTGCTTGCGGACAAAGTAAATCAGCATCACCGAAATTGAAAAATAAGCGATCGCAATTAATGCATCACTTACTAAATGCAAACCCACAAGAGGAGTTTGCCATAGATAGCAATTCCCATGCGGCATATAGTAATTAGACGCTAAAATCTTTGGGAATAATGTCAATATTACTTGCATGATTGAACCTTGCTGCTCTAAATTTATTAGGCATAAACACTAATAAAAATTCAGTATTAAATTTGTATACTAACCTTTTATCCTCCCTGAGATAGAGAATTTAAGGCAATAGGTAAAATATATTACATTGTCATAAAGACAACGATATACAAAAATTTAGATAGAGGATCTCGTCCCTAGTTGACAATTTAATAAATAGAACCAGACAAATATAGAAAAACTTTGACTATTTTTCGTTATTAAAAAACGGTAATTTATCGAACAGAATTCAGGAATCTGGAGTCAGAACGCTGCTCAACGCCCCGCTACCGCTAACAGAATGAATTTTGATCGTAATAGTTTTTTCGGGTTTAAACAACTAAGTGAAAATCGCGTTTGGCGAGAGTGTGTAAACTTACGAAAATATAACTGCTGCTATATAAAACCTAGACAAGAAAATCAAACTGGGGAAAAGGTGACTGGGGAGGATGGGAAGATCAGGAGAATAACGTTCTAGCTATATTCCTGTCTGTCACCTCTTACCTCTCCACCTGCCACCTTTTTCCTGCCTCCAATCACCAATTAGCGATTACTAAAAGGATCAAGCACTACCGGTGAAGGCAACTTCTGGGAATTTCAACTGGGCTTCGGCCATGGGACGGTTTCTGCCTTCTTCTTGCCAGTAGTTGATTACTTCTGTGGCTTTGTTGAGCAACTCAACGCGGTCAACGTCTGTAATCCAGTGTTTGGATTCTAACTCTTTTTTTAATTCTTCCCAGGCATCATTTCTGGGCCAGAAAAAATATTTGGTCAAAGGACTAGTACCTTTACCAACAACCTGATCAACTGCTAGAGCGACGTTCTCATCTAACCAGAGAATTTTTAAAATGAACTTGGTCAATTACACCTCCGGGAAAAATCCGGCTATTACTTACTAAGTTAGCGATGCCTGCGGCAACCTACACCGAGGCTTATTTTAACGCAAAATCTGACCAATTGACCAGCCCTTTGGGACGGTAACAGGATGGAACCGATAAGGAATATTTATGCCTTATGATTAATTTTATTGCCCATCACAGAGCGATCAATGATTAAAATAATCTGTATTTTTTTAAGTTTGTTAATTATGTTTGGCTGGGGTACACCAGTAATGGCACAATCCTCAACAGGGAATACTACCCCAGAAGAGTTACAACAAGGGGATGAGTTAGCAACTAAGGCATTTGCAGCTACAAATCAAGGTGATTTTGCTACGGCTGAAAGCTATTGGACAGAGATTATTGAAAAGTTTCCTACTAATGCGGGTGCTTGGAGTAATCGGGGTAATTCCCGCGTTAGCCAGAATAAATTGGCAGCAGCACTGACAGATTACAACAAAGCTGTAGAATTAGCACCAAATGTCACAGACCCTTATTTAAATCGAGGGACAGCATTAGAAGGTTTGGGGAGATGGGAAGAAGCGATCGCAGATTATAATTATGTGCTAGAACTAGACCCTAATGACGCAATGGCTTACAACAATCGGGGTAACGCCAAAACAGGGTTAGGAAAATGGGAAGATGCGATCGCAGATTACCAAAAAGCCACAGAAATCGCTCCCAATTTTGCCTTTGCTAGAGCTAATTATGCCCTAGCTTTATATGAAACTAATCAAATAGACAAAGCTATCCGGGAAATGCGAAATATAGTCCGTAAATATCCTAAATTCGCTGATATGCGTGCCGCCTTAACAGCTGCATACTGGGTAAGTGGACAAAAAGGCGAAGCTGAAAGCAACTGGGTAGCAGCTTATGGACTTGATACCCGCTATAAAGATATGAACTGGGTGCAAAATATCCGTCGTTGGCCTCCCAGTATGGTAGCAGCCTTGGATAAATTTCTGAAATTACAGTAAATGGATTTGCTATTACAGCAGAATTCAGGAGTCAGGAGTCAGAAGTAAAACTGGCTTTGTGTATAGGTTTCAATTTAGATTTTGTACCTCCTAACTACGCAAACTGCCGTAATTCTTGTTGATAGTATTCTACTATACAGTTTTATCCATACTGAATGCGATGCCTGCATCGCACTCCAATACAAATTTTAACTAACCCCTTTCAATCTCCACAAACTTAAACTTAAAGCCATTTTCCTGCAAATGTTCTTCTTTGGTTACTTTACCGAAATCTGCAAACTCAGGAAAATATATATCTCCCTCAAAATTACCTTCCACAATTGTCAAATAAAGCTTATCCGCAAATTTGATCGCCTCAGTATAAATCTCTCCACCACCAGCAATAAATATCTCCTCTGTTTCACTCATTTTAGCCCATTCAACTGCCTCCAAAAGTGAATGGAAAATAACACAACCAGGAGCTTGATAATCAAGATTTCTGGTAACAATTATATTTGTACGATTTGGCAGCGGTTGATAAAAAGTAGAATAAGTTCTCCGACCCATAATCACAGGATGCCGCCAGGTAATTTCTTGAAAATGATGTCCATCTGTGGGAATATTCCAAGGAATACCCACATGAATATGTTCCTTTGTTGAGTCAGCTAAAATCCGATTTTCAGAAATAGCTGCAATGAGGCTAATTAGAGGCATATAACACTATCCTTATTTTTGAAATGTAAATTTTGCTAATTTCAAGTTAGGTTATTTTTTTGGTTCTTCAGTACCTAATATGCAAAATCTAGACAAAAAAATCTCACAATTCTATAGAGCGATCGCTTTTGAACCCATTGCTTGATTGATTTTAAAATATTTATGATCCTTTTTGCAATTCCTGAATCTGCTTGAAATTCAATTCCTGCACATTACTAAATACTATATTTGCTCCTGCTTGAATTAATGTTTCAGTATAAGCCTCACGTCGCGTTGCTGTTTCTTGTACATGAGGTGGTAAAACTCCCACAGCCAGCCAAGTGCGAGAATCATCTATATTTCTAGCTTTTGCGACGGTGTACATATCTGCAACCGTATCACCTACATAAACTACTGTTTGTTTTCTGTCATTACCATTTTCTAATAAGCTAATAGTTGCAAAAAGTCCTGTGGGGTCAGGTTTACCAGGTGCGTCTTCCATTGCAATTAAGATAGGAGATTGCAAACCTAAGCGTTTTTCTAAAACATAAGTAGCAGAACCGCGAGTAGCACCGCTGAAAAATCCCCAACCTATACCTGTTTGTGTGAGTTCTTGAAAATAATTAGGCTGGGCTAATAAAGGTTCATCACAAATATACCCATTCCAATTTTCTGGGTCTGTACCTCGGTAACGGGTTTGAAAATAAGCAACAATATCTTGATAATCTAATTGCAGTTGTTCGCGGTTTTGTCCTTGGGTAGCAAAGTGACGGTAAATGAATTCCTGGGAGGCTTCCCAATCGTTATTCCAAATTCCTTCAGATTTGAGGTTGTCAATGTCTTCTGGTGTGGGACGGTAAGCTTGGTTGGTAAAATGCTCTACGGTATCTGCTAAGGCGCGGCGATAAGAACCACCAACATCACGGATAACACCATCTATATCAAAAACGACTATTGCTTTTGTTTGTTGAGTCATGGGAATGGGGAATTGATGTTTGCAGGGAATTAAAGCAATGATAATTGCTCGTTGGGTGGTTTAAATCCCATGTGTTTATATGCGGCTTGCGTGGCAACTCGACCGCGAGGAGTACGGCTTAAATAACCAATTTGCATTAAATAAGGTTCATAAACTTCTTCAATGGTTTGGGTGTCTTCACCTGTTGCTGCGGCGATGGTTTCTAAACCCACTGGCCCACCATTGAAGTTTTCAATGATCATACTCAGCATTTTTCTATCTGTCCAATCTAAGCCACAAGGATCTACTTGGAATAGTTGTAAAGCTTCAGCAGCTACGTTTTCATTGATTTCTCCACAGGTTTTAACCTCAGCATAATCACGGACTCGTTTTAATAATCTATTTGCAATCCGTGGCGTTCCCCGTGAACGTTTGGCAATTTCTGTAGCCCCATCCGAGTTGACTGGTGTTTTTAATAATTCAGCGGTGCGGAGAACAATTTGACTGAGTTCGTCAACTTCATAAAATCGCAGTTTTTGAACTAAGCCAAAGCGATCGCGCAAAGGTGAAGTTAAAGCACCTACACGGGTTGTCGCTCCCACTAAGGTAAACTTAACCAGTGGTATACTTCTAATCCGGGCGCTGGAACCCTTACCCACCGTAATATCTAAACGATAATCTTCCATCGCTGGATACAAAATCTCTTCAGTCATCCGCGACAGGCGATGAATTTCATCAATAAAAAGCACATCTCCCGCTTTGAGATTCACCAATAACCCAACTATATCCCTTGGTCGTTCCAATGCTGGGGCGCTGGTAATTTTACAACTTACTCCCATCTCTGAGGCTAAAATCATCGCCATTGTGGTTTTACCCAAGCCAGGAGGACCATACAGCAACAGATGATCCATCACTTCACTCCTAGACTTAGCAGCTTTAATGGCAATATCTAGCACATCCTTTAAGTCTTTTTGCCCAATGTAATCTGCAAATCGCTGGGGTCGAATACTCTCTTCTTGTTTACCTTCTTCATCAATAGCCGCTTCAGGTTGCAATATATTATTTTCCTGGGGAGGTACTTTCGCTGATTCCCTCGGCTGTTGAGGTTCTTTATTAGGTTCTTGTCCGCTTTTTTTTGAGGAGATTATCGCCATAATTTTCAGAAATTCAGAAGTAGAGGTTTAGCACCGATAAATCGTTACGGCAGTCAAGAAGCAAAACCAGTATAAGATATTTGCAGTTAGTTAAAATACAGTGACAGTACCAAAAAGCATGGATTTCTATTTTATCTTATCAATTTACCAGTAATCAATTTTGATTAACCTCTAATGCTATTTACCCAACACTGGTGTTTAAGTGTGCGATAATTAACGGTATGTTGCCCAAAATAAGGAATAGGGTAGAGGGGTGAATCTAATGATAGGAACAACTATAGACAGACGCTACTATCGTGTCTCCTTTCCCTCGCACTACGCACATTAGTCAGGGAACTGTCGTCAATTCACTCGTAATTCATCCCACACTCCTAATAGTGATATCATGTCCACCTAATCACTGGCGATATAAATTGTTTGTGCAGAAATCCAAAAATTCTCTTTCCCCCTGCTCCCCTTCGACTTCGCTCAGGGCAAGCCTGCCCCCTGCTGCCTTAATGATAAGTATTAAACCGGACATGATATGAGACGTGGGGCTTCTTGCTGCTTTAGCTAAAAAAACCTCCTCTATACTTAGGACGGTTTTCAGGGGTTTGACTTGACCGTTAGGGTCTATAAAATTGAGCAAGTTCTCGTTACACTGATAATTATGGGTAAGCAGCGCGTTCTGTCGGGAGTTCAACCAACTGGTAACTTACATTTAGGTAACTACTTGGGTGCTATTCGCAACTGGGTAGAAATTCAAGACCAGTATGAAAATTTCTTTTGTGTTGTAGATTTACACGCAATTACTGTACCACATAATCCCGCCACTTTAGCGGCTGATACTTACAATATTGCTGCTCTTTATTTAGCCTGTGGTATTGATTTAAGTCATTCTCACATCTTTGTCCAATCTCACGTTTCGGCGCACAGTGAACTTACCTGGTTGCTAAATTGTATTACTCCGCTTAACTGGTTGCAAGATATGATCCAGTTTAAGGAAAAAGCGGTTAAACAAGGTGAAAATGTCGGTGTTGGTTTGTTAGATTATCCCGTGCTAATGGCTGCCGATATTCTGCTTTATCAAGCGGATAAAGTACCTGTGGGTGAAGATCAGAAACAACACTTGGAACTAACAAGGGATATCGTCAACAGGTTTAATCACCAATTTGCGAAAGATGCACCTGTGCTGAAGTTACCAGATCCTTTGATTAGAAAGGAAGGTGCAAGGGTGATGAGTTTGACAGATGGAACACGGAAAATGTCAAAATCAGATCCTTCAGAATTGAGTCGAATTAATGTTTTAGATCCACCAGATCAAATCACGAAGAAGATTAAACGCTGTAAAACTGATTTGGTGCGGGGTTTAACTTTTGATGACTCAGAACGCCCAGAATGTCATAACCTGTTAACGCTGTATACTTTGCTGGCTGGAAAAACTAAGGAAGAAGTGGCTATTGAATGTGCAGATATGGGTTGGGGACAGTTTAAACCATTGTTGACAGAAACAGCAATTAATGCTTTGAAACCAATTCAAGAAAAATATGAGGAGGTAATGAAAGATAAAGGTTATCTGGAGTCGGTGTTGCGAGATGGTAGGGAAAAAGCAGAGGCTATAGCTAATCAAACTCTAGCAGATGTCAAAGCTGCTTTGGGTTTTTCTGTTCCTCTCTAAGGTTTGCGCTTTTAGGTGTGATTTGTTTTACCCTTTAAGGAAACCGAACTGATAACATTATGCTGGATACCCATAGTTTTAGTACATTAAATAACTTCCGAAAAGCGGTAGAAGCGGGAGAGTTTCTAGTTACTGCTGAAGTTGCACCTCCCAAAGGAGGAAATCCCACACAGATGCTGAAAATGGCGGCGACTCTTAAGGGGAGAGTTCATGCTGTCAATATTACTGATGGTAGCAGAGCCGTGATGCGGATGTCTTCGTTGGTAGCGTCAGCGATTTTGTTGCACAATGGAATTGAGCCGATTTGCCAAGTTGCTTGCCGCGATCGCAATCGGATAGGATTACAAGCAGATTTAATGGGCGCTCATGCTTTGGGTATCCGCAACATTTTAGCTTTAACTGGCGACCCTGTAAAAGCAGGTGATCATCCTGAAGCAAAGGCTGTATTTGATTTAGAAGCTGTGCGGCTGTTGCAATTAATTAGGAAGATGAATCAAGGTGTTGATTTTAATGAAAAACTTCTTAATGATGGTGCATTAGATTTATTTGCAGGTGCAGCGGTAGATCCACAATCTAAAAGTTGGTCAGGTTTACAAAGTCGTTTTGAAAAGAAAGTAGAAGCCGGAGCGCAATTTTTTCAAAGTCAATTAATTACAGATTTTGAAATTCTAGAAAAGTTCATGGATAAAATTGCTTCAGGTTATAATAAACCAATTTTGGCAGGAATTTTTCTGTTGAAATCAGCAAAAAATGCCCAGTTTATTAATAAGGCTGTTCCCGGTGTAAATATTCCCCAACATATTATTGATAGGTTAGCAAAAGCGAAAGATCCGCTGGAGGAAGGAATGAAAATTGCAGCGGAACAAGTGCAGATTGCGCGGGAATTGTGTCAGGGTGTGCATATGATGGCGGTGAAACGGGAAGATGCGATCGCACCTATTTTGGATTTAGCAGGGGTGGAGAAGGTTAGTTAGAGGGAAATGCAGCTTAAATTATGAATTTTGTTTGTAGAGACGTTCCATGGAACGTCTCTATAAGGATTTCGACATCACGGATATTTAAATTCAGTCGTTGTCTCTGATATTGCTAATTTTGCTAAAGTAAAACAAACCTCATCCAGCGCGAGGGTATATGACTTTTACCACCAAGCCGCCAACCTCTGAAACCACTCTCCCAGACCATACCCAACTTCCAGAGTCAGACGGTACATTTGTGAAGAATTGGCAAGAACATCCCCAAAGCATCTTACTGACTGACTCAATTACACCCATTCTCAAGAAATTAAATCCTGATGGTCAATATTGTATTGGTCAGGACTTAGGTATCTATTGGCGCATCACTGACCCCCCAGAACGCGGTGCAGAAGCTCCTGACTGGTTCTTTGTACCCAATGTACCGCCTACCTTAAATGGGCAAACACGCCGTTCTTATGTGCTTTGGCAAGAATACATTGCCCCATTAATTGTTTTAGAATTTGTCTCTGGGAATGGCAGCGAAGAGCGAGATAAAACCCCTTGGAAAGGTAAATTTTGGATTTATGAGCAGGTAATTCGTACTCCCTTTTACGGCATTTATGAAGTGAATAAAGCCAGTGTAGAAGTTTATGAATTAATTGGTGGACAATATCAGTTATTACCAGCAAATGAATGGGGACATTATTCAATTTCACCTTTGGGAGTTGAGTTAGGTTTATGGCAAGGTGAATATCAGAATGCAGAATTACCTTGGTTACGCTGGTGGGATTTGCAAGGTAATTTGTTGTTGACTGGTGAAGAAAGAGCCGAACAGGAAAGCCAAAGGGCAGAATTGGAACGTCAAAAAAGCGATCGCTTGGCTGCACAATTGCGTGCTTTGGGGGTTGAACCGGAAGCGTAATATTAAATGCGATTTACTGAGGTTGATCCAAATCTCGGTGCATTGAGTACACTTCCCTATCTTCCAATAACTTTGAGTTATCAGATAAAAATCTGCAAATTTTCTAAATTACCTCTAAAATTTTTGCCCTGAATTGCTCACTTCTATGTAATTTCTTTAGACCTTTCTGAGTTTTCTCAAACTCCTTTCTCGAAAAGAGTATATAATCATGCGCTTCATCCAAAATCTTCTCATCAAGTTTATCTTTGTAAATTAACATCCAAAAAAGTAGAGACGTTGTCTGCAACGCCTCTAAAATAGAGTAAATTTAATAAACTAGATACAGCGTCTTCCAGGTAAATGAGAGACAAAATAAGTTTTTACTGCACAGGCGTATTGCAGCCCATTATGAATGCTGTGGTATTAACGCACTTCTTTCAGACTCTCAACTTGCTTGGTAAACATTTCAGTGAACAAACTCATGACTGTTCGTTCTTCACGCACTTTAATATTGGCAGTAATTGACATACCAGACTGTAAAGAGATGTTTTTACCTGTCATTTCTAGGTATTGTTTATCTAAGCTGATAGTAGCTGGAAATCTATAAAATTGATGAGTCTGATCTGGGGGTAAAGCATCTGAACCAATATCAATTACCTCACCTTTAATATCGCCAAACTGACTGAAGGGGAACGAATCAATTCTCACATCTACCTTCATACCTTTGCGGACAAAACCAATATCTTTATTGGTGATAAATACATCAGCAATATATTTATCATTGGGAACAATTTGCAATAACTTCTGTGTGGGGTTGGCTACAAAACCAGGATTTTTAGCTTGCATATCAAACACTATACCCGCTACAGGTGCGCGAAGTTCTTGATATCTAACATTTAATTGCGTCTGCGAAATCTTACTCGTAATATCTGCCAATCGCTGCTCATTATCCAGGATAATTCTCATGAATTGGCTATCGACTTCTGCAATCCGCTTTTTGTTATCAGCTATCTTATCCAAAACAGATTTATCAGAAAATGCAACTGTATTAGTTACTTCTTGTTGCCGTTTTTGAATATCAAACTGAAGACGTTTTTCTTCCTCAATTAATTGGGCTACTTCAGCTTTGAGAGTTTGTACTTGCTGTTGCTGGTTAAGATATTGCAGTTGAGAAATACCACCTTCTTCTGCTAAGATTTTGAGTTTACTTAAAATCCCTTCCTGAATAGCTAAACTACTTTGAGTATCTTGTCGTTTTAATATTGTTTGGGATAATTGTTTTCTCGTTTTTTCTACTTCTAACTTTGCTGCGGCAGATCGGGAATCTAATTCTGTTTTAGCAGCTATGAGACGTTGTTGTTCGTCAATTCCATTCCCTGATTCTGTTCCTGAATTTCTCAATTGAGAACGCAGTAGTTCATTTTCTGCTACTAAGGATGCTCGACTTTTGAGAAGAAAAGCAGATTCTGCTGGTAATCTACTGCGTAAAAAGTCTAATTCTGATGCTGTACCTGTACTTGCTCCCATCAAGCGCCGGTAAATATCGTTTTCTTTGGTTAAAGCGACGCGAATCTTATTTAAGGAACTCAATTCCGCTAAGGTGGCAATAGAATCAAAAGTTAAGAGTAAGTCTCCAGGTTTTACTTCTTGCCCGTCTTTGACATAAACAGATTTCACTACACCACTAATGGGAGCTTGTACTTCTTTGACTGTTCCTTCTGGTTTTAATTGACCTGTTGCGGGAACTACTTGCTCGATTTTGGCAAAATTAGCCCAAGCAATCCCAAAACAAGCTAACCCCATCAAGGTGATCATGATGGTACGTGACCAAATAGGAGACTGACGTAAGACTACAGATTGCTCAAAACTATCCTGATAAGGGGTAATTAAGGAATTTTTTGCAGCTTTTTTTGGCAGTGTCAGCACCTGGGAATCTTGCTTTTTGCCGTTACCATTGCCGTTGCCGTTGCCATTACCGTTTACATGATGTCCATTAAGTAGAGTCATATAATTTTAGATTTTAGATTTTAGATTTGTGATGTTGAATGGAAAATTTAATTGTCAATAGGTTAAATAACTGATTTGGAGGACGGGTTTTAGCCGCCCATACAAATTACAAATTAACTTCTTGTTGTTGATAAAGATAGAAATAATGACCTTTAGTAGCCATTAATTCTTGATGGCTACCTTGCTCTATTACCCTACCACCATCCATGACGATGATCGTATCTGCACTACTGACAGTATTCAGACGGTGAGTAATAAAGAAGACGGTAGTTCCTTGAAATGCTCTGGCTAAATTTAGACCTATTTGTCTCTCTGTGGGATAATCTAAGGCGCTGGTGGCTTCGTCTAAAACTAATAATTTAGGCTTTTGTAGAATCGAACGTGCGATCGCAATTCTCTGTCTTTGTCCACCGGAAAGGGCTGAACCTCTTTCTCCTACTCTGGTGTTGTAACCATTGGGTAGATTCATGATAAATTCATGGGCTACAGCAATTCGTGCCGCTTCGATAATTTCCTCGGTTGTGGCTTCAGGATTGGTCAGGGCAATGTTTTCTTGCACTGTGCCATCAAACAACAACGGATCTTGAGGAACGACTCCAAGTTGCCGACGCAGAGAATAAAGTTCTACTTTGCCAATATCGTAACCATCAATCAAAATTCTGCCTGACTCGACGTTGTAAAGTCTGAGCAGTAATTTCATCATTGTGCTTTTACCTGATCCGCTTTGTCCGACAATACCGACAAATTTACCAGCCTCGAAATCAAGACTGACATTATTTAGTTGTAGTGGTCCACTGGGAGCAAATCGGAAAGACACATTTTCGTATTTGACTGCACCAGATATTGCAGGTAAGGGAATGTTGCCCTTGTCTGCTTCTGCTTCTTGTGGGGTATCAACAATATCGCTGAGACGTTCTAAAGATAACCCAGTTTCTTGGAAGTTCTGCCAGATTTGCGCTAAACGTAATATGGGGCTAGTTACGTAACTGGAGATAATTCTAAAGGCGATTAATTCTCCTAAAGTTAGCTCTCCTTGCAAGACTAAATAAGCTCCCACCCACAACACTAGTAAGCCGCTGAGTTTGTTGAGAAACTGACTGGTGGAATTAGCCAGGGTGGAAGTGATCACAGTTTTAAACCCTGCGGCCACAAACTTAGCGTAACGTTCTTGCCAGGAAAAGCGCGATCGCAATTCAATATTTTGCGCTTTCACTGTTTGAATCCCTGACATGACCTCAACTAAGTAAGATTGAGTTGCGGCGTTACGTTCAGCTTTTACACGTAATTGTCGGCTCACTGTGGGGGCAGCAATTAATGTAATCACCACAAATAAGGGGATTGTCCCTAACCCAACTACAGTCAGTTTCCAACTGTAAAACAGCATGACGACGATATACACCACAGAGAATAAGGCATCTAACCCCACAGTTAGAGCAGTACCTGTGAGAAACTGACGAATATTTTCTAACTCATTGACACGAGTAGATAATTCCCCTACCGGTCGGCGTTCAAAATAACGGAGTGGCAACCGCAGTAAGTGGTCAATAATTTGTGACCCCAAACTCATATCAATGCGGTTGGTCGTATCCACAAATAAGTATGTTCGCAGTGTAGTTAGTATCGCTTCAAATACACCAACTGCTAATAGTAAAACCCCTAAAATATTCAGAGTACTAATACTATTTTGAACGATGACTTTATCAATAATTAACTGAATAACGAGGGGATTAGCTAAAGCTGCTAATTGTACAAAAAAGGACGCGATGAATACTTCTATGAGGACGCGACGATATTTGGATAAGTAGGGTAAAAACCAGCGCAAACCGAAGCGTTCTTGGGGTGTTTCCTGGGTAGCACTGAGTAATAAGACTCTGAGTTGCGGCTGCAAATTGTTTTCATCAGTCTCTAATTCTTCTAATAGTTTGCCTGGTTTGCAGCGGATAATACCTTTGGAAGGTACACCTAAAACTACTGTTTTTGCATCTACTGCATAGATAACAGCAAAACTATCACTATATTGAATTAAGGCTGGTGCGGGAATACGTGCAATTGCGGCAGCGGGAACATCTACTAATTGGGATCTGAGTCCGATTAATTCTGCTAAATACGCGCAAAGTTGAAAGGATATACTCCCTTGACGTTTCATTTGCTCATTTAAAATCCGCCGCACTACCTCCTTCCGGAAGGGAATTTCTAGGTGCTTGGCGAGCATTTGAAAGCAAGCAAGGGTTGAATTCAATTCACCCTGGGCGCGAAAAAATGGATAGTTTAGATGTTTTTGTTTAACTTGTGGTGTATCAGATGGTGATGGAAAAACTTCCTCTGTTGATGCGTAAGGAATTTCTAACTCATCTCTAATTTGTAATTGACTGTCTGCAAGTTCCTGTTTTACTTGATCATCATTCAGGAATAATAAATCTGTGGGATTTATACCTAGCAACCGTGCTGGAGTTTTACCTATAACTTCCAGAACATTTTTGCCATTGCTAGATGCTAACTGAGAACCTGGGGAAAGATTGGTTACTGTACCACCACCACTAAAAAACCAGATGCGATTATCATCTAGTTGACTGAAGGGGGTTTTTCCTGGTTCTAGGTGATGGATTTTTGCCCCTGATAAAGCTTGTTGGCTAATTTCTTTGAGATTTAAACCAGCGTTGGCTTGTTGGGCTAACTGGGGGCTGAGAACGTCGAATACTTCTATGATGTGACTAGAGTTTTGACGCGCATGGGCAAAGGCTGGATTTTGGGAAAGAAGACTTAAATAATCTACGGTACTTAAAGTTAAGCAGATAACTTCGGTGGATGCGATCGCTGTTTCACAAGCAATCTGCCTCAATAAACTAATTTCACCAATTATCGCTCCCGGTTCCAGTATTTTTAAGGTAATTGGTAATTGGGTTTGGGGGTCATACGCTAACAGCCGCACTCGCCCTTCATAAAGAATTGCTATGCGGTCAGGTAGTTTTTCTTTACTAATTATTTTTTGACCTATCCGGTAGCGTAAGGCTTGCTGTTGTGAAACAAAGCTATTTCTTTCCGCCGTCGATAGTTGTTCAAATCCATCAATGGTGGCAATAAATTCTTCAAACGCGCTCTTAATATAAGTCATGTTTATGAAAATTAATTAATTTACTGTCGGTTATGGTGAGAGTTATTGGCTAGAGGTATTTATTCATATCGCTATCAATTCATCCTTCTAATTCTTTAATTTGCCAATTTTGTGCAGATAGTTGTGTTTGTAGCCAACCCTGAAAACGTTCATTTAACAATCGCTGACGTAGTGGGCGATCCATCTGCGCCGGTAGTAATTTCTCTAACCGAACAATTACTATCCACTCTCCTATTTGAGTGGGTGGTGAAATTTGTCGTGGTTGGCTAGTAGATAAAATTTTCACTAGTGATTGATGAAGAGATTGTAATTCCACCGGACCTACTAAACCATCTGTTTGAGCTTCAGGCCCTTGGGCATATTCCCTTGCTAATTGAGCAAAGGACTGTTCTCCTTCTTGGATGCGGAAATAGATTTCTTGAGCAATACCGATATCAGCAGTAGTAATTAGGGAATAGATCACTTTATCCAACTGAGGTTTACGCTGGAAGAAGTAAGATTCTAAATCTTGTCCCCATGAAGCTTCTTTGAATTTTTCCAGTTTTAATTGACGAATGGCCGTACTGTTCAATTGCTCAGAACTTAGTTCTTGTCGCCCTTGATATTGTTGAGCTAACTGTTCACAGGCAAGCTGTTCTTCTTGTGGCGTACACTCAATCTGTGCGATCGCTTGATCAATGATCACTTCTCTGAGCAATGAGGGAATTAATTGGTATTTAGCTAGTAATTGTAGAACTTCTGGGGCTGTCAGTATGCGATCGCTTCGCTCACCGGAGGCATCGCTAAATTGCAGAACTTGATTCATATCACTTGTAAACAGGGTTACCACAGTTATAAATTGTTGTTAAAAACATAGTAGAAACAGATTGTTGGCAGTTTATCTATGGGTTAAGCTTATACAATTCTTTACAATCTCAGTCCTGGTATTTAGCTCTTTTTATGTGCATAGATAGATTGTTACCAAAGATAATGGTATAAACCGAATATCTTTTGATCACCCTTGGTAACAAAGGCATCCATATTTGCCGATATCGTACCAAACTATCATAATTTTTTGAATTTGCAACCTTAAATTGGCAGTCAGGTACAAAAAAGTCGGAAAATTGAGTCTGTAGTTACCATAAATCTATGGTTACACCTTTTATAAAATAAATTTTGTATTGTTCTAGAACAAGATTAAAACGCAGAGGGTAAAGAAAAATCACACAATTTTCCCTTTATCCCCTCGCGGTTTCATTTACTATTTCTCATTGTCAGCCAGGCAAAATGCCAGCCCTACAAAAATATTAGCAAGCTGGCTAAGTGTTTTAGGCGATAACAGAAATGTCAGCATCACTGAGACTAGGTATTGTACTAATAAGTGCTATTTGAACACTAGCTGCACCACCAACGCCATCAGTATCAAAGAACAAAGCACCATTAATAGTGTTGTAAATAAATCTATGATCGGCAGTAGTACCTGTAGTGCTACCTACACCAGAAAGGAAAGCTGAAGCAGCTAAATTACCTACAACTAATCCACCACCAAATCCACCAGCAGACACCTCAATTAAGTCATCCACAGTTGAAAAGTCTAAAATTTTATCAATTCCTTCATTGGAGGCATTAAATCGGAAAAAATCATAACCAATACCACCATTGAGATTATCATTGCCAAGACCACCAATCAGGGTATCATCACCATCTCCACCCTTGAGGTTATCGTTACCATCCCCACCATTGAGGATATTACTCGCAATATTACCTGTGATGTTGTTATTTAGTGCGTTACCTGTACCGTCGATATCATTAGTCCCGGTTAACGTCAGATGTTCCAGGTCATTACCTAATGTGTAGGTAATAGAAGATTTAACTGTATCTATACCAGCATTGACGTTTTCGGTAACTGTGTCACCCAAATCATCAACCGTGTAAGAATCATTACCATCACCACCAGTGAGACTGTCAGCACCTATACCACCATTGAGATTATCATTGCCAAGACCACCAATCAGGGTATCATCACCATCTCCACCCTTGAGGTTATCGTTACCATCCCCACCATTGAGGATATTACTCGCAATATTACCTGTGATGTTGTTATTTAGTGCGTTACCTGTACCGTCGATATCATTAGTCCCGGTTAACGTCAGATGTTCCAGGTCATTACCTAATGTGTAGGTAATAGAAGATTTAACTGTATCTATACCAGCATTGACGTTTTCGGTAACTGTGTCACCCAAATCATCAACCGTGTAAGAATCATTACCATCACCACCAGTGAGACTGTCAGCACCTATACCACCATTGAGATTATCGTTGCCAAGACCACCAATCAGGGTATCATTACCATCTCCACCCTTGAGGTTATCGTTACCATCCCCACCATCAAGGATATTATTCGCAATATTACCTGTGATGTTGTTATTTAGTTCGTTACCTGTACCATTGATATTGTTTGTTCCAGTTAAAGTCAGATGTTCTATATTGTTGCCTAAGGTGTAAGTGACTGAGGATCTAACTGTGTCTATACCAGCATTGAAGTTTTCAGTAACTGTGTCACCTATACTATCAACTGTGTAAATATCATTACCAGGAGTGCCAATAAAATTGTCTCCTACAGTAGTATTCAACAACAGAGAAATATTATTACCGAGTTGGTTCGCTATTAATAAGTCTAGTTTGTAGTCACCATTAAAATCTCCCACAGCTACGGAGCGAGAACCATTTCCTGCACCATAGTTAGTAGCAGTGCCAAAGTTGCCTGTGCCATCACCTAAGAGTAATGAAACATTATCATCATCAATGTTGCCTACCAATAAATCAAGGTCGCCGTCACCGTTGATGTCAGCTACAGTCACTGATCGAGGTTCTGCTCCTACATTAAAGTCAGTCTCAGGGTTAAAGCCACCTAAGCCATCTCCCAGCTGTATTGACACAACTGAAGCACCAGACCTAACAATGGCTATATCTGGAACACCATCTTCGTTGAAATCTTCTACTACGATCGCACGGGTATTGTTACCAACTGGATAGGTCTGAGCCGCTCCGAATGTACCTAAACCAGTTCCGGGGAAGACAGACACATCAGGGCTGAGAAAATTACCCGCAGCTACGTCTAGCTTGCCATCTTTGTTGAAGTCTCCTAAAGAGATTGCACTCAGTCCCCCAGGAACAGCAACTGCACTGGGAGCGCCGAAATTACCAGTTCCATCTCCTAGCAGAATTGAGATATTGCTATCGGGATTTAGGGTTGGAGGCATGGTTTGGAGATCAGGTAAGTCAAAGTTAGCTGTTGCTAAATCTAAATTACCATCCCCGTCAAAGTCTCCTACAGTTACTGAAATAGGGTTATATAACCCTACAGCGGGACTAGAAATCAGGGAAAAACCACCTAGTCCATCACCCAAAAGTACTGAGACTGTTTTGTCAAGAGAGTTTGCTACTGCTGCATCTAGATTACCATCCCCATCAAAGTCTCCTACAGCTATGGAAAAGGGTTCAGAACCGACGTTAATATCGTTGGGCGCACTAAATGATATTGTCATTTACTTTTTCCTGGATAAAGTTGAAACACTGTATTTATCTAAATTGAAAACTGTCATATTTGTCTGGATCAAGATCACTATTACCTGACAAATACTTCCTTTTCTATAATTTTCACCTACTGTAAGCCGAAAATCTTGACTAATTAAGAAGTATTACTATTTTTTTACAGAAAATTTATATTATGAAATCTGAAGATTATCTACAGACAAAAGCTTCCTTGTAAATAAGTACAAAGAAGCCAAAAATGAATTTATTAATAATTACTTCAACGGTAAATATTTAGCTGAGATAAATCATAAATCAGCGGAATAACCGTGGGTTGAGGATAGTAGTATTTTGTGGTCGAGAAGGACGACCAATTGAGACTCCATTTCGCAAGTTACTGGCTGTACCACCATCTTGGCGATCTAGGAAAGGTTTCAAATTAATGCCATTTTTAGATGAATTAACACGATTATTACCACCACCTAAAAGACTGCGTCCCAAGTTGTATAATTCGTTAGCTCCTCCTTGGTTACGATTAGCATAGGTATTAACAGCTATAGTTTGTTGACCGTTGTCAGCAGTAGCTAAGTTATTGAAAACACTACTGCGGATAGCGTAAGGGTCTTGACCACGGGGTACTGTGAGTACAATCCGACAACCAGTGTTAGCTTCTGTGGTTACACAGATAATATTTTCGTTATTTTCTACAGCTATCTGAAGTTCTTGTAAGCCATCTGGGCGATATAATTCTAAACGAGTAGCGATCGCTTCACAGCGATTTTGTGGTGTCCAACCACCACCTAAAGCTTGAGGTGCTGCCCAAGCAAAGAATTGACCTGGTTGACTTTGGGGCTGGTACATTACAGTATATCTACCATTATAATATTGACAGCTAAATCTTTTGCTGCTGTCAACAGTGCTTGAAGTCGGTATATTAGTAGATGATCCAGGTGGTACTGTTGTTGATGATCCTGATGGTACTGTGGGGACAACAACACCATCAACTTGGGCAAAAGCTACAGAATTGCTAAGAAGTAAGGATAAGCTAAGACTACTCAAAAATAAAACCTGAAGTGGTTGTAATGACATAATTAAACCTCTAATATCTCACTGAATACATCTAGTGACGGAGAATTTTATTTTTTGATTCATCTGAGAAGCTTATTTTTCTTTTTGTTGTTTCAATTGTTCTGTCACATACACCATGTTATCAGGTTAAAGGCTGTCTGATTGCGCTTTGCTCAAGATTTATTCACTTCCAATATCTGCGAGTTTTTTAACCTATCCATCCACTTTTCTAAATAAATACGATTAGCTGTTTGCTCAGATGGATCTTGTGTATCTATAGGATAAGGCGACAATCCCAAAATCGCTGCTGTCGTTACGCAAAACATCGACTTTTGGAAACTCATACAAATTTGTACGCGTAAGTCATCTTCACCACGACGACTGCGACGATAAATATCATGCAAATATTCTGGCAAATAATGACGCATATCCTGCATCAACAACGTGGGAGGAATCCCCGCACCACCTATAGGCAAAGGATCTGCATATAACGCGCCATACTGAAATCGAGACTGATCTGGGGGAATTTGATAAGCTTGAGCGTTGAGAGAAACTGTACCAGCAAAAGGGGTTCCCCGGAAAAAAATCGCTTCTACATATGGAATAGCTGTATCTGCTAAAAAAGTCAAACCGACTGATTTAGGAATAAGTTCATAGACTTTGTTGTCAATTTTGACATTGTAAGTAATTGGCTTGAGTGCATCTGCGACTAAACCTGCTTTGATGTGATCTACAACTTGAGGAATAGTTTTGATTTCGCCTTTGTCATAGCGATCTGATAAACTCAGGAACATATCAGCCATTACTCGCCAAAATTGACCTAAACCAGTGTAATAAGCTGAGACACGCAACTGTTCTGTGAGAAATTCAGGAAATAGTTGATTAAGTCCTAAGATTAAGGGATTATTTTTAAACTTAGCAGCAATAACAGCTTGTGTTCTGGTTTTAAATTCTGCGGTATCTAAATATGTATCTAATCCACCACCACCATGCCACATCATGGCTTTCAGACAATATTCTGCATATTCAAAATTAATTCTGTCATGGCACCAGTGACGGAATAATTTGGAGAAAGACATCTCACCATTAAAATATTTAAAAAATTGAAAAAATACTAAAAATTGATGTTCAGCTATGTAAATTAGATTTTTGGAATAGGCATCTAAAACTACACCATAGCTTTTGAGAATACCCACTACTTCCATGACATTCTCTGGACTATCAGAGAGTAATGCACCTCCAGTTGTTAACCGTTGAATATATTCAGATAAAGGCTTATTAACAGGTTTTTTTTTAAGATTAACCATTACTATTTCTCCAGGAAATTAACAATAAATCACGGTTGAGGGATAAAAGTTAAGAATTAGCTTGTAGTAGAATTTAAGCCCTACCACAAAACTAATATCTTTTAAGTTTTACCAGCTTTATCTACTGGTGCATTTGCTACTAGGCTTGGTGTATTTACCATTGCGGTGATTGTCGCTTGACTCCAATGCACTAACCAAGATGGTTGGATGCCGAAAATCACAATTAATACAGCTAAGATAAATGCAGGAATGCGATCGCTCCAATAAACTCGTGGGAGGTTGGTAACTTGAGCAGATAACCGCCCAAAAAAGGCGCGATTGAGAAGAATTAAGAAGTAAACCGCAGTTAAACCTGTCCCCAGCATTGATAACAGGGTTTGTACTGGAAAAACCTCGAAACTGCCTCGAAAAATAATAAATTCGGAAATAAAACCTACCATTCCCGGTATCCCAGCACTAGCCATGACTCCCAAAACTATCAATGTGCCGATGACGGGCATACCCCGTTCTGGGTTCAGCAGCCCGCGAATAACATCTAAATCACGGCTACCAGCTTTTTTATATACAACTCCCACTAGTAAAAACATCATGGCAGAAATCAAGCCGTGGCTAATCATTTGCATGACAGCACCTAATACGCTGAGGGGTGTGGCTGCTGCTGCTGCTAACAAAATATAGCCCATATGTCCGATAGAACTGTAGGCTACCATTTTTTTCATATCAGTTTGAGCGATCGCACAAGATGCACCAAACAAGACACTAATTACTGCCCATGTGGCTAAAGTCGGTGCTACATATACCCAAGCCTCTGGCAACAAGTTCATTCCAAATCTGAGTAAACCGTAAGTTCCTAATTTCAACAATACCCCAGCTAACAGTACAGAAATCGGTGTGGAAGCTTCGACGTGGGCATCAGGCAACCAAGTATGAAAGGGAACCAAGGGAATCTTAATTCCAAAACCCACCAAAATTCCTACTAGTAGTAATAATTGTGTTGCCAAAGATAAATTAGTGGTGTTTAGGGTTGCTAGTCCAAAGCTTGGAGAATCACTTAACCAAACCATCCCCAGGAAACTAGCTAAAATCAAGATTCCCGAAACTGATGTATAAATCAGAAACTTTGTAGCTGCATAACCACGCTTTGCACCACCCCAAATTGCAATTAGCAGATATAGGGGAATTAGTTCTAACTCATAAAACAGGAAAAATAACAATAAATCCTGTGCCAAAAATGCTCCTATCACCCCAGCACTCAGGAGTAGGATTAACGAGTAATAAAATCTCGGACGCTGAAGAGATTCATCGCTGCTGTAGATGGCAATAGCAGTCAAAAGTCCATTCAACAATAATAATGGCAATGATAAACCATCTATGCCTAGATTATAGTTTAATCCCAAGGCTTCTATCCAAGGTAGGGATTCAGAAAATTGTATCCCGACTTCCTCTGGATGAAACTGAATTGCCAGGAAAATTGTCCATAAGAAAATCATTACGGACACGGACAAAGCCATTCCACGGGACACTTTCCCACTGATAGGATAGGGATAGAAACCGATTAAGGCGGCACCAAGTAAAGGTAGCAAAATCAACGTACTCAGCATCATAAGCAGTTCAAGAAATGGGGATGGGGGGAAGAAGATGGGTATGACGAAGGAGATGAGGATAACTCCTTACTCTTAACTGTTTACTCGGTACTCGGTACTATTAA
Source organism: Anabaena sp. WFMT (assembly GCF_051781005.1). Lineage (NCBI taxonomy): Bacteria > Bacillati > Cyanobacteriota > Cyanophyceae > Nostocales > Nostocaceae > Anabaena > Anabaena sp. WFMT. Next base: position 186,884 of record NZ_JBPWOA010000006.1, on the reverse strand, counting down.
AAAGGTAATTTATCAAGTAAGCCTAATGACCAACTAATAAAGAAACCAAGGACGCTAATCACTACGAGAATAGTCAGCATATAAGCTTGAGATTGACCAGAAATGCTGTACTTTAAACTTTGACCACTAAAAATGGCAGCAAAACCCACTAAGTTTACTAAACCATCGACTAAATAGCGATCGCTCCAAGAGGAAATCTTTGATAACAGAGCTACAGCACTGACGATGGTAAGGCGATAAACTCTGTCAATGTAAAAATCGTAACCTAGTAAATCTTGAATAAATCTCCATGCTAGAATTCTGGATCTTGACCAAGCTTTATGTAGGTACATTGTTGCACCAATACCCACCCCCAATACAGTAGAAGTTAGCAAAGCTAATACCACGTACCAATCAATACTTTCCCATCCTGGCAACAAGTACCATTGCTGTAGCATTAGGGGTAATAGTAGGGTCAATATCGTCAAAGTCACCATTGGGAAGGCCATCTGCCAACCAACTTCGGGGGCGCGGCGAGTCTTCTGTTGCGGTTCTCCCCAAAATATTAAGCGGAAAACCCTCGTCAAATTCAATGCTGTCAAACCATTGACTAATATTAAAACCACAATTACCCAAGGATTAACTTTCACCAAGCCATCAGCCCAAGCCAGCATTGCCCAAAAGCTACCCAGTGGTAATAGTGTCACCATCCCAGCCGAACCAACGACATAGGCTGTGGTCGTGGCTGGCATTCGTGACCATAAACCACCCATTTCTGTTAAATCTTGAGTTTGGGTAGTGTAGATGATGGAACCGGAACTCATGAATAATAATGCTTTGGCGATCGCATGAGTCAACAGCAACATCAAAGCTACACCCCCTTGCTGTAAACCCACAGCCAAAAATACCAACCCCATGTAGGCACTTGTGGAATGAGATAAAGCCCGTTTAATATCAATTTGTGCGATGGACACTAAGGTTGCACCTAATGCCGTCACTGTACCCATCACAACTAAAGCATTTAGTGCCACTGGTGAGAGTGCTAATAATGGTTGAATTTTGTACAACACATAAGCACCACCTGCTACTACCAAAGAGTTCCGCATCACCGAAGCTGGGTTAGGTCCTTCCATTGCTTCATCTAGCCACAGGTGTAGGGGAAACTGAGCGCACTTACCAGCAGGTCCAGCAATCAATGACACACCTATTAATGTTGATGTTAATGGACTTAGGTGAGCAGTTTGCGCCCACTCATATAAATCAGAAAAGTTTAAACTACCAGCTTGGGTGGAAAGGGTAACTACACCCATCAGTAACAATAAATCTCCCACCCGTTTGGTTAAAAACGCATCCCGCGCTGCCGTTACTACCAATGGTTGAGCATACCAAAAACCAACTAGCAAGTAGGTGGAAAGGGTGAGAACTTCCAACAAGGCATAGCTGAGAAACAGAGAATCACTGATCGCTAAACCACTCAAGGCTGCCTCAAAAAATCCCAGTAGCCCAAAAAAACGTGCTATCGACCAGTCCTTTTCCATGTAACCCAAGGCATAAATTTGAGCTAACAGACTCAATCCTGTGATTAAAACTATTGCACCAATACTGACCGGCGACAGTTCTAAAGCAAATGTTAAATTAAAATCCGCAGCTTGGAACCAATTGATTACTAAAGTTTCTGGATCTCTATCCCAGATATTTTGAAATACCAACAGGCTATGGACAAAAGCCACCAAAGTCGTCAACAAGTTCAAGTAGGCCGCAGGTCTTGGCCCTGTTCGTTGAATTATTCCTATGCTCCAAGGCAAGGTTAAAACTGCCCCTAGTAAGCTATAAAAAGGTACGAACCAACTTGTAAAAAATAGAAACTCATTCATTTAAATTTTCCTTGACGACTCAGCTTTTAGTTTCTTAGACACCCTAAAAAAAATCCTTTGCTTAAAACGTTAATTTTGAAAAAATCAAGTTTCTCTTAACTATTTTCCAAATAAACTTGAATCAGCATTTTTACTTTAATGTGCGCTATTCAATGGCAGTTAAATATAGGTTTACAGATTTAACAGCATTTACTTGCCTTTACTAATTCTCTGGGTGGAAATTTATATTTCTACTTGGTGCAAAGAATTTTATAGTTTATATTTAAAAAAGTTATATATTTTTCATTTAATACCTGTGCAAATAGCAAAAATTGAGGAAAGACCGAGACAGTAGAATATACAGCCTCTGCCCAATCCTGACCAGATATGGTTAGCCCTGGTTATGAATGTGATTTTCTAAATGTAATAAAGAAATTATAAAGCATAAGCGGCCGCTCTAGGAAACCGTGAACTTTGATCAAATTTAGGAGTGCATTAAGTTTTGTTAAGTTTTTTAAAACTTTTTTATTACAAACTATTATAGTAATTTATGTTGCCAGGGATGCCAAGGTTTTATATGCTTAATTTTAGAAGTATTTTCTTCCCTCAAGATAAGCATCCCCGTCAAAAATTTCAACCCATAGTACTAATTGATTAAATTTTTAGGAGTTCTGCGATGCCAATTGCAGTTGGAATGATTGAGACTAAAGGCTTTCCAGCAGTAGTAGAAGCTGCTGATGCGATGGTGAAAGCAGCCCGTGTAACTTTGGTAGGCTATGAAAAAATCGGTAGTGCGCGTGTTACCGTTATAGTACGGGGTGATGTATCTGAAGTACAAGCTTCAGTAGCAGCTGGAGTTGAAGCAGCCAGAAGAGTAAATGGCGGTGAAGTGTTGTCCACTCACATCATTGCTCGTCCCCACGAAAACCTAGAATACGTCTTACCAATTCGGTACACAGAAGCGGTAGAACAGTTCCGCACTTAAAAAGTGTTTAAACAAAGCGATTAACGGTGTTGCTTGCTTGAGTGGAAATTTTTGCCTGTCGGAAAACTTGATTTAAGGATTTACAATAATGTCAATTGCAGTGGGAATGGTTGAAACGCTGGGCTTTCCAGCAGTAGTAGAAGCTGCTGACGCGATGGTGAAAGCTGCTCGTGTTACCTTGGTAGGCTATGAAAAAATCGGTAGTGGTAGGGTGACAGTCATTGTTCGCGGTGACGTTTCCGAAGTACAAGCTTCAGTAGCAGCTGGAGTTGAAAATGTGAAGCGAGTCAACGGTGGACAAGTGCTGTCTACTCACATCATTGCTCGTCCTCACGAAAACTTGGAATACGTTCTACCAATTCGTTATACAGAAGATGTAGAACAGTTCCGGGAAGGTGTAAACGCGATTCGTCCTTTCGGCAGAAGACCATAATTTAGAATGCAAATTGCCAAAGTCCGTGGCACAGTAGTTAGCACGCAAAAAGATCCAAGTCTTAGAGGTGTCAAACTACTGCTGTTGCAATTAGTAGATGAAGACGGAAAACTCCTGCCAGAATATGAGGTAGCAGCCGATAATGTCGGAGCAGGAGTGGAAGAGTGGGTGCTGTTTAGTCGTAATGGTGCCGCTCGTCAAGTTCTTGGCAATGAACAACGTCCGTTAGATGCAGCAGTAGTGGCGATAATAGATACTATATATGTTGAAGATCGCCTCCTTTACAGCAAAAAAGACCAAATATAGATAGTCAGGGAACTCTTAACAGGGAACAGGAAGCGAGAATAAACTATTGCCTATTGCCTTTTCCACTGATAACTGAATCACTGACAAAAAGCTTATTTCAGGAGGAATCTCGCGATGGCAGTCCGCAGCACGGCGGCCCCCCCAACCCCGTGGTCTAGGAGTTTAGCTGAACCCGATATCCATAAAACCGCATTTGTACACTCTTCTTCTCTTATTATTGGGGATGTACACCTGGGTCAAAATGTGATTATTGCTCCAGGAACTTCGATTAGAGCAGATGAAGGCACACCTTTTTTTATTGGTGAAAATACTAATATTCAAGATGGTGTAGTAATTCATGGGTTGGAGCAAGGTCGAGTAATTGGTGATGATGGCCAAGAATACTCGGTATGGATTGGTAAAAATGCTTCAATTACCCACATGGCGCTCATTCATGGGCCCGCATACATTGGTGATAGTTGCTTTATTGGCTTTCGCTCCACGGTATTTAATGCCAGGGTAGGGGCTGGTTGCATCGTCATGATGCACGCTTTAATCCAAGATGTAGAAATTCCCCCGGGTAAATACGTAGCCTCTGGCTCGATAATTACTACGCAGCAGCAAGCTGACCGCTTGCCAGATGTACAAGCTCAGGATGAGGAATTTGCTCACCACGTTGTGGGGATTAACCAGGCTTTGCGGACTGGTTATCGCTGTGCGGAGGATCTTAAGTGTATTACCCCAATTCGGGATGAGCTGAATCTGTCTGGGGCTAAATCTTATACAAGAAGTATTGTTGTTGAAGAGTTGGAAAGGAGTAGTGAAGTGGCAAGCAAATTGGGTGCAGAAACAGTAGAACACGTCCGTTATTTACTGAATCAAGGTTATAAAATCGGCACGGAACACGTTGATCAAAGACGTTTTCGCACAGGTTCTTGGCAAAGCTGCCAGCCGATTGAAACTAGGTCTTTAGGAGAAGCGATCGCAGCGTTAGAATCTTGTCTAATGGACCACAGTGGCGAGTACGTGCGTTTGTTTGGCATTGATAACGGTAGAAAACGGGTATTAGAAACCATCATTCAACGTCCCGATGGTGTAGTTGCAGGTACATCTAGTATTAAGACTCCTGCTGCTACATCTTACAGGAGCTACAACGGCAATGGCAATGGCAACGGTAATGGTGCTGTTGGTGGACTCAGTGCTGAAACTGTTAACCAAATTCGCCAACTCTTGGCTAATGGTTACAAAATTGGTACAGAACACGTAAATGAGCGTCGTTTCCGGACAGGTACTTGGGAAAGTTGTAACCCCATTGAAGCAACCTCAGCTAATGATGTAGTTGCTGCTTTGGAAGAATGCATGGTTAACCACCAAGGCGAATATGTGCGTCTAATTGGCATTGACAGCAAAGCCAAGCGTCGGGTACTAGAAACAATTATCCAGCGTCCTAACGGTCAAGAAGTATCTTCAGGTAGTGCTAAAACAGCAGTAGCTGCCAATTATGGTGGTCGAACTGCAACTGCAACTGCAACCAGCACTCGCTTGAGTACAGAAGTAATAGACCAGCTGAGACAGTTGTTAAACGGTGGGTTTAAGATTAGCGTTGAACACGTAGACCAAAGACGTTTCCGAACAGGTACTTGGGCAAGCTGCGGTCAGATTCAGGCTACATCTGAACGAGATGCGATCGCTACCTTAGAAGCTTACATTTCTGAATATGCAGGTGAATATGTACGCTTGATAGGTATTGATTCCGCAGCTAAACGCCGCGTGTTGGAAGCAATTATCCAACGTCCATAATTGATTGCGTAATGGGTAATGGGTAATGGGTAATAGGTAATGAGTACTAGGTAATATATTCTTCCCAATTACCACTTACCATATGCCTAACGGCAGGCTAACGCCAACACCAATTACCAACATCATCGAGTTTGATCTTCCAAGGGAATAAATTCCATGTCTGTGCCGTTGCTTCGCCTCAGCGACAATTTTGATAAGTATATCAGTGGCGAGGTGAATATTCATAAGAGCGCGGTACTTGCTCCAGGAGTATTACTCCAAGCAGCTACCAACAGTAAAATTATTATTGGGCCTGGGGTCTGTATTGGCATGGGGTCAATTCTCCAGGTTAATGAGGGTATTCTAGAAGTAGAAGCAGGAGTGAATCTGGGAGCCGGTTTTTTAATGGTTGGTCAAGGCAAAATCGGGGCTAATGCTTGTATTGGTGCAGCAACGACAGTATTCAACTGTTCTGTCGCACCAGGAGAAGTAGTCGCACCTGGATCGCTTTTAGGAGACACCAGTCGCCAAGTTGGAGAAACCCAACAACTTGAACCATCCACTAATAATTCAACTGCCGTGGAAGTTGGAGAAGAAAAGCAAGAAGAAAAAGTAATTTCTTCGACTCATTTTTCAGCCTCAGCCTTTGTGGAGTTCCAAAACCAGTCTAATGCTGTTTCTCAGCCTTCTCCGACTCCCAAAAGCCAATCTCCCCCAGTGGAGGAACAGGCTCAGGTTGCTGAATCTAACCAAGAAGAACCTGATTCCCCAGAATCTACCGAAATTAGTAATCCAGAAGCAGCAACCGGCCAAGCTGAAACTGAAGCTAATAACACTTTTGGGACTCAAATTTACGGACAAGGTAGCATCAATAGGCTGTTGGTCACATTGTTTCCCCATAGGCAATCCTTGAACGACAAACACAACGACAAACACTCTGACAATTCCTTGTAGTAAGTGTTAATTGTTAAGTGGAGAGTTTTGTGAGTATCCTGGAGAATTCATGATGGAAACATCTAATCAACGGTCTCTTACCACTATCCAGCCATCACGTCGCCGTCATCGAGACAACTTCAAGGATACTGCCCTGGGTTTAGTATCTACTCTTAGCTTTCCTGCAATAGTTGGGACAGCTGACATGATGTTGAAATCGGCCGGAGTTCACTTGGTTGGATATGAAAAAATCGGTAGTGGTCACTGCACAGCAATTATCAGGGGTGGTATTGCTGATGTCCGTTTGGCTGTGGAAGCTGGTGTCCAAACTGCTGAACAATTTGGTCAGTTGGTTTCTAGTTTGGTGATTCCCAGGCCTTATCCCAACCTTGATATTGTGCTGCCAATTACCAACCGCATCAGTAAATTGATGGAGGAAGGTAGTTATAGCCGGTTGAGTAATCAAGCAATTGGTTTGGTGGAAACGCGGGGTTTTCCGGCAATGGTAGGCGCTTGTGATGCCATGCTCAAATCTGCTGATGTTCATTTGGCAGCTTATGAAAAAATTGGTGCGGGTTTGTGTACAGCTATTATTCGTGGTTCTGTGGCTAATGTGGCCGTAGCCGTAGAAGCGGGAATGTTTGAGGCTGAACGCATTGGGGAATTAAACGCGGTGATGGTAATTCCTCGTCCTTTGGATGAAATGGAGCTAACCTTACCGATCGCAAGTTGTTGGATAGAAGAACGTGAACCGTTAAATATTCCCTTGAATATCAGGGATAAAATTGTAGACGCGGAAGCTGTGGAGTTGCCAGATTTAGCCAGATTGCCTGTCAAAATTAAGGAAGAACTATGGAACGATGAATGATGAATTCTAAATAATAAATTATTCAATATTCAGCATTCATCTTGAGTTGGAAGGCATTTTGTCATTTGCTTGTTTTTTGATGATAACTTCTTAACTCCATAAGTCCAATACCGCACTTCTGATAGCGAACATAGACTTTTGTCTATACTTAGACTCATAACTTGGTATGTGTGCCACTACATAATTGGCTAGTGTTAAGTAATACTAAAATATATGTCTACGAATTGCTATTAGAGGAGAATCACCTTGAACCAAGCGACGCTGCACCAGTTGAAGGTGTTCGAGGCCGCTGCACGGCACGGTAGCTTTACTCGTGCTGCTGAAGAATTATTTCTCACCCAACCTACCGTATCAATGCAAATCAAGCAGCTGACAAAATCGGTAGGGTTGCCATTATTTGAGCAGGTGGGGAAACGGTTATTTTTGACGGAAGCAGGACGGGAGTTATTTGCCACTTGTCGCCAGATTTTTGAGACTATCAGCCAGTTTGAAATGACAGTGGCAGATTTAAAAGGGCTAAAACAAGGTCAATTACGATTGGCTGTGATCACTACGGCCAAATATATTATTCCCCGTTTGTTGGGGCCTTTTTGTCAACTTTATCCGGGAATTGACATATCTCTCCAAGTTACGAATCATGAACGGATTTTGGAACGTATGATTGGTAATTTGGATGACTTGTATATTATGAGCCAAGTTCCAGATCATCTGGATATCAATTTCGAGCCTTTTTTAGAAAATCCTTTGGTAGTTTTTGCACCTTTTAATCATCCTTTGGCAAAGGAAAAAAATATTCCTATAGAACGGTTAGGAGAAGAACCTTTTATTATGCGTGAACCTGGTTCGGGTACACGTCGCGCTGTGCAGAGTCTCTTTGATGAACATGGGGTAAAGGTAAAGGTAAAATTGGAATTGGGAAGTAATGAAGCGATTAAACAAGCAATAGCTGGAGGTTTAGGAATTTCGGTTTTATCTCGTCATACTTTATTGACAGATGCTCATGAATTCAGCATTTTAGATGTGCAGAATTTTCCTATTAAACGCACTTGGTATATCGTTTACCCAGCAGGTAAGCAGTTATCTATTGTTGCTCGTACTTATTATGAGTATCTGCTAGAGGCGGCAAAGAAGATTGTAGCGCAAAACCTTACCCCTCTAAGTATTACGGTTGATAGACTTCCAGAATAAAGTTTACATCCAAAATTTCCTGTCTGCTTGACGGTGTAACCTCAAACCATTGACAATGAACTAACAGAAAGATTAAACCAGTGAACAGTTATCTAGGATCACGGAGGGGAATTTAGCTCCAAACGATGAAACTGATAACTGATAACTGTTAAACATGAGGCAAAACTGGTAGTGGTGAACCCGGAAATATCATCTTGGCGCAAAACAGTACAAAGCCAAATTGTTGCTGTCACTGTCTATGGTGACAAAGCTTTAGTGACAAGACGAGGTGTAATATCCTTTACAGGACAAGAACGGGAGTTATTAATTACACCATTGCCTGTAACTCTGGAAACTGAGTCTGTGCGGATAAGCGGTGCTGGTACGGTAGGAGTGCGGTTACTGGGGGTGAGTTGCGATCGCATTTACACTACTGAACCAGTGGCTGAAAGAGTGGCGCAGTTGACAAGACAAATTCAACAACTAGAAGCAGAAAAACGCCATTTACAAGCTCAAATAGATGCCTTGGCATTACAATCTCATTTCATTGCAGGCTTGGGAGAGAAGACGGAAGAACCCTTTGCTCAGAGCCTGTCGCGCAAAAATTTGAGCTTGAGTGAAACATTGGATTTTCTCAACTTTATTGGTAGTCAGTATAGCGAATATGCGATCGCTTCTGGGGAATGTAAAACCCAACAGCAAGAAATAGAAAAGCAATTACAATCACTCCGCACTGCATTACAAAAAATCCAAACACCCCACCCTAAAGAAAGTTTAAGCGTAATTGTGGGTGTAGAAGTTGGGGGAGAAGGTGAATTTGAGTTAGAGATGTCTTATTTGGTAAATCGTGCTAACTGGAAACCCCTTTATGACTTGCGGGTAGATAGTCTAAGCAAGACTCTACATTTAAGCTATTTGGCAGAAGTTACCCAAAGTACAGGGGAAGATTGGCTAGATGTAGCTCTTACCCTTTCTACGGCTAAACCGGGATTAGGTACACTACCACCTAAGTTGAAACCTTGGTATATTGACACTCCACGTATACGCACAGATGATACTCTCACTATGCAGCGTTCCATGTCTCCTCCTCCTGCTATGGCAATACTTTTACCTACTCCAAGCAGTATGTTGAAACCTGTAAAAGAGGAAGATGAAGAAAATTTTATTGACGCGGAAATAGTTGTGACTGAAGTATCTAAACAAGGAAGTGTAGTTACTTTTAAACTAAATAGTGGTGGTAATATTCCTAGTGATGGCGCACCTCATAAAATAACTATTTGGCAAGGTGATTATCCTTGTAATTTTAATTATGTAGGAATGCCTCGTTTAGTTAGTTTTGCTTATTTGCAAGCTAATATAAAAAATAGTCCTGATGGTGCAACTTTATTACCAGGAAAAGCAAATATTTTTCGTGATACTATTTTTGTCGGTGCAACTCAATTAGAAAATATTGCTCCAGGACAAGAATTTAAAATTAATTTAGGGATAGATGAAGGTTTAAAAGTTGAGCGTGATTTAGTTGAACGTCAGGTAGATAAGAAACTGATGAGCAGTCAACGCAGAGTTACCTATGCTTATCGAGTTGTAATTACTAACTTGTTAAATCAAGAAGCAAATTTGAAATTAACTGAACAATTACCAGTTAGTCGTAATGAGCAAATTAAGGTGCGTCTTAGCCGTTCTCAGCCACAAATTCAATTAGGTGAAATGGGAATTCTAGAATGGGATATTGTACTTGCACCACAGGAACAACAAGAGGTATATTATCAGTTCACTGTTGAACATCCACCGGAGTTAACGGTGTTGGGTTTGGATATTTAGAAAGGTGGAGATTGAAGGATAATAAAATCTATTTGAAGAATACTATAATAATAGTTTATTTTAATTTAGAATTAAGTAAACATTTGCATAAATTCTTTCAAATCATTTAAAGTAGGATGCTCAAAATCCCAAATCTCTGCTTTTTTCTCCATCGCATACTCAAAGCTACATTTACGCTCGGCTTGCTTTTTGTCCCGTTTTGAGCAAGTATCAAATCTTAGATATATAGAAACCCAGAATTTATCAAAGTCTTTAATAGTTATTTCTTGACCATGATTATTCAAGCAACTTTTCCAACTCTCTAAGCAATCAGCATAATTAGAATCTTTACTCTTAATAATTTTTAGGACTGTTTCCAGTTCTCCTTGCCCATCAACATTGGTAAAATAGCAAGCCAGTTGGATATTGAAATCATCAAAAGTTATATTTATGAACTGCTTAACTTTTGCAAGTAATGGTGAACCTGGAAAAACTTCTTGAATACACTCATTAATAAAATTGATTCTCTCACTTTCTCCCTTGTCATCAATATCAATAACAATTCCTACCCTTTCAATCTCGCCCTTTTGTATGTCCGCTTTTAAATCTTTGAGAGCATCCTTTAGTTTTGTTAGATTTAATCCATTCATCGACTTATAATCATCTTCTGAAATAATAATCGGAGGTGCAACTTCTATATTGAAATTGAGGTAACGAATAATTGCCTGTAAAAAATATTTATCATTATTGCTTTCTACAATCACAATATTACTACTCACCTCGCACCTCCTTTTTATGACTTATTCCATACTCTAAAGTATCTAAATCTCGTTTTATAGCAATTATTTTACTGGTTTTAATATTTCTTGTGAACTCAAAGTGAGCAGCCATTTTTTGATACTCTGAACCAGCTTTTATAAAAGCTTCAATCATTTCTAAACTATGCGTTGTTGCAAATATTTGTACATTTAATTCATTAGCTAACTTGTAAATAATACTCCAGAAAGCAGCTTGGTTAGAGTGATGAATACCATTTTCTATTTCATCAATCAGCAAAATACTATTTTCATTATTCACAATCCTTAAAATAATATCAGCAATGCGATTCATACCATCACCAAATAAGGATAAAGGCAACTTATTTCCTCCTTCTCTCTTTACCCAAAGATTTGGTTCACCGATACTCACACTCTCTACAGCAATAATAGAATTATCAATAGATTGAAAGGCTTTTAAAAGCTCATTTTCTCTCTTCTCATTTAAAACAGCTTTATCAAACTCCTCTGTTAATTCTCTACTAGCAACTCGTAGAAATGAAGGAATAAAGAAAGCATTTTTTATGTCAGGAACTTTGATATCTCTCCCTATAATACCCTTAGCACTGGAAATGATTAGATTTTCAAAAGATTCTTGATGATTAATCCTTGTTTTCAGATGCATCACAGATAATACAGACTGACTACTAGAAAAGAGACTGATCAGTTTTTCCTGATCATCATCATTATCCTGTTGATAGGTATCTTCTAAACTTTGCACTGATTCATCAACAAATAATTGAACCTGTTTAAAAAAACCATTCTCAAGGGTAGCTTCAATCTCTATGGTAATATTCTTATTTTGTTGAAAAAAGAAATTAGTCCAAGTTCTTTCAGGCCAAGTTTTACTAAACTTAGGTGATTCTCTTCTTACTTGCCGCAATAGAAAAATAGTATCTGGTCTGGGTGTACTATTTAGAAATAATGCTTCTAATAATGCAGTTTTACCAACGTTATTTTTTCCACTAATTAAATTAATTTTTTCAAACCCTGATACTTTTAAATTGTCGAAGCATCTAAAATTTTTAATCTCAATATTCTTAATCACTGTAACCTCCAGATAAAAATATACTCACTTGCATTGCTTAATAAAATGTATCCATATTCGATCTTCTTTCACTTTTGTCTAATGAATTAGTAATTTAGATGCGTAGCCTGCCATAAGAGATTACTAATCTTGTAGTCAAGGAAATTGAGATACTATTTTCATCCTTTTTACACTTCAGTTGGGAAGAAAATTTTGATCTAAGATTTGTTCTATAGTAAAAGGACAAGATGGAGGAAATATAGAAGCAGACAAACCTGTTTCATCACTGGCTTCCATGACAGCACGAGGATAACATTGAGTGAGGATTTCTGCTAATTGAGGTTTAAAGCTAGGACTATATTGTAATGCTTCTTCGATTTCAAAGCGATTGTTTCTAATAGTGATTTGCCAGCTTTTAGAACGCATCTCCGGTTGATATTGCCATTTGAGCAAGTGCATGACAATTAAACGTAAATAGCTTCGCAAAGCTTTCTTTTCACTTCGTCCCAATGTTTCAAGTTCCTCAATTAAATTGTCAATATCCAAAGATTGAAATTCATGCTCTTGTAATTTTTTTATCGTAGTTTCTAGCCATAAATAATAATCTTGCTCGTATAAAGTTGCTTGAGTTTGAAGTTTCATAGCGGTTTATACTTTAAAATATAGCCTTCTTCTGGCATTGAGCTTATTCTATAATCATAATATCATCTGTAAGTTGACAGTATTGAATTACTGAACTTAGCACCGACCAATTGGATACATTTATTAATCCGCTACTTATTACCATGACTTTTATCCAAGATATTCCCGTCCCAGAAGATGTTATATTTCCTCCAGGAGATTTATATAGTGATGAACCGCCTTTGGAAACTGACTTACACCGACTACAAATGACGCTGCTTATTCAATGTCTTGAATGGTTGTGGCAAAATAATAATGACTTCTATGCATCTGGTAATATTACAATTTACTACAGTCCTCGGCAACTGAAATCTGAACATTTCCGGGGTCCAGATTTTTTTGTTGTGTTGGAGACAGAACGTAAACCCCGGAAAAGTTGGGTTGTTTGGGAAGAAGATGGTAAGTATCCCAATGTAATTGTCGAACTGCTATCAGATTCTACAGCTAAAACAGATAAGGGTTTAAAAAAACAAATTTACCAAGATATTTTTCGGACACCAGAATACTTTTGGTTTGATCCTCACAATTTAGAGTTTGCTGGGTTTGTCCTCTTAGCTGGAAAGTATCAACCAATAGAACCTAATGATCAAGGTTGGTTGTGGAGTCAGCAGTTAGAGTTATTTTTGGGAGTTGATCAAAACAAATTACGCTTTTTCACGGCTGAAGGAGAATTAGTTCCCACACCTGAAGAAGTAGCAAAACAGGAATTTGCAAGGGCTGAACAGGAGAAACAATGCAGCGATCGATTGGCGGCGAAGCTGCGAGAATTAGGTATTGATCCAAATACTGTTTAAGGATCTTCTGGAAACACCCATTTTGGCGGTTCGGTCATTTTTTTCCGCAGTCGTTCTTCAGCCATCTCTAGCATTTGATCCAAAGAAGTCTCTTCAATAAACTTAGAAGTTGCTTCTCTAAACTCGATATTGGGACATTTATCGCCTAAAACGCAACCGTTAACGCAGGCTTCAGCGCAGTTAATTTTCTGCTCCACGGTGGATTCCTCTCTACAATTTGGGCGTTTTACCCTTCAAATAAATTTTACTATTATTGGTAATAGGTTATTAACTAATATTACTATCTAAGTGCTGTAGGGGTTTAGCAGTGCTAAACCCCTACAAAAATCTTAAATTGGTGAGAAAATACCACCCCTACTACACTCCCATGTCGGAATTATTAGCTAATACTGGAACGATCGCTGCTATAGCTACTGCTGTTGTCCCTCAACAAGGTAGTGTGGGGATTGTGCGGGTTTCTGGTGATCATGCAATAGCGATCGCACAAACTCTATTTTCTGCACCTGGAAAACAAGTTTGGTCAAGTCACCGCATTCTCTATGGTTACATCCGTCAACCCCAAACGAAGCAAATTGTTGACGAAGCTTTATTGTTGATCATGAAAGCACCCCGTTCTTTTACCCGTGAGGATGTGGTTGAATTCCATTGTCATGGGGGAATTATGGCAGTACAACAAGTATTGCAACTATGTTTAGAAAATGGTGCGAGATTAGCGCAACCGGGGGAATTTACCCTGAGAGCGTTTTTAAATGGACGTTTGGATTTAACGCAAGCGGAAAGTATTGCAGATTTAGTTGGTGCGAAATCTCCCCAAGCAGCACAAACGGCTTTAGCTGGGTTACAAGGTAAATTAGCTCATCCGATTCGTCAGTTACGCGCTCAATGCTTGGATATTTTGGCTGAAATTGAAGCGCGGATTGATTTTGAGGAAGATTTACCACCTTTAGATGAGCAAAGGATTATTTCTGAGATTGATCAAGTTACCGCAGAAATAACCAAGTTATTAGCAACAAAAGATCAAGGTGAATTATTGCGAACTGGGTTAAAAGTGGCGATTGTTGGTCGTCCCAATGTGGGAAAATCGAGTTTATTGAATGCGTGGAGTCAGAGCGATCGCGCTATTGTCACAGATTTACCCGGTACAACCCGCGATGTGGTGGAATCTCAGCTAGTGGTAGGGGGGATTCCTATCCAGGTTTTAGATACCGCAGGGATTCGGGAGACAGTAGATCAGGTAGAAAAAATAGGGGTAGAGCGATCGCGTCGTGCTGCGAATGCTGCTGATTTAGTATTATTAACTATTGATGCTTCCGCAGGTTGGACAGATGCAGATCAAGAGATTTATGAACAAGTAAAACACCGTCCGGTAATTTTGGTAGTTAATAAAATAGATTTAATTTCAGTAGAACAAAAACAAACTCTTCAATCTAAAATCCAAAATCCAAAATCTAAAATTGTCACCGCAGCAGCGCAAAATCAAGGAATTGATGGGTTAGAAACTGCTATTTTAGAAATAGTCCAAGCGGGAAAAGTGCAAGCTGCTGATATGGATTTAGCAATTAATCAAAGACAAGCAGCAGCTTTAACAAAAGCGAAAATTGATTTAGAACAAGTGCAAAAAACAATTATCGAGCAGTTACCTTTAGATTTTTGGACAATTGATTTGAGAGGAGCGATTTATGCGTTGGGAGAAATTACCGGAGAAGAGGTGACAGAATCAGTTTTGGATAGGATTTTTAGTCGGTTTTGTATTGGGAAGTAGGATAGTGATGTTTTCCCCATTTGCCTGAAAAATGCCTTTAAATGTGACACATCGTCCGTAGACTGATAGTCCATACATCCTCACAATTGGCACATGAATGAATCAAAACAAAAGATTCTTTGTGCTTTAGGTTATCTTGTGAGGCAACATAGAACAGAGTTAGGAATTTCACAAGAGGAATTAGGACTACGTGCTAATTTAGACCGGACATACATATCTGGTGTGGAACGCGGAGTGAGAAATCCTTGCCTGACGGCTCTTGTAAGTCTTGCAGATGGCTTAGGTATTAGTGTTTCCGTTCTTCTCAAAAATCTGGAAATCGAAGCCGATAGAATAAAATGACTGAACAAGATTTAATAACAAAAATTAGAGATGAACTCAAAACAGCTAAACTACAATCTAAAGTCTTTGAACTACTATCAGATCAAAAATGGCATTGTCGTAAACACGAGGGAAAAAAGATTGGATCAGATCAGTATGCTGGTGGAGGTGGTATTCAAGGTTTAGAACAAGGTAATAGAAGTGGTAGACGTGGCTTAGTTATAGAAACGAAAAAGGAATATTGCGAATTTTGCAAGATAGTCACAAAATGGGATCGATGGACAGGAGAACGAAAAGAAGCAAATGCTCCTGCTAACATAACTCCTCAGTTAGTCGAAAGAATTCTCAAATATTATTCTTATATAGATGTAATAGAACACAGAGAAAGATATGCTCATGAATTAGTAATTGATCATAGATTTCCAAAGGAGCGTTGGGGAGCTAATGAACCAACACATTCTAAATCTATGAGCGATGATATCATTCAAAAGAAGTTTCAATTACTGAAAAATGATACAGCAGGTAATCATAATCTTTTAAAATCGAGAAGTTGTGAACGCTGCATTCAAACTGGCAAAAGAGGTACACCTTTTGGTATCAAGTTTTATTATCAAGGTGATGAAAACTGGACAGATAATATACCTAAGAAAGGTAAGGATGCGGAAAAAGGTTGTATTGGCTTTGGTTGGTACGATATGGAGAAGTGGCGTAATGCACTTAATCAAAAGTTAACTGAGTTTGTTGAAAATCAGGAAAAGTAACTGGTTGTTTTTGGTTCAAGAAAATATCATTTAAATAAGGAATCAGCGCATAACCAATACATTCTGCTAAACGTGGTGGCACAGCATTACCAATTTGCCACATGGCTTTTTTCATTGAACCTTCAAAAATAAATGAATCGGGGAACGTTTGTAATCTTGCCATTTCTCTAGCAGAAATTACACGATTTAAATAAGGATGAATATGAGTACCACCATAATTTTCTTTCACCGTCATACTTGGTTTACCAGGATATTGCCTTTTGAACGCATCAACATATTTTTCATATAAAGAACCACCAGGAGGAACTTGAGCAATACGTTCCATATATTCTGCTGAATGCTTAGTCCATTCATGATTAATTTCTGGTATTCGTGAATATGCTGGTAAATCAGAAATCGCCGATTCAATAGGTTTATATTCTTCTGGATTTAATTGAAATTTAGGATAAGGGTTTGGCATTCCAAATCTATTAGCAATAAAAATAGCTCTTGGTCGAATTTGTGGCACTCCATAGGCAGCAGATTCCAAAATTGCTACAGAAATATGAGGATAACCAATAGACTCAAAAGCCTCAATAATTGCTTGCTTCACATCCCCATTTTGGATTGTCAAAATACCTGGTACATTTTCCATCACAACATACCAAGGACGTATTTCTGAAACAACACGCACAAATTCATAAAACAACCGATTTCGTGGATCTTGTGGGTCGCGTTTTCCTGCTACTGAAAATCCCTGACAAGGTGGACCACCAACAACAACATTTATCTCAGGTGAGCCAATTTCTTGCAGCAAATATTTGGAATTAATTCGTTCAATATCTTCACATAAATGATGGCATTGTGGAAAATTTCTTTTGTGAGTAGCAGAAGCAATTGGACTAATTTCTACACTAGCTAAAGGTGTAAATCCAGCTTGTAATAACCCTTGTGTAATTCCCCCTGCACCACAAAACAGATCCACAAAGGTATATTTAGATGATGGACGTGCTACAGAACTAATATCAATAAATCTCTTATATGGATCAGAGTTATCCTGATCTAGTTCGCGCTGAATACGTTCATAACGTCCTAACTTAGCTTTCTTTGTCTTTTTGATAGAGTTATGCTCCTCTCCGTGAGCAAAAAATGAAAGTTGTGTTCCTTGCATTTGATAATTAATTCCACGTCTGCTTGATTGTGACATATCGTCTACTATTTATCAATAGTCTTATAATCTAACTATTATTACTAAAAAGTAAAACTTAGGTAATATTTGTTCAACAAAATTGATTAAACCTTATCCTTTACTGGCGTTGCAATACCACCCTTAACCAAACTCGCTTCTAGTTCCTGAATAAATCGCAAATCTTCAAGCAATAAAGGATAATCATCATTTAATAATGGTTCTTTTTCTAAAAAACTAAATGCTTGACGGAATTGAATAGGAATTGCTTTAATTGGTGAATCAAAATGACAAGCAATAATTTGCTCAAAATCCCAACTTGCAACTTTATCAGCCCAGTCTAATACCTGTTTTGGTGCTTGGGGAAGAATGAGAACTTGTAAAATTGGTGCTACAAAAGGACGACCATTTCCACACAAGGCATCAAAAGACTGTTGCCAGTTATTTTGCCAGCGAAAGGGAAATAACCCAAAATATGCTTTTGGTGAATGGTCTGGTGCTTTTTGAGCATCATGCCACATTTCTCTTATTCCCGTAATTTCTAAAGCACTAGGACGAAAATAAATTGCAAATAAAGATATTCTTTGCCATCCTTGACGACGATTAGCTTGATTATCTTCTATAATTTCTTGTGCATTTTCTCTAGCGTGAAATAATAAAGGATATGGTTCTAATTGTAAAATTTCTGGTGGTTCTTCGGAAACTGAAAGTATAGTATCTGTGACTAAGAGAGTGCGCGATGGTTTGTGCAATAATGCGACTTCGACAAAAGCACCACGTCCTAAATTAATATCTAAAATTTTATATTCAAATTCATCACCAAAAGGATTTTGATGAATATCCTCTGGTATTTCTAAAGTCCGTTTTTGGGGAAAACCAAGCCAACTCAGTGGTAAATTAAATGGAAAACTCCATTGGTGAGGAGCAACATAAACTAAAGCTTGAGGAAATTTTCTGGCAAAGGGGCCAACAAAGATT
Source organism: Anabaena sp. WFMT (assembly GCF_051781005.1). Taxonomy (NCBI): domain Bacteria; kingdom Bacillati; phylum Cyanobacteriota; class Cyanophyceae; order Nostocales; family Nostocaceae; genus Anabaena; species Anabaena sp. WFMT. The sequence goes on along the minus strand of NZ_JBPWOA010000006.1, from coordinate 168,498 downwards.
TTATGCTCTAAACCAGAACTAGTAGGCAAAATGATATATTTAACTTCACCGTGCTTTGCTGCTAACTCCTGAACTAAACGGATACATTCTGGTGTGGGTGCAATAGGTGCATAAACTAAAAGACCACCTGCTTGTAGCTTGATGATGGTCATCCGAATTGGGACTATGGTATACAGGATGCCTTGTAATTGATCAAATGTCCAAATGGTATCCTTGACTATTTCCCGGCGCAGTGTTCGCCTTCTACCGTAGGGATATAGTGGTAAAACAGGCCAAAAAGGCCATGACCAATCTCGCTTATTTATGCTTCCTGGAGCGTTCATTGTCATTTAACCAAGTAAGTCTTTCCCATTTCTAGTACTAACAGGATTTTTAGTTCTTTGGATAGATATTTTTAGTGCTATTGTCTTGAATTCTTAAAGTCTCTTGCTCTAGCCTCTAGTTTCCAGAGTCTATATAGTGTAAAAATATTCCTACTTTGATAGCTGTAAAACAAGAATTATGACAATTCATCCTAACTTGCAACGTGCTTTTGCTAACCGCAGTGTCCTGAAGGTGATTAGCGGTTTGAATAACTTCAATGCTGAAAGTGTTGCTGCTACCATTAAAGCGGCTGAATTTGGTGGTGCGACTTTTGTAGATATTGCTGCTGATGTGGCTTTGGTGCAATTAGCTAAAAGTTTAACAAGCTTACCTGTTTGTGTTTCAGCAGTTGAGCCGGAAAAATTTGTCCAAGCTGTAGCTGCTGGTGCTGATTTGATTGAAATCGGTAATTTTGATTCTTTTTACGCTCAAGGACGCAGATTTGAGGCTGAAGAAGTTTTAGCCCTAACTCGCCAAACCCGTGCCTTATTGCCAGAAATTCCCCTATCTGTGACCGTTCCTCATATCCTGGAATTAGACCAACAGGTACAACTAGCTGAAGATTTGGTCAAAGCTGGTGCTGATATCATTCAAACTGAAGGTGGCACTAGCAGCAAACCTGCTCACGGTGGTACCTTGGGATTGATTGAAAAAGCTGCTCCTACTTTGGCTGCGGCTTATGAAATTTCCCGCGTGGTTTCTGTGCCTGTGTTGTGCGCTTCTGGCATTTCTAATGTTACTGCACCTTTAGCGATCGCATCTGGTGCTGCTGGTGTTGGTGTCGGTTCTGCTATCAACCAACTCAATAGCGAAATCGCCATGATTGCTGCTGTCCGTAGCTTAGTGGAAGCTTTGGCAACCACAAAAGTCCTCAGTGCGTAATTCTCCTTGAATTAATACCGTAGGGCAGGTGTATTGCCTGCCCATATTGATTCTAAAATAGTGACTGGGCAATGATATCAGCGCTATTTGCATCTTCATTTTCTTTGATTTCTATTTCCCAGAGTCATGGCAAAGCCATAATTTTATCCAACCATCTCTTCTTATGGTTTTAATATAGTGCAATTCCCTTCATGAAATCTGGATTAGGAACATTAAATAAATTCAAGATAGTTGGAGCAATGGAAAGCAGAGATAGTCTATTTTCATGAACTGAGTGCTGCCCGCTAGGCTTACGAATCCATAAAATGCCATCTGGGTGATGCATTCCGCTTTTTATATCTTCTATTTGGTAAAAAATATCAAAGAATGGGATTGATTTTTTGCTGTTGGCAATATTCAAAATTGCATTTTGTGGTATTTCTTCAAAAATTCCACAGCCACCGAAAATATCTTTACCATTGCGTCTTAATCGCATGATCGGACGCTGATTTATTTGTAAATTTATCAGTTTTTGTTCTGCGTCAGTTGTGTCTTGTTCATTTTCAAACCTGATATGAAATTCTTCAGCCATAACTGGAGAGCAAATATAATTACTCTTCACACCTGCAAAATCTAAGAGACTTTCAAACTTACGAGGTCTACGAAGACGTTTTCCTCCAGTTTCCTCATAGGTAAAACAAGGTTGTTGACTTAAAGCTGTAGATAAAATCAAAGTAGTCTTATCATCTAATAAATTCAGAAATTTACCTATCAGTTTATCCATTTCTTGATAGCCATACAAGATTGCATTTTTATATTCAATTTGTTCTTTTACTGATGGTTTGATTTGAAATTTATCTGGCTCCATATTCCGCCAGTACATATGTTGAAAATGGGCGGTACTATTAATAAAAAAAGTAGAAAAATGCGGTTGAATTTTGTGATAGTAGAAGCGAAATAAATCAAACTGAAGCTTATCTGCGATAGTTGCACGTTGCCAACGGTATTTTCCTGTGATTTTCTCACAAATTAATTGTTGAATAATGGCACTAATTGTATTTAGTGAAAGTCCGTGATTCTTCATGAAGTCCAAAAACCTCAAATAATCTTTAGTACTCAGGGGAACAAAATCATTTGTGTGTTCCTGGACTTGTTTTTGAACAAATCGAAAATATGGCAATAATTCTTCAGAATTTGGAGTAATTTTTGTACTCCAGAAATCTGGTATTATATAACCATTTAATGAGGAATTGTAGCTAATGTTCATACTGCCACAAATCCAAACTTTTAATCCTGCATCTGAAATAATATCCCAGATCGATTTTGACTTGAGTTTATATCCCTCATCCAGAAGAAATACTTGATGTTCACTGTAAGGGACACCAGAATGTATTGTCACCCATTGAATCCAAGGTTCTAAATATGGTGGTTCTTCTTCTGCATCGGTTGTATAAACTTCTGATTCTTCATAGAGACGCTGGAAATTTGGCAGTTTTCCTTCTTGAATAAATCTTTTAATTAATGAAGGACAAAGCTCATTAAATTCCAGTAGAATAACAGATTTATCTGACTTCATTGCTAATCCTCAATAACTAACATTTGATAACTCTTTATACAAGGATTTGACTACTTGCTTCTCTTGATAAACCCCGTCTACGTTGAAACCTATAGTTTTTTCTATAGCGAAAACTCAAGTTTTCAAGATGGATGGGATATATATCATGAAATAATATTTTCTTCGACTAAAAACGCTTTATCTGGTGTCATGAAGAATGTGTTTAGTTTACCTTTAATACCAGATTTAAACTTACCTTTTTCAAAACTATATAATTGATAGCCAAAACGTTTCAAATGATTTATAGTTATCTCATTAGGTGTTTCTATCAGTAAAATAGGCTTATACTTTTTTATTGTACTTTCTCCCCCGATGAGGGCTTGAAGTTCATACCCTTGAATATCAAGTTTGATAAAAAATGGGGCTAAATTTATATCATCTAATCGTTTAATTTTGCATTTGAATTTTCTTGTCAAAAGATACTGATCTTCGTAGAATAAAATTCCATCTTTGAGCCAGTTATTTGCATTTTCTTGGCTGAAAGATGCAAGCCCATCAAACATCCAGTTTTTATAGCAAGGAATATAAAGAAGATACTCCCCATTTTCATCTCCAAGCCCAAAAATATTGAGCATTATACGCTTATTATTAACATATTCCCTACTTAATTGTTCTACAAGTAATGGGTTCGGTTCAAATTGGCAAATACAGCTATTCTTTGTATACCGAAGAATGGCATCAGTGCTGTGTCCCCTATTTGCACCGACATCTAAAAACAATGCCCCATCAACATCGGGAAACAAAGATAAAGCACAAAAATCATTTTCATATGCAATTCCTAGCTTGTTGTAACAAAATCGCATCAGAGCAAGTTTAGCATTTGCCAAGTAAGGAAAGTTAATTTGTATAGTGCGGAGTAACTTTTTCATATGCCTATTAGATAGGAACTACAAAGTAGAAAATTTACTTTTTGAATCATCTCAAAACTTTTGGATATAGACATCAATATGAAAAATTATCTATAGAATTCTCTTGAAATTAAATCTCCATTTTTCGGTCAGGTTAGGTTGAAAAATTTTTACCTACAATCTGAGTGTATAGTTCTTCAATCTGGTTTGCTGCGGTTTCCCAACTGTGGTAATTTACAACAAATTTCCTGGCTTGATGTCCTATTTCTTTTGCTAACTTACGATTTTGAAGTAGGGTAATTGTAGTTTCTGCAAAACTTTTGGGGCTATCTGCTACTAGAATTTCTTGACCGGGTTTTGCTTTCAAGCTTCCTAACCCCAAGGTTGTCGTAATTACTGGAAGTTCAGATGCCATTGCTTCTAAAATTTTGTTCTGGATACCTGATCCAGATTGCATAGGAGCGATAGCCACATTTGCCTGCTGCAAAGTTTCTGACATAGATGCCACATAACCTATTACTTTAACTCCCGGAACTTGTCCTAAATTGCAAATCTCCTGCGTAGGGTTTACCCCAGCAATTATAAAATAAACCTCAGGAATAGTTCGCTTAATGATAGGTAAACATTGTTTAACAAACCATTTAACAGCATGAATATTAGGAGCGTAACTCATATTCCCAGAAAAAATAAGAGTCGAATGAAGGGGTGTATTCTGCTGGGCAGTAAATAATTTAGTATCTATCCCGTTGGGAATAACCTGTACTTGTTGATTAGAAATAATATCCTTATCCTTTTTAGATACAACAACAACATAATTAAACAAGTCGCACAAAATTTGTTCATAATCAATTACTCGTCGCAGCTCTTCTTGAAATAACCAACGCTGGTGAAAAGGTTCAATAGTCAAACGGCGCTCTAGATTCAGTTGCATTGAATCAATTAATTCAATTATTTTAGGTGCTGATATCTGATGAAAATATGGAGCCATTCTCATCATAAATACATGAACTAAATCAAAATTAGATGATTTAATTATCGTATCAAAATGGTTTTTAAAATTTTGAGAATAATAATAATTCACTTGCAAAGGCAACTGAGAGCAAAATATTCCCTTTCCTACATTGACCAACGATTGTAATTTAGGAAGTTGAATGGGATATATTGCATCACAATAGCAATCTATGTGTGCAATATTTTTCAATTCTGATGCAGTTTGATAGAAGGTCAATAATGTAATTTTGTGTCGCTGACTAAGAGTCCGTAGACGATGATAGGAGACAACTTGATCCCCCTTGAGGGGTGGATAGGGGAATCTCGGAGTAACAAATAGTAAATTCATAAACTATGTAAGATTACTAGGGTACTTTTTAGATAATGGCTTCGTAAAGTTTCAGTAGTTTGTCTGACTCTTTTTTCCAGTTGTGTTTTTCCAAAACAGCACTTCTGCCATTTTCACCCATCTGTTTAGCTTCATATGGATGAGCAATTATCCATTGGATTGCTTCAGCAATTGCTTGAGGATTGTGAGGGTCTACACAAATGCCGCATTGATTACCTTCAATAATTTCTTTCCAAAGAGGAAAGTTAGAAGCAATAACAGGAATACCAGCACACATATACTCGAACATTTTTACTGGAAGTGAATCTATAAGACTGACTGTTGGATGTAACAGAACTAATCCTGCCATTGATTTTGCTATAGTTTGAACCACTTCCTTTCTACCGAGCCACCCTAACTCTTTTACATTTGCCCATCCCGACATCGCTACTGCTTTTTCTTGTTGTTTTTGATATGCAAATTTACCACCTAGTAGTAGAAAAGTATCTGTTTGCCCAATCGCTTCTATCATTTCAAAAATCCCTCGTACCTCTGTAATTGCGCCTACATAGCAGACTACGAGTTCCTTCTGCTCCCAACTTGTGTTAGGTAAAGATAATTCATCGACGATCGGATAATTATTAACATTGACCGCAAAACATCCCAACTTGAGAAAGCGATCGCAGATGAATGGCGTTGCTGCCACAATAGCAGTGAAGCGTTTTGCTGCAAAATTTTCTAATTTTTCAATAGGCCAACTAATTATCTGACGCCAAATTTCAGGAATCCAGTATTTACTTAAAATATCCCTTGGCACGTCTTCATGAATATCGTATATCACTTTTTTACCTTGATTGAGTAATAGAAATCCAAGTGGGATTAATTCCGGATCGTGGAAGTGATAAATATCTCCTTGAATTGCCAAAGCCTGTTGATAAACGTGCCAAACCGTCTTAGTCATGCGTAATAAGCGGTTTTCCTGAATTTGAGGAACAGGATGAAAATGAACACCTTTTATCACTTCATTTGGTGCTCCAGGAGCCACCAGATGTATTTCATAATTTGCATCAACTAAACTACAACATTCTTTGACATAAATACGTGTATCATTATAGGGATGAACAGAAGTGAGATGGCAAACTCTAACTTTTCTATGTTGTGGCTCAAGCATATTTTACCTACAGATATCCATTTTTAACTAACATGATAGATTTTACTTTGATTACTTTCACGTACAGTCCATTGAATCTCACTTGCTTTTGAGGTCAGCTTTTCCTTTGAAAATTTATAGAAAGTTCAGATAAATTATTTAATCCCATTCCAAAACTCACAAACATAAGGTATAAACCCAGCGGATGCCTAAAAAATAAAATTTGGATAATGTTAAATATCAGAAGACTATTAAAAAGAATATGTTCGGAATTTCTAAAAATTTTTGCCGAGATTAAAGACTGTTTGACACAACAAAAGATTAGAGAGATATAACTTAAAAAACTAGGAATTCCAAAATCTTGAAGTGCTGCCAATAAATTATGTATGTAAGTACCTGCTCCTCTGTCAAGAACTCGTGCAGAATAATTACCGAAAATTGGATTAGTTATAACATCTTGAAGACCTAATTGATAAAAGCGAACTCTATCATCGAAAGAACCATCTGAGCCTGTTTCTACTGCCTGTAAATTTCTATTCGTAAATAAATTTAAATCTGAATTAAGATGTATAAAACCATTAATACAAGCCAAGTAAAAAGCCAAAAATGAACTACACACAAATATAGATAATATAATAAACTTTCGTAGTTTTAATTTACTAAATGAGTGGAATAGTATATATGGAGTCACTATCAAAAAAGAGACCAATGATGCTCTTGAACTATTCAAAAATAGTACAATAATAGATAATATTAATATCAGAATAGTTACAAGTATTTGAAAATATTTATTACCTTCTTTTCGTCTTTTTAAAAAGCCCATCAATCCTGATCTTTTTTCTTGAGTTATTACTTGACTTGTCAGTGCTATTGAGACAAAAGCAAATGTATCGCCTATATATTGGTATACTCCAAAGAATTTTGGGTTTTCTGTTCCATAGACAGACTGAAGAGATGTAACATCTACCTTAGAAAATACAAAATAACAGATAACTAACCAGACAATAAACGTTACGCCAATAAAATATTTTTTCCGGTAAAATTTTATAAATTCCAGGCTAAATGCAAGGGAAAAAAAACAGTATAGAAGCATAACAATATCACTATCTGAATTAGGGACAGAAAAATTAATATAACAAATGATTAGATTAATAAAAGTCCAAGAAAAAAATACAATTAGTAGGTATGATGACAAAATAAATAAAGTTGATTTTTCTTTGTTTTTCAAAATAAATAAAAATATTATAACGGTAGACAAAAGCATACAAAGTAAAAAATAGCTATTTCTTATTGGCAGTATACTTTCATTTTCATAATAAAAATAGAAAGGTAAAAATACAGTAATAAAAAATAAAACTACTAAATGGAGGAGAAAAACAAAACTTTTCATTGCAACAGTTTTGCTATTATTAAATTTCTTAAAACATATCATATATTAGTGCTAATATTATGTGGTTTTTTCTGAAAATAGATACACTATATCACTGTCTGATGCATCTTAATAAATCTGTCATAATTCAAATTTTACAGCATATTTTTCAGCCCATCGAATCAAATTCAGCCAACGCCAGATACGAAAATTAAAAGGCTTACGTCCTTTCAGAATTTCTTGCCACTCCCTCTCTACTAAATAAATTTTGAGTGCAGGAATTGACTGTTTGCTATGTAGTACTTCTTCTACCCAAGGACTTAAAGTAGTTAACCAACTAAACTCAGGAGTAGCAAAACCAATCTTATCTCGGCGATTCAGAATTGCATCTGGAACAATGCCACGCATTGCTCTTCTAAATACAGCCTTACTAGTGCCATCAGGAGCAATAATATATTCTTCGGGTAAAGAAAACATAAAATTAACTAAGGCTGGCGTTAAAAAAGGAACGCGGCTTTCAATGGAAAAAGCCATAGAGTTACGATCCTCATAGCGTAATAGTGAAATCAAACTATTTTCAAGATCGTGTTTAAGTCGCTCCCAGAATACTTCTTGCTTGTAATTTTGCGGCGCGGAAGCAAGCATTACCCCCTGTTCAGTAAACCAAGTAGTATTCAACCAAGATGGAGTAAAGCTTTTTCCCACTAAATCTCTAGCTGCACCTTGGAGATTTTCAGGTAATAAAAACCCTCCTCCAATTAGCAGTAGCTTCAGACTACTAATATTAGGCAAACTAGATGCTTTTTGTAGAAACTGAGTGGCTTTACCCAATTGTCCCTGACGAATCAATGAGGCTAATCGCGCACCTAAATAACCAGAATAACCTCCTAACATTTCATCCGCTCCCTGTCCATCCAGCATGACTTTAATTCCTGCCTCCTGAGCCAATCGGAATACTCGATGTTGGGCGTAAATACTAGTACTACCAAAGGGTTCATCTTGAACCTGAATCAGGTGATTTAAATCTTCTACTAATTGAGTCGGAGTCGGTTGAGTTGTGTGCATAATTGAGTTAGCAGCCTTGCTGACTATCTTCACCCACTTCTCTTCGCTCACTTTGGGGTCATCTGCTAGGTAACTGAAGGTGTGTATTTCTAAATCTGGCTCTAGGTAGCGCATTGCCATCACAATACTGGATGAGTCAATTCCGCCTGAGAGGGCAGCTCCCACTGCTACATCACTACGCAGGTGAAGTTGGACACTATTAAGAAATAGTTCCCGCAATTTTTCCGCAGCTTCTTCAAAGGAAATTTCTAAGCGTTGGTTTAGATTAACTTGCCAATAACGCACTGGATCAAATTTGTAGGGAGCGTCTAGAGAAAATTCTAGATAATGAGCTGCTGGCAGTTGCTGAATATCAGCTAAAAGGGTTTCTCCTCCTTGATCTGTTAGTCCAAGACACAGATAATCGTAGAGTCTTTGAGGATTGATTCGATGATTTAAACCTGGAAATTCTAGAAGAGCTTTGATTTCAGAAGCAAAAGCAAACCCATTATGCCAGTGAGTATAGTAAAGAGGCTTGATGCCAAAGAAGTCTCTAGCAATAAATATCGAGTGTTTCTGGGTATCCAGAATCGCAAAGGCAAACATTCCCACCAGCCGATTTAGTGCTTGAGTTCCCCAATGAGCATAGGCGGTGAGCAGAACTTCCGTGTCTGAATGAGAATGAAATGTGTAACCTAATGCCTTAAGTTCTGCTTGTAATTCTAAATAGTTATAGATTTCTCCATTAAAAACAATCGCATAACGTCCGTCCGGTGTTACCATCGGTTGCCAACCAGCTTCGCTGAGATCGAGAATGGAAAGACGACGGTGAACTAAGCCAACCCAACAGTTTTGCAAGTCATCAGGATTACGGGAAAGCTGTACGGATGATTGTCCTGACCAACCTAAAAATCCCAAATCATCAGGACCACGAGTATATAAAGAACTACTCACACTTTTTAAGAGTTGTGAATCAATTTTTGAGCGGTCTAATTTTAATATTCCAGCAATTCCACACATATTTAAAGTTACTCAAGATTTGTCTGCTAATTGTTATAGGCTAGTAAACCACACCAAAATATTACACATCGGCAATATTTTGTTTAGAAAAACTATGCATAATCCGTAATAAAATCCAAAAATATAATCCATAGGCAATAATATTAAGGATACTTAATAGAGATACAGAAGAAGTTAGCGATAAATCAAATGTCGAACCACAATAAAAAACTAACAGTAATATAGTTAATGCCACAACATCATAAAATAGCTTCCACTTGAGTCCTCGTACTACAAATACAATGCGACTAAGGGGACTGACAACTAAGCCAGCTAATGACCAAGGAGCAATTAAAGCCACTAGGAAACCGGACTTAGCCCAAGTTGCTCCAAAAACCCAACTAAAAATATGCGGACTTATCAGTGCTAGCCCTATAGTAGGAATAAGACCAACTAAAATTAGAGTTTTTGCTGTTCGCCAGAAAAAAGGATTTACCTTGGTAGGTTGGTAACGAGCATAGGATGCGACCTGACTATGAAATGCATCCGCAACACTGTTGCTGATTAAACTTAGAGGAAGAGCAAGAGTACGTTGAGCAAGCAGAAAATACCCTGCTGCTGTTGTACCATAAAGATGCGTAAGAATTGGCACAGATAAACTAGATGCTAAAGAATCAATCAAAGAAGAAGGCAGAGAGTAAATAGGAAATTCTAAGTTCCGATGAGCCAGAGAAAACAATTTCTGTAGCTGAATAGGCAAAGTTAGGTTAAATAAATCTTGCTTACTTTCCTTTAATATTCGTCCTACACCAAATCCACGTCCAAGAACATCCGCAACTAATAAGCCTATCCAACCAAGTGGCGTTAGACCTAATCCTAGTTGACCAAAGGACTTAATCAAATTCTGCATTACAGTGACTTTACTAATTAAAGCAAAAAGGTTTTTGCGAATTAACCAATACCTCAAAGTTTGAAAGGCTACTGTTAGCAACAATGCGACTGGTATCCAGAATACTGTTTCAACTGGAATGGTCCCAAAACCAATAATATTAAAGTTGATCAGAATAAAAAATCCTAATGTCGCAATGGGAGTGGTGAAAATTGCAAGAATAAGTGACAAAGTAGTTAAGTGTGCAGCGTCTTCCTCACTATTCGCCGCTACAATTCCTGCTTCGTAGAGCAATGATGCTCCTACAGAAGCTATATTGATAAATGCTGTCAACAGGCCAAATCTACCTAGATCATCAGGAGTATACAGACGAGTTAGTAAAGGCAAAGTTAAGACTAGTATGCCCTGTCCAATTGCGGTTCCCCCTGCTAATACTGTTACTTGACGGAAAAAAGTTCCCTGGGATAAAAGTTTTCTAATTTGGTTAATTTGACTACTCATTTCAAGGCATAAATAAATTTTTCAACAACCATTACCTGTAAATCAAGTGTCATCTCAGACCAAATCGGCAGACTCAGCACCTCTTTTGACAGTTGAATGCTCATTGGATTTACTGGATACTGACCTTGGTAAACTGGCAATTGGTCTTGTGGTATTGGATAATAAATCATCGTGCTAATATCCTGCGAGGCAAGATATTGCTGTACTTGTTCGCGCTTTCCATCCAAAACGCGAATAGTGTATTGGTGGAACACATGACCATCAGCCAATTCTGGCGTAATTATCCCAGGTATATCCGCTAACAATTGGTTATAAGTTTTTGCAACTCTACGCCGCCCCTCATTCCATTCATCTATATGCTGCAACTTGACTCTTAAAATTGCAGCTTGCAGGGTATCCAAGCGAGAGTTATGACCAAGCATTTCATTGTGATACTTTTTCTTGGCTCCATGCGCCCGTAAAGCTTTAGCCAACTCCGCTACTTGGTCATTGTTAGTGACAATCAACCCACCATCACCATAAGCACCCAAGTTTTTAGAAGGGAAAAATGAAAAAGCGCCAACATTACCTATCGTACCAGTAAATTTACTGTTCAAATCAGAATCTGTTCCATAATAACGCGCACCAAAAGACTGAGCGCAATCTTCAATCACCTTTAGTCCATATTCTTTGGCAATATCCATAATTTGCCCCATAGCAGCCGGATAACCATAAAGGTGAACTGGCATAATTACTTTGGTAGAGGGTGTAATTTTAGCTTTAATTTCCTCTGGGTTAATATTAAAACTTTTGGGGTCAATATCAGTAAAAACTGGTTTTGCCCCGACATTACCAATTGATTCTGCGGTAGCAAAAAAGGAAAAGGGAGTAGTAATTACCTCGTCTCCTTCACCAATACCTAATGCTTTCAGACCGATTACTAAGGCATCAGTTCCAGAGTTGACACTAATAGCGTGTTTAACTCCCAGGTATTCGGCTACTTCTTGCTCAAATAGCTTCACATCTGGTCCCATGATAAATGCACCTGATTCCAGCACGCGATTTATTGCTTCTTGAATATCTGCCCTGATGCTTTCATATTGGGGTTTTAAGTCTAGTACAGGAATTTTCATCAGCTTCTACAAACCAAAGTTATTTTTGAGCAGACTGGAAATAGATTTAAATATCAAGAAACTTTTATCACTTCTTGATCAGATATTTGCTGATACTTAGCGCCGATAAAGTCGATCGCATAACCGTGTTCATCAAATTCCAGGACATCGCCATAGGAACTCATCCAGCCAATTATCTCTGCGGGAACTCCTGCTACCATTGCGTAAGCTGGCACATCTTTAGTAACTACCGCTCCAGCAGCAACAAAGGCACACTCATGCAATGTCACACCACACACAATGGTTGCATTAGCTCCAATACTTGCACCTCGCTTGACCAATGTTTTGCCATAATGGTCGCTGGTATTACGAGGATATTCACAACGAGGGGTTTTGATGTTGGTAAATACCATACTGGGACCGCAGAAGACGTAATCTTCCAGGATTACCCCCTCATAAAGAGAAACATTATTCTGAATTTTGCAGTAATCGCCAATAATCACATTATTTGCAACAAAGACATTTTGTCCAAAGGAGCAGTTGCGTCCTATCTTCGCTTGACCACAGACGTGGGAAAAGTGCCAAATCTTTGTCTCTTCACCAATTTCAGCCCCTTCATCCACATAAGCTGATTCGTGGGCAAAATAGTTAGCCATGTAGTGCCTCCTGAGCCTTCTCTAAAATCTCCACCACTGCTACACCATTCCAGCCATCGGAACGAGGTGTTTCACGAGTTTGCAAACATTGCAGAAAATGTTGGCACTCTATTTTTAGGGGTTCTGATGCAGCTATATCGACAACTGAACTGCCCTGGTCTCGATTATTTAGCTGCTCATCAACACCCTTGTCATACACTGTGACTTGTTGAGCTATTTCGTCATATACCAGCATTTGTCGCTCAGTAATGACTGTCGTACTACGTTGTAATAGAGGCCAGTACCAGGAAGTGTGTAGGTGAGCAGTTTGACCACTCTGAAATCTGATGTCTGCATGGACATTATCCTCAATTTCTGGCTGTAACATTGCCTGTCCATGAGCTTGTACTCGTTCTACTTGAGGATTGCCCAACAAATCTAGCACTATGGAAACATCGTGGGGTGCAAATGACCACCAGACATTTTCTTCCTGCCGCACTTTACCCAATTTGGCTCTTTGGGTAGCTACATGGAGTACCTTTCCGGCTTTACCACTGCCTAAATAGTCTCGCATCCAAGTAATTGCAGGTTGATAAAGCAATAAATGCCCCACCATTAATATCTGGGAATGCTTATCGGCATATTCTGCCAGCTTTCGAGCTTCTTCTGTTTGCAGAGTCATGGGTTTTTCGATAAATACGTCTTTCCCTGCTTCCAAAGCCGCCATTGCAAATTTATAATGGGTAGGGGCTGGAGTAGCAAAGACAATTGCTGGAATATCACTTGCCAATGCTTGCTGTAAATCTGCATAGCTAACAACATCAGGATATCTAGCTTGTGCTTTGCTTCTAAGTTCAGGGTTAATCTCTGCAATTCCTGCTAAAGCTTCTAAGGCATAGAAGTTCTGAATCAGGTTCTGACCCCAATTGCCTGCACCAACTACAATCACTTGTTTCATAGTAGTGTCACCTTTTCTTGGGCGCAATTTAAATGTCGAGTTACTCCCCGTGTATCCAGGACAGTCTGAGCTTTCTGCACCAAGTGAATGTAATCAATTTGGCTATGGTCGGTGATGATAATAACTAATTCAGGAATTGCCAGGGTATCCTCAGTTAATGGCATCGAGAAAAGTTTCTTACCATTTATTGTAATTTCCGGTACATAGGGATCGTGATAGCCAATATCCACACCATCTTGTAGTAATTTGTTAATTATGGAGATAGCTGGGGATTCTCGCCAATCGCCTAAATCCTTCTTGTAAGCAACGCCAATTACTAGTACCTTTGCTTTTGTTGGTGCTATACCCAAGCTATTCAAAATGCGCCAGGTTTTTTCCCGGACAAATTCCGGCATCCGGCGATTAATTTCTCCTGCTAAAGCAATAAAGTGAGTTTCAAAGTTAAATTCCTTGGCTTTCCATTCCAAATAATGTGGGTCTATGGGAATGCAATGTCCGCCCACACCTGGACCTGGGTAAAAAGGCATGATGCCAAAAGGTTTAGTATTAGCTGCATCTAACACTTCCCAGACATTTAAACTCATGCGATCGCATAATAAGGTTAATTCATTCACCAAGGCAATATTAACGGCTCTAAATGTATTTTCAAATACTTTTACTAATTCAGCAGCTTTGGCACTATTTACGGTGACAACTTTCTCTATCGTTTGCTCATAAAATAACCTCGCAACAGCTAGAGAATTTGGGTCAGAAGCACCCACTATTTTATTAGTATTTTTAGTGGTATATCGCTGATTACCAGGGTCTACTCTTTCAGGAGAATGCGCTAAAAAAAACTCTTCTCCTTGCTTTAAACCTGTTTGCTCTAAGACTGGACGTATGACATCATCTGTAGTACCTGGATAAGTAGTTGATTCCAAGGTGACCAACTGCCCTTTTCTTAATCCTTTGGTAATTCCCTGGGTAACTGTTTCTACATAACTTAAATCAGGTGTAAGATTTTTACTCAGTGGTGTCGGAACGCAGATTACCAACACATCCATTTCTGATACTTGGTCAAAATTAGTAGTAGCTTGTAATTTTCCATCCGTTACTACTTTCTTGAGATCATCATCGTTAATATCAGTAATGTAATTATCGGCACGATTGACTTTTTCTGCTCTGACAGGATTTTGTTCTATCCCAATCACTTGAAATCCTGCCTTGGCCTTTTCGACTGCAAAAGGTAAACCAACATAACCTAAGCCAATAACCCCGACAATGGCAGTACGGTTAATAATCTTTTCTTCAAGAGTAATTAAAGCTGTTGAGATATTAGACATAATTAATCAATCAATAAACTTCATGAAACCCGAAAATTCGGCAACTTCTTCTCTGTTTTTTTATTATGTAATTTTTCAGAGGGGTGTTCGTCAGAGTAGTAGCTATAGTTACTATCACTCCCTACCCCATTCACCACCATTCCCAAAACTTGCTGTCCTGACTGCTCCACCAGCGACTTGGCTGCGATCACTGTACGCGAATCAACCATTCCAGGACGTACAACTAGCAACATTCCATCCACCAATTTGCCGAGAATTTGTGCCTCCGCATTTATCGCGAGTGATCCAGTATCAATAATAACAAAATCATACTCTTGAGCATATTCTTTAATTAACAAATCCATACCCTGCGAATCAATCAGTGCAACAGGATTAGGTGGAATGGTTCCTGATGTTAATACTTCCAACCCAACCATTACTTGTGCCGTTTTTGTTAATTCACCCTGACCTACCAACACATTACTCAACCCCATGACATTAGGCAATTTCCAAATTTCATGTTGCCGAGGCCGACGCATATCTGCATCCAGCAACAGCACTCGGCATCCCATCTGTGCTTTTGCTATTGCCAAGTTAGCAGCAACAAAAGACTTACCTTCCTTCGGGATGGAACTAGTCACTAAAATTACCCGTAATTCTTTGTCAGAGAAGGTGAAATTCAAGTTAGTCATCAGCATTTCAAAGGCAGCACTGGCCGACGAATAGGGATTGTCTCTAATAGGCAGTTCTGATCCAATTCCTTCTTTGTGACTTAGGCTAGGAATAGTTCCCAATAAGGGATAACCCAACAACTGTTTAGCTTCTTCAACTGTCTTCAGTGATTTATCCATAGCTTCTAACAGTAGTGCTGTCCCAATCCCTAATAGCACTCCTAAAAATCCACCTAGAGCCAAGTTGGGGATAATCTTGGGAGAAATAGCTTTGTCAGAAATTACAGCCTCTGAAACTATCCGCACATTACCAACTTTTTGCTTCTCTGCCACCTCCATTTCTTGTAATTGCTTGAATACTTGTTGATAAGTAGTTTGTGCTACTTGCAAACGTCGTTCTAGCGCTTGCTGTTGTTGTTCCAGTTGGGGTAACATTCTTAATCTTGTTTGGCTGGTGAATAATGCATTTTGTAAGACTCTGACTTGGTTTGCTAATGCCAACTTATTTAGCTGTGATTGCACCAATTCAGATGTCAGTGTTTGCTTCAATTGTCCAATCTGCAAATTTTTGTCTGGTATAGATTCTTGACTATATACAATGTCTCCAACTTGCTTTTGTAGCTGCTGTTTCAAAGCTTGTTTTTTGCTCATCAAATTCTTGACTGTTGGATGTTCATCTGTCAAGCGAGTTTGCGTTACAGCCAAATCATTCTGAATTTTTTGATATTCTGTTAGCACCTGCTGCACACCAGGGGACTGACTTATAGTAGAAAGATTGAAGGCTTGTTGAGTACTCAATTTCAACTGATTTTGTAAACCTATAGAACGACTTTTAGCAGCCTCCAGTTGTGCCTTTTGTTTAGTAATTTCACTTAATAAATTATTGATTTCTTGCACTCCTAAATTTGCTTCTGCTTCTAAGGAAACTATTTGGTTTTTATCTTTAAAGTAGCGTAAAGCTGCTTCTGCTTGTGCCACTCTGTTTTCAATTTTAGGCAATTGATTACTTAAGAATTCCTTCGCAGATTTCGTCTCTGTTCGATTAGTCAGAATATTATCTTCCCAGTAAATTTTCATCAAAGTATTAACAACTGCCGCAGCTTCTATGGCATTATTGCTTTGGTAAGTTAACTCCATCACATCTGTACCACGAATCCCATTGACTTTTAGTTTTGTGATAAATTCTTCAATTGTTAGAGGCTTACCCTGTTTATTTTTTAATTTAAGTCTGTCAATAGTTCTCTGAACGATGGAATTAGAACGAATTATTTGTACTTCTGTATCCACTGGATTGCTTGTGTTACTCAGACCTGTCAGTCCTCCCACTTTTTGGTTCAAACCCGCCAAGGAAGAAGCTTCACTTTGCTTTAACAGTAGTTTACCTTTGGCTTCGTAAATCAATGTTTGTGTGAAAGTTAATAACCCTGTCAATCCAAAAACAAAGGCGATTATAGTTACTATCATCAACCAATGCTTTTTGAAAACCAGCGAGTGATTTTGAAATTCTGATAAATTTTGGTCTTCTTGCTTAGATTCCATATTAAAATGTTGTCACTGATTGAAATTAAATTTCAATTATTAAAAACAAAGAATTGGCCTTGTATGCAATAACAAAGATTCATCATATTTCTTTTGGCAAAAAATACCTTATTGTCTACTAATTAAACCACACAAACTTTTACTCAATTATCCCTATCCAACTGTATTCTAAGAGCCTGAAATTTGCTGTCAATAACTTCAATTATAGGTTTAAAAATGGGAAGCTATTCCACGTTTATACCTATAAGCCAGTTTGGGCTTAGTTTTTATTGAAGTGTCGTGAGAGGATGTACTTAAAATACACATACCATAATTCATCTGTCTAGCCCTTATGCAACATCAATTTAAACTTCATAATTACTGGATAGTAATCTTGTTAAAAACTTGATATAACACTAATTATTGGCTTTTTGCAGCCCGGAAATTAGTAGATACATTATGAATCAAATTCGTATGAATTTTAGAACGCCAATTTTTCAAAATATCGTTGCATAAAGCTAGACACATAAGCTCTGATGTGTGTATTTTTAGTATATTCTCTAGAAAAGCTCATTCTATTAATTTATGGATTGTGAGTCTCAACTTTTCTAGATTTATAGGACAAACCAGACTACCTAAACTTTCATTAGTTTGTCTTGACGATATCTTGAAACGTTCTGCCTTAAAGAGTACCTGAGATTTTTGCCCCATAAGGAAAATATATCAAAAGGTATAACACTCATTCTCGTAATGTGTTATACACATAATTTATATTAATCTGGATCTTTCGCCTTTTTTATGGTGATTGAGGATTGATTATAACAAAACCTTTACTGGGCAAGAGTTATAAAGGATTATGCTCTTGTTTTCAATGAAATGCCAGTGAAATAAGACTGTCAATAATGTTGAACCAGGTTTTCCATATAAATAACCGAAGAACCCTTAATCCTTACTGGCTAATACGACTTTTCTTCAATCTGTAGTTAGAGTATTGGGAATGGTATTCATAATCCAATACTGTTCAGTTAAGAAAAATTCTAGCTTGTTTCCGCGTAGTGGGAAGGCAGCAATACTCAAATAAGTATTGGGTAATGTTGAGTTTTCTTTCAATTAATTTTGAGCCTTAACTGAATGGTATTGATAATCCTCATTTCTGTCCGTTCGCTACATCCAAATCTGAGATTAAAAAAATCCCAGCTTATTATTTATCAATGTTTGAGCATATTCACCAATATGTTGTTTTTTTGTGGAACTTAAATCTTGGCAACATTGTGTGAATCTGGATATCAAAATCAGAAAATTGATCATTTTTTTTTGATAATAAAAGAAGGATAAAAGGTTTTAACCTCAGATATATAGCTATCGGTTGAGTGAGGTACAAAAACCCCAACCCCCTCATCGCTTGTGGGGAGGGGGCTATGATGTACCTCATGTGATGAGGAAACGCTATATCCAAATCAATGTGTAAGTTCGTATGAAATTTGAACCTTGTACAAAAATGAGCAAAACACAAGCTAATAAAATATATGAATCTTACTAGTTACATCAGTTCTCCAAATAATACCAAATTGCCAAACATACCACGTACTCTGCCTATAATCCTTTTTTTAGGTGATATTTTTGGCTTGTATGTTTGTTTATTATTTGCTTTTTGGTTACGGTTAGGCCAACCAATTAACGGATTTGACCCATTTATTTACTGTTTTGTCTTATTAATGCTAGTAGGACTTTATTTGGCTGATACTTACCATCCAGAGAGACAGATTGCGGGATTAAGGACACCATCTCGCACCCTAATCGGCATTTTAGTAAGTGGTTTTTTCATTTTTGCGCTAATGGCTTGGGTGGATCATACATTGGTTAAACGGGGCGTTTTGCTATCAAGCTTGGGAATTTTTAGCATCTGGGCAGTGATGTTAAGATTATTAGCAGCGAGATGGGTGCGATCGCGCACTGAGCAAAGTCGTTGGTTGATGTTGGGTGCAGGTGAAAGCGCAATCAAATTTACACAAAATCTATTACAGCTAAATCTATTGGGGAAGTTAGTTGTGCTAACTCCTGAAGCTGATCAAAAGCCTGCTCGTTCAGAACTGGATAATCTGAATTATGTAGGAGACTTCAATGATTTATCTAAATGGATTCAAGAATCTTGGTCTGCCGTAATCATAGCAACCAATATTCAGTTTTCTGATATGCAGGTACAGCAATTGATGCAAATCCGGCTGCGAGGTATTCCAATTTACAGGCTGCCGGATTTTTATGAAACCTTATGGTATAAACTCCCTTCGTACCTACTACAGGATAAGTGGTTCGCTTTTAGCCCTGGGTTTCACTTGATGCCTGGCTACTTAACTATGAAGTTAAAGCGGTTTGTAGATTTGATTCTGGTAATGGTTTTGCTCGTAATTTTATCCCCACTAATGTTGTTCACGATACTGGCAATTAAATTAGATAGTTCGGGCCCAGTATTCTACAGCCAGTTACGAACAGGTTTATATGGCAAGTCATTTAGAGTTTATAAATTCCGCTCTATGCATCAAGATTCTGAGAAACACGGGGTACAGTGGGCTGATAAACATGACCCTCGTGTTACTAGAGTAGGACGTTGGCTACGCCTGTTGCGAATCGACGAACTACCGCAGATTTGGAATGTGCTGAGGGGAGAAATGAGCTTAATTGGCCCACGTCCAGAACGTCCAGAGTTTGATGCCAAGCTGAAAGAAGCGATTCCTTACTATGAACTACGTTATTTGGTCAAACCGGGAATAACAGGCTGGGCCCAGGTACTCTATCCCTACGGTGCATCAATTGAAGATGCCTATGAAAAGCTCGCTTACGACCTCTATTACATCAAGAACTATTCCATTTGGTTAGATTTAGCGATCGCTTTCAAAACTATACGAGTAGTTTTTTTAGGTCAAGGTAGATGAGAAAAAAAGTTTTAGTAACTGGTGGCGCAGGCTATATAGGCTCACACGTTGTCCGCCAACTTGGTACAGTCGGTTATGACATTATAGTCTATGACAATTGCTCTACAGGTTCACCAAAATCTGTGCTTTACGGCGATTTGATTATCGGCGATTTAGCCGACTTAGACCATCTTTATCTAGTTTTTGCCAAGCATGAATTTAGTGCGGTGTTGCACTTTGCCGCTAGTCTGATTGTACCAGAATCAATCATCCATCCCCTGGACTACTACGCTAACAACACACGCAATACTTTAAATTTACTCCGCTGTTGTCATGTGATGGGTGTTAATCAAATCATCTTTTCCAGTACAGCAGCAGTTTATGGAGAGGTAGGGGAAAATCCAGTTAGTGAGTTTACCCCTACCATGCCTATTAACCCCTATGGGCGCTCAAAGCTGATGAGCGAATGGCTGATTAAGGACTATGCTATTACTTCTTCTCTGCGTTACGTAATTCTACGTTATTTTAATGTGGCAGGAGCCGATTCTAGTGGCAAGCTGGGGCAAATATCACCTAAGACAAATCATCTGATTAAATCTGCCTGTGATGCAGCACTTAAACGTCAGCCACAAATGCAAATTTTTGGCACTGATTTTCCCACACCAGATGGCACCGGAATTCGGGACTATATCCATGTGGAAGACTTGGCTACAGCGCATTTGGAGGCTTTACTCTATCTGGAAATGGGTGGAGAAAGCCAAATTCTTAATTGCGGTTATGGGCAAGGCTATAGTGTGCGTCAAGTTATTGAACGAGTCAAGGCAATTTCTGAGGTGGATTTTCCTGTTATTGAAACTGACCGTCGTGAGGGTGATCCAGCCTGCGTCACAGCTTGTGCCGATAAAATTCACAAGGTGCTGGGCTGGCAACCCAAATATAATGATCTGGATCTCATCGTGTCTACTACTTTGGCTTGGGAAAGACAGCGAGAAATGGTGTCTGGGACAAAATGAGCTTTTTGGCTGGTAGTCGGGTTATTAGACAACTCTAGATAAAAGTTGATGATATTTTGCAGACAAAATAGTGCTACAGACAGGCAAGATGCCTGCCCTAAATCTTACCCTAAACAATCTTTCAAGGCATAAATTACTTTATCTTGCTGTTCCTGGGTTAGTTCTGGGAACATGGGTAAAGATATCACCTCGTGACAAGCTTGCTCTGAAACTGGCAATTGTCCCGGTTGATAACCCAGATTTTCATAAACTGGTTGCAGATGCAAAGGACGGGGATAGTAAAGCATGGAACTCACTTCTTTTTCTTGTAATTGAGTCCGCACCCAATCCCGATATTTAGCACTTGCACCATTTCTGCCTTCACTAGAAACGCGAATGGTATATTGATTCCAAACTCCAACTCCTCCTAGTAATTCTTGGGGTGTGGTGATACCGGGAACTTGACTGAGGTATTGGTAGTAATAAGCGGCTATTTGCTGCCGTTGTTTGTTCCACGTATCTAGATAGCGCAGTTTAATTTGCAGAATTACGGCTTGAATGGCATCTAAACGGCTGTTGACACCTATTTCTTCGTGAATATATCTTTCTTTACTGCCATGTTCTCGCAATATTCGCAACTTGGCTGCGATCGCACTATCATTAGTTGTAATCGCACCACCATCACCACAACCACCCAGATTCTTAGTTGGGTAAAAGCTAAAACAACCAACGTGTCCAATGCTGCCAACTTTTTGATTATCCCAAGTTGCACCTGTAGCTTGAGCGCAATCTTCAATTACTGCTAAATTGTGAAATTGAGCAACCTCCATCAAAGCTGTCATATCCACAGGTAGTCCAAACAAGTGAACTGGGATAATAGCCTTGGTCTTAGGTGTAATTGCCTCTGTTATTTGTGCTACATCCAAATTAAAGGTAGTGGCATCAATATCAACAAAAACAGGCGTTGCACCTACAGCACTGATAACTTCAGTAGTTGCAAAAAAGGTGAAAGGTGTGGTAATAACTTCATCACCTGCACCAACTCCTAAAGCGCGTAGTGCTAAATACAGCGCATCTGTACCAGAATTACAAGCTACACATTCACTTACACCATGATAAGCAGCAAATTGTTGCTCAAAGCCTGCAATTGCAGGGCCACCAATATAACGGCCAGAAGCAAGAACTTCTAGAACAGCACTACTGACTTCCGCTTCAATAGTGGCGTATTGCTGTTTTATATCAAATGCGGGAATGGAATTTACGCGTTGGATCATAATTTATTATTTTAATCGAGATACAAAAGATACACTTTTACGGGTGCTGTTTGCTAATGGAATTTTGAATTATTCGCGTGTAGGCTGTTTGATAGCAGAAGTCAGGAGTAAAAACCTGTTGTAGAAGGAGTTCCATCATCAATTGATGTCCTCAGCATCTTGACCGTTGCTACAAGTAGAAAATCCCAGGAAGTAGAGAAACCATGCCGGATTTGATTAAACTGGATATTGTAGATTTAGCATTAGCTGTAGCATTAATAGCGATCGCTCTTGGTTTATCTGCCTGGGAAAAATTAGGACTAGAGTTAAACTTAGCCTTAGCCACCGGTAGAACCATCCTCCAACTCATCGTATTAGGATACGTTTTAGACTTCATCTTTGCTGTAGACAATGTTTGGGCAGTTTTAGCGATTTTAACAATCATGCTGACAATTACGGCGATTGTCGCACGAAATCGCATCAGCCAAAAAATTCCTCAAGTACTACCTTTAGTGTGGGGGGCAATTTTCATCAGTACCGCCTTAACATTGCTTTATACCAACTTTTTAATTATCCAACCAGATAGATGGTATGAACCACGTTATCTAATTCCTTTAGCCGGCATATTGATTGGTAATGGCATGAATGCAGCAGCAGTAGCAGGAGAACGTCTTGTAAATGCGATTAACCAATTTCCCACAGAAATAGAGACTCATTTAAGTTTAGGTGCAACTCCCCAGCAAGCAATTAGTCCTTATCGTAAAGACGCAATTCGAGCCGCATTGCTCCCCACTCTAAATCAAATGATGCTCATTGGCATGGTGACAATCCCAGCTTTCACCAGCGGACAGTTACTCGCTGGAGTAAAACCTTTAGAAGCCGTATCCTATGAAATTTTGATTATGTTTATGGTTGTTGTCGCAAATTTGTTGACGACAATTTTAGTCACCAAAGGTTTATGCCGTCAGTTTTTTAATAATGCCATGCAGTTAGTGCGGTAAAATGATTTTAGATTGATTACCTATAATTCTCAGGGCATATCATCCTAACCTTCACTTAAATTTTGTAAAATTGTTGTAACTTGTGATTTTAAATCAGCTAAATTTTGCTCGATAATTTGCCAAACTAAATTCAGATTTACCTTTAGATAATCATGAATTAGTACATCCCGTAAACCCGCCATCTGCTGCCAAGGAACATCAGAATATTTGCTTCTCAAATCAGGTGATAATCTTTTTGTTGCTTCCCCAATGATTTCAAAATTGCGAATCACTGCATCTTGAATCATCTTAGTTTGCATAAATTCTTCTTTTCCACCTTGGGTATATTCTTCTATCCGTTCAATACATTCTTTAATATTGCTCAAATATAAACGCTCATTTTTCATAATGGGACAGCTTCACTTAATACTTTATCTCTAATTAAATCATGTAAATTCTGAGGTTCAGCAACATCAACTTTGCGTCCTAGCAATGCTGCTAAATCTTGAGTTAACGCTATATAGTCAAATAAACTGCATTGAGGTTGCAGTTCCACTAAAAAATCTACATCACTATCTGGTGTTGCTTCACCTCTGGCAACTGAACCAAAAATCCGCATATTATAAGCGCCATATTTAGCGGCAATTTTTAATATTTCTTCACGAAATGGTAGTAATAATTCTTCAATTCCCATAACCTAAATGGCAGCTATTCTCTTGCTTGAGTATAACCTAGATTGCAAATTCGACATCTGTAGCATTAATAATGCCATGCAGTTGGTGAGATGAAATTTTTCTGTTTATTTTCATAAAAAACCCAGTTTAGCAATAAAACTGGGTTGATAAAGATATGGGATTGATCTTAGTTCTTAGTCTAGAAATCCCATCAGAATTTCAGAATCGTCAACAATATTGGGTGCAATTGGACGATTACCAAACACAGAATAGTTTTCAGAAATCACTATTGAACTGGAACCAATTGGACGAATACCAGAGAGATTGATACTACTAACCATTTGGAACGTGTTTGCACCTATGGGACGAATTCCCATAGAGTTATAGGTTTCAACCACTTCCAAACTACTTGTGCCAATAGGACGCAATCCAGCGATTGATATTGTTTCTGCGACTTGTAAGCCACTGCTGCCAATGGGACGCTCTCCAGCAACGATGAGTGTCCCTTGAGAACCTTCCTCTGTATTCACATTATTACCCTGGGTATTTTCTTCCATTTTTATGTCTCCTTTGCAGCTGTGGCGCTTTGTAAACTAACACCTTTTACTTATTACGTGAATTTTACAATAATTAAGGAAAGATGTATTTTCTCCTATATATGTGAGTGTAACTCTAAAAAACCTCATATAAATATAAGTTTATTTAATCCCTGTAATACCTTGACCTCAAAGTTTCGTAGGTAGGGGTTGTAAATGGGATGCGCTCCTCCTCCAAACCAATCAACTCGCAAAATGAGAAAATCTAGTCATCTTTGACATCCCCACTTTGCTTCCTTTGTTTTACCACTCAGACCCCACAGAGAGAGGCTGTGTCGCTACTATGGAAGTGGGTATCTTCAACAAAACTGTATGTATGACGGAATTTAG
The DNA here is from genome assembly GCF_051781005.1 of Anabaena sp. WFMT. Taxonomy (NCBI): domain Bacteria; kingdom Bacillati; phylum Cyanobacteriota; class Cyanophyceae; order Nostocales; family Nostocaceae; genus Anabaena; species Anabaena sp. WFMT. The sequence continues at coordinate 143,633 of NZ_JBPWOA010000006.1, read as the reverse complement.
TCTTCAAGCTCCCTTTAGTCCCACAGGGGATCAACCGCGAGCGATCGCACAACTTGTCTCCAGTCTCCAAGCCGGTAATCGTTACCAAACTTTACTGGGTGCAACGGGAACCGGTAAGACGTTTTCTATCGCCGCAGTGATTGAGAAGGTGGGTAAACCTACCTTAGTCTTAGCGCACAACAAAACCCTGGCTGCTCAGTTGTGTAATGAGTTACGGGAGTTCTTCCCTAACAACGCTGTTGAGTATTTTGTCAGCTATTACGATTATTATCAACCAGAAGCGTATATTCCGGTTACAGACACTTATATAGAGAAAACAGCGGCGATTAATGATGAGATAGATATGTTGCGACATTCAGCCACGCGATCGCTCTTTGAACGCAAAGATGTCATCGTTGTTGCTTCTATTAGTTGCATTTACGGCTTAGGAATGCCTGCTGAATACCTCAAAGCTGCCATTCCCCTACAAATAGGTATGGAAGTTAACCAAAGGCAAATTTTGCGCGATTTGACATCTGTGCAGTACAGTCGCAACGATTTAGAAATGGGTCGGGGAAAATTCCGCGTCCGTGGTGATGTCTTAGAAATTGGACCCGCTTATGAAGACCGGATAATCCGCGTTGAATTTTTTGGCGATGAAATTGACGCAATTCGCTACATTGACCCTGTAACTGGGGAAATTTTGAGCAGTCTCCAAGCAGTTAACATTTACCCTGCGCGTCACTTTGTCACCCCAGAAGAACGTTTAGAAGTCGCTTGTGAAGATATTTCCACAGAATTAAAACAGCAAAAATTAACATTAGAAGAATTAGGTAAATTAGTAGAAGCGCAACGCATCGACCAACGCACCCGCTACGATTTGGAAATGCTGAGAGAAGTGGGTTATTGCAATGGCGTAGAAAACTATTCTCGTCATTTAGCAGGTAGACAAGCTGGAGAACCACCAGAATGTTTAATTGATTATTTTCCTAAAGATTGGCTGTTAGTAATTGATGAATCTCACGTTACAGTTCCTCAAATTCGTGGGATGTATAACGGCGACCAAGCACGGAAAAAAGTTTTAATAGATCATGGTTTTCGGCTTCCCAGTGCTGCTGATAACCGTCCTTTAAAAGTAGATGAATTTTGGCAAAAAGCTAATCAATGCATTTTTGTTTCAGCAACTCCAGGACTTTGGGAATTAGAAATTTCAGAAGATAATATAGTTGAGCAAGTGATTCGACCAACTGGAGTAGTAGATCCAGAAATATTTGTTCGTCCCACAGAAGGACAAATTGATGATTTATTAGGAGAAATCAAAGATAGAGTTGACCGTAAAGAAAGAACTTTGATTACTACTCTAACAAAGCGCATGGCGGAAGATTTAACTGAATATTTGGAAGATAGAGGAATTAAAGTTAGATATTTACATTCGGAAATTAATTCAATTCAACGTATTGAGATTTTACAAGATTTACGAGAAGGAATTTTTGATGTATTGGTGGGGGTAAATTTACTACGGGAAGGTTTAGATTTACCAGAAGTTTCCTTAGTCGCAATTATGGACGCAGACAAAGAAGGTTTCTTGCGTGCTGAACGTTCCTTAATTCAAACTATTGGCCGGGCTGCGCGTCATATTCATGGAAAAGCCATCATGTATGCTGATAACTTAACCAAGAGTATGATTAAAGCCATTGATGAAACCGATAGAAGACGGGGAATTCAAACGGCACATAATAAACTGCACGGAATTACACCACAACCAATTATCAAAAAATCGGGTAATGCGATTTTGTCTTTTTTAGATGTATCAAGACGTTTAAATGCAACTGATTTAAAAGTCGTAGATGAACATATCAACGATCTACCATTAGAGCAGATTCCAGAATTGATTACCCTATTAGAAGCACAAATGAAAGAAGCATCGAAAAAAATGGAATTTGAAGAAGCCGCAAAATTTCGCGATCGCATCAAGCATCTTCGAGATAAAATGTTAGGACGGTAAATCATTAGCCGTCAGCTAAAAGCGTAAATACTCACATATTTTCAATAATGTTTAGCGTAACCTGAATAAATATAGGGAAAATATAATACAGCATATTTCATTCAAATGAGGTACAAACTGGAATAATCAAACTCTTGTGGTGCGGGCATCTTGCCCGCTAAATGTGTACCTAATTTCTTCAAAAACTGCTGTAATTACAATCTTCTTCCTTCTTCTTTCTTACCTTCGCGTCCTTTGCTTCGCAACGCTACCGCGAATGCGTCTTTCCTTACGGAACGCTTCGCGAACGCGGTTCATTTAATTCTTCATTCTTCCAGAACGAAGGAAGTAAGTAAAATCATCCAAACTTAATTTCTAACAAAGTTTATGAAAAACGACACACCAGAAGATTTAAATTCAGATCAAGAAATTTCGCGTTTGATTGATGAGGTAATGTCATCATCTCTGAATGATGATCAGTATCGCCAAAAGATGCAGCGACGCAAAGAAGTACAAGATAAACGCATAGCCAAAGCCATACCCGAAAAAGGGTTAATTATTGTCAATACTGGTAACGGGAAGGGGAAAACCACTGCGGCTTTAGGAATGGTCATGCGATCGCTCGGTCATGGTCATAAAGTAGCAATAGTGCAGTTCATTAAAGGAGCCTGGGAACCTTCAGAGAAGCGGGTTTTCAGCCATTGGTCAGACCAATTAGAATTCCATGCTATGGGTGAAGGCTTCACCTGGGAAACTCAAGATCGCGATCGCGATTTAGATAAAGCCAGCGCCGCTTGGGATAAATCATTAGAATTCATCCGCAACCCCGACTTCAAACTCGTACTATTAGATGAAATTAATATTGCTCTCAAACTCGGTTACTTAGAAGTTGAACAAGTATTAGCCGGTCTATCCCAAAAACCACCTGATAAACACGTAATTCTCACAGGTAGAGGTGCACCACCTGCTTTAATTGAAAAAGCAGATTTAGTCACCGAAATGACTTTAGTTAAGCATCCTTTCCGCGATCAAGGCGTTAAAGCCCAAGCAGGAATTGAATATTGATTAATCCTATCTACCAGTTTTCAAATCCGTGAAGTACAGTTTTTAATTGTAAAGCCTGTAGGGGCGGGGTTTTCCCGCCCTCTTTTGTATTGCTAAGTAATCAGACATCGATCAAATTTAAATATGCGTTATCCAGAACCCTTGTAAAAACATTCCATCAAACATCTACTGATTACCACCATTGACATCTTGACTACACCCTTGCAAAATTTCTCTATCATTAGCACTCACAGCGTCTAGCTGATGATAATCCTGCAATGCTACAGAGTAAGCGTAAGTGATAGCATCTTCATCGCTGAATCTGGGTATTCTGCTGGTAGTTGACACTTGCATTACACCAAGTTCACCAGGAGAACTAGTTACTGTCATCGCCAATTCCCCTGAGTTAGCAATTGTCCCCTGAAAACAACTATACTCGGAACTCGGCATATACAATGCACCAATCACCTTACCTTGTTGTTTCTGAAACACAATATAACCTTGTCCTAACTGGTTTGGTGTTGAGGACTGACCATAGAGATAAATACCATCCCTTTCAGGGAAATTTACTCGTGATTTTCCCCCTATTTGTCTTGTCTTTGTGGGGATTGTCTGAATATTTTTGGATAAAATTTCCGATTCTAAGTCGTTACTATCTGTATTGTCAGCGCTGAGTTGACTTCTTTGATCTCTAATTTCTCTCAGTCGCGCTAAAATAGGAGTTTTATCACCACTCTGAATTTGATTTTGAGAACTTGGTAAATTAGCCGCTATCACAGTAGAAGATTTCAGGTTAATTTTTGTTTGTTCACCGATTACACCTAAGCCTAAAATACCAAAGGTGATCAGCACACTAACAACAGGAAACTTTAACTGACGTGAGGTAATGAATTTAGAAATATTGTTAAGCACCTGATTTCTCCTGTAATAAAGCTAACTAATTATCTGTAATTTCCTTACATCTTAACTAAACACTGATACTGCGCGATTCCCTCAAAGGTTTTATATATATTGTTTGGTTCAAAAAAGTCAAAAAATGAAGTTTTTATAGTTTTTTTGCTAATAATGTGAACAATATTATCATTTGATAAATTTACGCTTCAGCCGATAGATTAACCCATTTGAGGGATGACGAATATATTTTCAAAACTACCAATCAAATCTATATTGATATATAGCAACTTGCGATCATCAAGATTGCTCTCACAGTCCAATTTGCTTGGCTATTCTTAGCTACAACAGCAAACCTTGAGATTTCGGACGAGAGATAAAAATTATTGGGTAAGTTAAATGCTGATCTTTGAGATGTATATAAAGTTAGGACTTATGCACAATTCACGGAATAACTAACCACGGAGAAGCCAGTGTTTTGCGGAGTCAGGTTTCCTCCGTTGTCGCAACTGACGTGACGCAGAGAACAGGTAGACATAAAAGCTTGGAAGAGTTTTTGCGTAATTCATAAGATGATCTAATCAACTGCTCCCAGCGCTTTGACACTAGCTATGATGTTTGGTGTCAATCCTGTTACACCTTGAATATTCATGCCTTCATAAGGGCGATCGCCCTGCAAAATTTTGATATCTTTATCTATATTGAGGTCGCATAGATGAATGGTTTCTCCATTGCTACCACAAGCCAGGTTTTTACCATCTGGACTAAAATCCAGTGACCAAGCAGAACCTGTGTTTATTTCTATGGTATTGATGCATTGATTGGTGTTGATATTCCACAAGGTCACTGTACCGTCAAAACTACCACTAGCTAGAATTTGTCCATCTGGACTAAAGGCCAAAGAGATAATGGGTTTGCCATATTTGCCTAAAATCCCAATACACTGACCATCTCGCACATCCCAGAGTTTGATCACACCACTCGTATTTCCACTAGCTAGAATGTAACTATTAGGACTAAATTTCAAAACATAAGAAGCAACTTCTTGTATAGTTTGACAGCATTCCCCTGTAATAACGTCCCAAACTTTGATGATTGAATGACCACCACAACTAGCAATAATTTGTCCGTCGAGACTAAAAGCTACTGAAAGTACAGGTCGGGTATGGCCTGAAAAGGTTTGTAAGCACTGACCTGTTTGCGAATCCCAAAGTTTAACAGTGCGATCGCTACTGCCACTCACAATTATTTTACCATCTGGACTGAATGCGATCGCCCAAATATTATCTGTATGTCCTTGTAAAATTTTGTCAGGTGCTTGATAACTATTTCCCTTGTGCAGAGACTGTATTTGCCAAAGTCTGATGATATGATTTTCGTTCCCAAGATTCGCACAAGCAAGTAATTTACCATCAGAACTTAAAGCCAAGGAATAAAGCCAATCTTTATACGCTGATATGTTAGTCACACACTGGCCAGAATTAACATCCCAAAGCCTAATTTCATGTTGACTACCACTAGCGACAATCTTACCATCATGGCTGAATCCAACTGAATGGACAAAATCAGTCCGACCTTGTAAAGTTTTCAGACATTTACCTGTAGTCACATCCCATAACTTTACCGTCCTATCGACACTACCAGTTGCCAAAATTTTGCTATTGGGACTCAAAGCAATAGTGTTTATTTCCGAGAGATGTCCTTCTAAACTTTGTAGATACTTATTAGTATGAATATCCCAGGTTTTGATAATTTTCTCACCGCTACCTGTAGCTAAGGTAAGTCCATTTAGACTGATAGCAATTAATGAAAATTTGTAGCTTTGAGCAGATAAATCTACAATACAACAACGAGCATTTACATCCCAAATTTTTAGCGTTTTATTAGTTAAGCTACTAGCCAAAATTTTGTCTTCATCACTAACAATTACAGATAATATTACTCCACTACTTGTAGAAAAATTTTCTACAAATTTACCAGTATTTGTATCCAAAATATTAATCGTACCATCTACACAACCAAATATCAAAATATCGTTGTGAGTTGATACAGCCATTGCCGAAATGCGGCTTTGATATGCAACTAATGTTGAGCAAATACCTGTCTGAACATCCCAAGAGATGATTTGCCTTTCTAAACAACCGAATAGCTTTTTACTATTTTGACTAAAGGCAATATTTTTGATAGTTCCATCAGGTGAAGGCAAATTTAAAAGACATTGCCCTGTAGAGACATCCCATAATTTTACAGTTTTGTCTCGACTAGAACTAGCTATTAATTGACAATCGGGACTAAAGGCAATAGATTCTATAATTGTAGTATGTGCTTGTTGCCTAAAAAGCTGATGATTTTCTCGCCATTGCCATAAACAAAGTTCACCATCAATACTCCCTGTAACTAAAAGTTCATTATCGGAACTAAAAGTCAAACTAAAAATAATACCAAATGTGTTTGTAAAAAACGATTTAGTAAAATGGCTATGACTAAAATTGACATCCTGTAAATTGCATCTTTGTAAATTAGCTTGCCAAATTGTTAAATTAGAAAAATCTTCATTACTAATTTTTGGTAATAATTGAGATAGTAAATTAATGGTATTCCCGCCAATATAACCAGTAACGTATGGTGCTTGACCACGATAACAGTTAATAATATTGAGCAATTGTGATTTAATTTGGCTGGTATTTCCTAATAATACTTGTAAATTCTCAATAATTGATGTCAGTATGAGGCGAATTTGAATTTCTTGGATATAATCAGCAGCAGTAGCTTTAATTAAAGCATGACTTTGGAATAATGAAACTTTAGCAGTAGCAATTTCTTGACATACTTGCTCAATCAAATTCATAGTCACGTATTCCATAACTACAGATTGTAATGTAAATTGACTGTCTTTTTTTTCAATTAGGGAACGACGATATAAAGACTCTAAAACTTCTAATAAATTAGATGGGCCAATAGGAGATAATAAATCTGCTTTTAATTCGTTTAATTCTACAGGTTTCCGGTTAATAGCTAACCAATATAATATAGACTTTTCTAATAGTGATAAGCGATTAAATTGTTGACTAACGAGATTGCGAACATCCCCAAAAACAGTTGTGCCTTGAGCGATAAAATCAGCAATACTACCATTAAATAAATCTAATATTGTAGTGGCAATAATTTTTAAATATAAAGGATTACCCCCATAGCTAATAATTAAATTTTCCCAATCTGAATTGCTATAACCAACAATACCTTTAGCGCCAAAAATCTTTTGTCCTTCGGCAATGCTTAAACCATGAATATACAAAGAACGTATCGGTAGTTGATTACCTGCCATTGCTGCTACTTCTTTTGGTTTTTCCCTAGAAGTAATTAATAAACAACTTTGATGCTGAGTTTCTCCTATTCTCAGTAAAAGTTCACCATAACCTTCATATCCTGGTAGATAATAACCTGCATAATTATCACTAGAAAAAATAGTCTCCAGATTATCAAAAACTAACAAACAACGTTGCTTTTGTAGATATTCAAGTAGTCGATTAATTATTTGGGTAATATTTTTTGGTAAATCTATTTCCTCACCGTTGGATAACAACTGGATTAAATTTGCTATGATTTCTAAAGGCGGTGGGGCATTACGTAAAGACAGCCAAATTACATGAGTAAATTTTTCAGAAACATTTTGAGCTAGTTTCACTGATAAACTAGTTTTACCAATTCCGCCAATACCTATTAATGTAATTAAACGACAATGGTCTTCAATAATCCATTTTTGCAGGATATCTAGTTCTTGAGTGCGACCGTAAAAAATAGAAATATCCGGTGCTTCACCCCAAACCAGCTTATTTTGATGAGAGATACTAATTGCTTCCGATGTTTGTGGCACAACATCCGGTTTAGCATAATCACTTTGGCACAATTCCAGATTAAATACCCGAAAAAAGCGTTCTAAAGTACGTTTATCTACCCCCATTTCTCGATGTAAAACTTTAGAAACTGTAGCAGGGTCTAGTTGGGTAAGTTCGCTTAAAGCTTCTATGGTATAAGTTACACCATAATTTTCCCGATTTTCCCATTCTTGTTGAGCCTTTTGTAGTCGCTGATATCCTTGTCTTGTCAGGACTACTCCTCGCTTACGTGCCATGATCATATAAACTCAAAATCTGGAAGTTCCTGATTTTTATGGATTTTAATTTATGCCATAATGTACCCAATATAAAAATATTCAAAGTCTGAAAGTCTTGAAAATCAAAGATTTTAGTAATTTAATTTAGCCAATCTCCTTAACTTCCTTAACTTCCCTGGCGCTGATAGCCATCAGGTGTGATGATATTTTTAGTTGGGATGAAAAACAACGGCTCTTCATCACTAGTTAATTATTCACAAAAGCCGCACAAAAAGCTGTATAGCTTGTTGCTGTAAAATTAAGGGGATATCTCTGCAACTTCCACAGGATGAGTATTTAGGGTTACTTTGTTGTAATTTTTGAGCAGAGGTATTTATGACTCAGATTAACATTGAAAATCTACCACTTTGGGTACAAAATCGAGATGTAGTCCTCAAACATAACACTAATGTAACGTGGCGTTATGGTCAGCAACCCGATTATACCCGTTCTAATGAAAATCTAGCCAAAGAAAGTCTACGTAACCACCCGGCTAATTCCCTGGAAACACTTGTCCAAAACTTGGTGCGAACTTTCGACGTTGAAGCTAATTTCAAAACCAATCCTCAAGAGTGGATTTCTGTAGTTCAAGATAAGTTTCGTATGAGTACGAATGGTGGAACTAGCTATAAATTAGAGGATTTAGTTCAGTCAGGTACTTATAAACTGTTGATTGGTAATACTCCAAATTATAAAGCTACAGAAGAAGATTTTGAATCTTCTACCCATCTGTTTCATACTGCATTTCCTCAGGGATTTTTATGGGAAGTATTAGAAGTTTATTCAGCACCTCCTACTATTGCTTTTAAATGGCGGCATTGGGGACATTTCCAAGGTAATTATAAAGATTATATTCCGACTGGGCAGATGATAGAAGTGATTGGTACAAGTATTGTCCAAGTTACTGAAAATTGTAAAATTCTTTCCTTGGAACACTATTATGACAATGGTAAATTTTTGAATCAACTAACATCAGGAGGTAAAACTGGAACAGATACTAAACAACAGACATTGACACCAGAAACACCACCTTCTAGTTCTTGGCAACAAACTTTTTTGGGTTTCTTCAAGCGGCTTTTGCCATCTAAATTTAAGCCAACATCAGCTAATTTAGCTGTTAGTGGTTGTCCATTTGCAGCTTTATTGCGGTAATTTATCAGCTGTTGGAAGTTTAATTTACACATTCTTTTGGGTGAAAATTCTTGTGGGGTAGGCAGAACAGCCTGTCCTTCTATCTGCAAGTTAAAGGTGCAACAGCTGTTTTATTGTAGTATTACACGCAAAAAAATTGCCCCCTGGATTCAGGAGGCATACAGCCAAAAGTTATCTTTCTTCACAAGCGGGTGCTTGTCTCGACTTTTAGCTGGCAACGTATTCTTTAACATTGGCGCGACGGCGACGTAAATGTGCAAGAGCTTGATGCTCTAATTGACGGACACGTTCACGGCTGAGGTTCAACCGTTCACCAACTTTTGCCAAAGACATTTCATTACCATCTTCTAAACCAAAGCGCAGGGCTACAACTTCACGCTGTTGGGGTGTAAGTTCTGCCAACAGGTTATTGAGGTCTTGGCGCAAGAATTCCTGAGTGGTGTAATATTCTGGTGATGGACCATCATCTTCGAGCATTTCTTGCAGTTCGGTATCTTGGTTATCACCAACTCGTACATCTAAAGAGACTGGTTGACGTGCCATGTTCAGATACTCACGAATCTGAGCAGGTTCTAGTTCCAGTTCTTTGGCTATTTCTGTTGGTGTTGGGGATCTTCCCAACTTTTGCGCCAATTCCCGTTGCACTTTTTTAATTTTGTTCAACTTTTCGGTAATATGGATAGGTAAGCGAATTGTTCGACCTTGTTGGGCGATCGCTCTCGTAATCGCTTGGCGAATCCACCAGTAAGCATAAGTCGAGAATTTATAACCCCTCATAGGATCAAATTTCTCTACTCCTCTCTCTAGTCCCAAGGTTCCTTCCTGGATTAAATCCAGAAATTCCATATTTCGCTTCTGATACTTTTTCGCAATAGCTACAACCAAACGCAAATTTGCTTCAATCATTTTTTGCTTGGCTCGCTTACCTTGCGCTACCGTCTGCTTAACTTCGTTTTCAGATTGGTTAACATGAGTAGCCCACTCTGCTAAACTAGGCTCATGATCTAGTTTTTTGGATAAAGCTTCTTTAGCATCTAGCAAGGTCATCATTTGTTGCACTTGCTTCCCATATACAATCTCTTGTTCACGGGTTAGCAGTGGCACACGACCAATTTCCCGCAGATAGGTTCTCACCATATCAGCCGTGAATTTGGTGTTGAGGTTTTCATTTTGGGTTTTAACAGTAGGCATTGGTGCGTTGTCCTCTACTCCCTAAACAAAATAAATATTTTCTCAATTAGGGTGGATTGAGAAAGATGGTATATACATCACTAAACATTTGTGCGCTACCATAAGCGATTAATTTATATAGTCTTTTTTAGGACGGTACTATTTGGGAATGGGTTCCTTTACCCTCCCTCAATTATGGAAACTCTCTCGCAGCACACTGAGTTGTTTTCAAGAATTTTTCTTTCCTCTTAGTCACTGGCAGCAACTGTAAAACACGAAGTCAGTATGAGTTCTACTTTTATGGTAAGGCAAATCTGGCGGATAGTAAATAGCAGCAGATCAAAGCTCTCTATTATAAAGTAAAATAGTCTAGCTGCTAAAGTTTCTTAGGAGTTCCTTAAAAAAGCTGACTATATCTATAGTGACGTTAAAAACCCCTCTTCTGTTGCTTACAAGTAGCCGGATAACCGAACTTATGAAGCTCCTCTAATGGAGGGATGTCACGAAATAGCAATGAGTTTTGGGTGCTGAGTACTGAGTTTTGAGTAATTGGTAGATTTTTTGAAAGTGGTTAAAAACCTAAATCAGCTTTAGCCAGTTCTGCGGCTGCAAAAACCTCTGCATCTGACTTTTCTTCCCAAATTTGATCGCCAATTTCGGCGTAGAAAGTGGAATCATAAGGACGTGTACGCACAACTACTGGCATAGGCACGGCATGACCCAAAATTAAGGCTTGTTGCTTAGAATCTAACTTTGCTAATACTGATCGCAAAGCTCCAGCACCAGACACACCTGTAAAAATGGCATCAATATCTTTTTCGTCATTAAGCAAAGCAGTGATGCGAGTACCAATTTGGGACATGACTTCATTATCTATCCCCGACGGGCGTTGATCAACTACCAAAAGTGTTACGAAATATTTCCGCAGTTCTCTCGCTATAGTTCCAAAAATTGTACTTTGTACTACTCCTGGGTCAAGAAAGCGGTGCGCTTCCTCAATTGTAATCATTAATGGCATTGGCCGATCTAAGGGATTTTTACTTTGCAGAAACTTATCTGCTCTTTTGACATAATGTTCGTGAATGCGTCTGGTGATCATATTCGTCACCAACATATAGGAGAGCATATTCGACTGGGAACCAAATTCTACCACAACATTTTTCCCAGCTTCGAGAGATTGTAAAATTTTACTGATATAGTTTTGGGGACAAACAGCCCGCATATATTTTAAACTATCTAAACGTAATAATTTCCGTTGTAATGAAGTGATTGATCCTGGGTGTCCTGGCTTGTCATCACAAAACATCTTAATATCCTCACCAGTCATATTGAATAACTGGGGAATCCAAGATTTACCCAACTCGTTAAATAAGATATTGGCATTATCTAAAGCTGCATCTGAGAGTCCTAAATCTCTGCCACATAATTTAATATCTTCTACTTCAATTTGCTCATAACTAAGAAACAGTTCTTGAGCGTCCCGTACACCCCTGCGTTTGGTTGATTCGGGGTCAAGGGTATAAACTTCAACTTTACCGGGAAATAACTGTTTTAAGCCTTTGACGGTGTTAACTTCTTTACCTTCAGCTACTGCTTCCCAGCCATATTCTGAGTGCATATCAAAGATTAAGTTAACAGCTGCATTTTTGCGAATGACACCTGCTAAAAGTAATCGTGTCAGGAAGGATTTACCGGTTCCAGATTTACCAAAAACGCCGTTACTCCGTTCTACAAACCGATTTAAGTCAATACAAATCGGTACGTCCATATCTAAGGGTTTACCGATGGAAAAGTTATTTCTGTGGGGATCATCTTCCCAACCAAACACCTTCCGGAAATCTTCTTCACTGGCTTCGTAAACTTGACTAAAGTGACTAGGAATAGTTTTAACTGGTAACAATTCCATCGTCGTGCTGGTTTGGGGTTGAAATGATGCTAAACCATTGCTAGTGGGAATAAAGGGATTTAGAGATTTACCATTGGTGGAGAAGGAAGTTTCTTGAGATTCGGGGGTAAACATCAACATCGGTGCGAGGTTGATCATGCCATAAGTACCACTGCCGGCTAAAACTTCTCGCAAAAATGTATCATCCCAATTTGGGGGACTAGCAATAATTCGCGCATTTGCAGCACTTAATGCTACATCAGTCAGCATACAGAAAAAGCGCGATCGCACCCCTTGTACTACTAAAAATTTCCCCACCCGCATATCTTCTACAGAAATATCTGGGTGTAATCTAACTTCTAATCCACCTGTAAGCGAACCTTGGATGACTGAACCTAGTGGTTGTGCTGAATTCATTTTGTTTGTCAATTGGTCATTGGTCATTAGTTATTGGTAATTGGTGATAGGTAATTGGTAATTGTTAAATTTCTTTCTGTCACCTGTCACCTGTCACCTGTCACCTGTCACCTCTTACCTATCACCTGTCACCTGTTATCTAATCAATTTGAATCGAAGTTGGTGCGCTTCCAGCAGCGGGAGGTTTCCCTGATAATGGCTTTCTAAATTGAGTGTAGATGCGATCGCGCCAAGTGAAAAATGCTTCATAATCAGGATTATCGGCTAAGATGGGCAATCCTTTACCTCTCAGGGATTCTGGTAAATCCAAATAAGGCCCTTCTGGGAACTTCAATAATATAGACAAACCGGCGACTGTTAAATCAGCTATGGTTGGTTCATCTCCCAACAGATAGGGACTATCTGCTAATAATTCTGTCAAAATTTCCAAATCTTGTTTTAGACTAGCGATCGCAGAACTAATTGCATCTGGACTGAAACCAACCCCAAAACCCAACACACTGAGAAAATCAGCGGGGACACCTTCAATCATGCTTTTGAAAATATCTGGTGTGGAGACGGGTAATAAAGACTTACGAAAACTCTGATCTTGACTAATAGCAGCAAATAGCGCTTTTCTACCCTTAACACCTATAGACTCATCAGCCCAATCTTCTAGCAATAAAGCGGTGGCACGTTTTTTGGGATTAGTCGGTATCAGGGGACGATCTGGATATTCGGAATCTAAATATTTAGCGATCGCTGTAGAATCTACAATATATTTATGACCATCCTTCAATACTGGAACTTGTTTCTGACCAGTTAAACGAAACAGTTCGACTTGTCCAATGCCTGGTGTAACCTCAATTTTGCGATACTCTAAACCTTTATAATCAAGGATTAGACGCACTTTTTCCGAATATTGAGATAGTTCCCACTGATATAATTCCAGCATATTCTATTCCTTGTAACTAACTTATTATTTATTGCTTTTACAATTCTATCTTCAGTATAAGTAATTTTTCCATCATGTTGAATCATTTGCTCGTTTTTACAATTCAACCTAAAGTTGAAATTTTGCCTTTTTTTTGGCACAATCAATAATCACCTCAAAATAAATATATCTGAAATCATCAAATTTTTATAATCATTATTTATATCAATCCATTAGACTAACTCTTAAATCTAATGCGTGAGCTTAATTCAGGCTGTCAAACATTTGGTTTTATGATTAATTTTTAAATTATCCATATATAATTTTGTGATTTAATCATTTCCTAATTAAAAATTGTAGACATTCAATATAAAACCATAAATATTGAATATACGCAAATTTATTGTTTGTCAATAGCAGATATTTCTGCATATTTTGTAGTCAATTTTACTAAATTGTCATATTTTTCATACTACTGACATCTAAATATAAGACTAAAGCTGGGTGTCATACTCAATCTAAGATTGTAGAAGGGTACATCAGACCTAATAAATTGGTTAGTATCAACAGATTTTCGACATCTGACAAACCCTAATAATATGCCAATTGCGTAAATCTTGAAATACAATAAAATTGTCAGTTCCTGCAATATCAACAACTAATTGACCCAAATCTATTCCATAAACCTTGGAGAGAGGTTGTAGGCAAGGTTTCTATAATCTTTGTTACCAAATTTACATTAACTTTTGGCTAAATTCTGCTGATCATTCACAGCAACCAATCTGTAAAACTTTATCTTAACAGCGCCAAATAAGTTTTTGCCAAAAAATAGACTTCCTGTTGTAGTTATATTTTGGGTTGGCAAAATGCTATAAGTTTTTATGTAGCTTGTTAAAAATGAAGACAAACCAAATTTATGAAGGCTAATTACAGCAAATTATTGACCAACCTCGCTGGAATACTAGGAGTAACTGGCTTCAGTCTCCTGGTAATTTTACCATCTAGAGCGAACGAAATCCTCAATCCTCATGCCAATATTTTCCAAGAAGCTGCCCATAATCGCCATCAAAGCATACAAGCAAATTCTCAATCCATACCTGCTAACCTGGTTTTAACAACAGAAAATGGCAACACTAAAAGTAAAACACAGATAGCCCAGAGCAAGGGAAGTGGAGTACTCAATCCTAGACCAAATATTTTCAACGAACCTCCCTATAATGGTCGTACAGCACCTAGTGAAACACCACCAGTCAGACCAACTCAACCTAGAATAGAAGCGCCAACAACTCCTGATACCACACCAGAACCAACCCCACAACCAGCCGAGACAACTGAAACTAAAAACGTTCTAGAAGTAGCGGAATCAGCGGGTTCTTTTACAATGCTCATCAAGGCTTTAGAAGCCGCTGGACTCACAGAAGTATTGAAAGGACAAGGGCCGTTCACTGTTTTTGCTCCCACTGATGCAGCTTTTGCCAAATTACCACAGGATGCTGTAGCGGACTTGTTAAAGCCAGAGAACAAGGAAGTATTGGTTAAGGTTCTAACTTATCATGTGGTGCCGGGGAAAGTCCTTTCCAGCGATTTAAAATCTGGTCAAGTCACTAGTGTGCAGGGTGATCCCATTAGTGTGAAAATCGATCCTGCTAAAGGCGTATTTGTGAATGATGCTCAGGTCACTAAAGCAGATATTCCGGCAAGCAACGGAGTTATTCATGTAATTGACAATTTGATTTTGCCACCTAGTTTGTAGATTGGCAGAATTTTTTTGCTAACAAGCAACCTGGAAATTGAGTAAAATACAAATTCATCAATAATACAAAAAAGCCACAGTCTTAAGGCTGTGGCCGACTAAGGTTAGAGTATGAATCCAGACTTTATTTGACGTGAGTTCTACTAATTGGTAGAACCTCTCTGGTAAACCTCTGCTCTTTGCGGGGAGAAACTTAAAATTCTTAATTTTTGGTTTTTCACAAAAGATTTAACTGACCCTCTCCGCATTGGAGAGGTGCATCGTTACAGTTAAATTAGCGAGATTTAGCAGTAGTCTTGCTGTCACCAGACTTTGTTTCTTGCAGCAATTGTGGCATTAACTGCTCTAGCTTTTGTGCTGTTTGCTCTTCTTGTTGCAAGTTTTGCTGTAATAACTGCACAACTTGCTTTTGTTCCATCTGTTCAGCACATTTTATTAAAGAGCGATAACAGGCAATTTCCAAATGTTCGACTGTTAATTGTCCTCCTACTATCCCCTGTTCCAGAACTTTTTGACTATCTGCTGCCAGTAGCATGAATTTTTGACCGTCACTAATCACACCAGCCGCAGCATCACAAGTAATCCGTTGTGGTTGTTTTCCCAAGATATTAAAAACTTGCTCTAGGTTACTAATTTGCTGCTCAGTTTCGCTAATATGAGTCTCAACTAAAGACTTTAATTGATTGTTTTGACAACATTGCCAGATCATCTGCTGGGCTTCTAAGAAGCGATTTTCAGCATCATACATAACACCAACTTCATAGATGAACTTATCTTGCGAATTGGCGATTTTCTTTGTTCCTGGACGTTCAGTAAGTTGAACCATTGTGAATCTCCTGAAGATTTGACGCTGTGGTTGACAGTCGTTCCTCAACCCTACGTTGATCTTTCAGTCTTCTCTTCATACCTGAGTGTTAAATCGGACTGCTAATTTGAATACATTAGAATCGGTCTTGGGGCTTAAGTAGTGAATTACGTTAAAGTTAAAGATAAGTAAAGAAAACGCTTTTAACTATAATGACTGTTCCCAGCTTAGAGATAATTTCTACCCAGTTAGAAAGTCCAAATTTGCGCGATCGCATGGTAGCACTGGCCAGCTTGCGCCACATATCCCCAGAAGATGCCGTACCTTTGATTAAAAAGGTCTTAGATGATGAATCCCTACAACTGCGCTCAATGGCAGTATTTGCTCTAGGGATCAAACAAACCCCAGAATGCTATCCTATTTTAGTGAAAATTTTGGAAACTGACCCAGATTATGGTATCCGTGCTGATGCCGCTGGGGCTTTAGGATATTTAGGAGATAACAGAGCATTAGAAGCCCTATCACGGGCATTTTATGAAGATACCGACTGGCTAGTGAGATTTAGTGCCGCCGTATCTCTCGGTAACATTAAAGACCCCCGCGCCCGAACAATCCTCATTCAAGCACTGGATAGCAAAGAAGTCGTCATCCAACAAGCTGCTATTTCCGCTTTGGGAGAAATCAAATCCATTGACTCTGTAGATAATATCCTACGCTTTGCCCAAGCCGAGGATTGGTTAGTGAGGCAACGTCTAGCTGAAGCTTTAGGCAATCTGCCCACACCCAAGAGTATCTCAGCTTTGAAATACCTGGAAAAAGACAGTCATCCCCATGTTGCTGAAGCTGCGAGAATTTCTTTAAAAAGACTGGAAGAAATAGACAAGCAAGTTTAAGATAAACGCCTCCTGCTAGATTTTAATAATAAAAGTAGGATTTTTAGAATTTTGATACAGGATCATTTGATTCATGAATATTGAAGAGTTTTTTGAGTTAAGTGCTGGTAAATGGTTTTCTCATCGCACCAGTCACCATCTGGCTTTTAAGCAATCGGAAGACGGTAAATCAGATATCGTGATTGAGATGCTGGCCGCAGATCATCCAGAAGTGATCAAATTGTGTCAACAGTATGAAATTGAGCCTAGTACGGCTTCCTGTGGTGCGCGAGTTACCTGGAACGGGACAATGGAATGGGATGAAGAAAAACACCAAGGTTCTACCGTCTTAGCCACCGTTCCTAATGCAGATAACCCAGACGAAGGTAAATTACTGCGGGAAATGGGTTATGCGGAAAAAGCCCCCGTTGCTGGCAGCTATAAAATGGGCGATGATGGCGCTCTTACCCTGATTACTGAATATGAAACCATGTGGTCTGAAGAACGCTTGTGGTTTGCCAGTCCCAATCTACGGATGCGGGTAAGTGTCCTGAAGCGGTTTGGCGGGTTTAGTATGGCTTCTTTTACTTCAGAAATTCGGATGGGTGGTACACCAGCTGCAAAAGCGGCTGAGACTGCCAATGCAGTTAATGCGCCTGCAAGCTAAAACAGTTCTGAGTGCTGAGTTCTGAGTAACGAGTGTTGAGCAAAAAATTGTCCGGGGTAAATGCCCCGCTACCGCTCTAAGTGCAGTTATGCCCTTACTTAGGGCTTTAAACATCACAAGCTATGTGCTTACTCAGCACTCTGAATTTTGTCTCCTAAGATCAAATCTACCCAATCCCCCCGACTAGCTTATAATTTCCAAGGGGCGTGCGCTCTTCACTGGTAAGTCAAAGGGGGATAGATGACACTTAAGCGGTTGCTGTTAATTGGGCTGACACTATTTGCACTCATGTTGTCCGGCTTGTCTTTATTTAGTAGCTGGCAAAAACCTCAGTTCCAAAGTCGGCTGGAACTGTACCAAACCAATATTGTCTTACAAGCCCAAGCATGGCAGCCAGAAGATAGCAACAACGAGAATTTTCTCGCAATTCGAGAAGCGATACTGGGTGATAAACCCTTAGAAAGTGCTACCCAGCAATATCAACAAGCGCGTGAGTCTGTCCAAACTAATTTAGATAAAGCCGAAATCAAATTAGCAAAATTGCTCTTGCCTGATATTACTGCTGTCACACCTCCTAAACCCTTACCAAATGACCCCCTTGACACCAAAACTTCTCTTCAAGAACAGCAGCAACAGTTAGAGAAGTCTGTTCAACAACTGCAAAAATTGCGGGATGAATTAGACTTGCGGCTAGGAATCTTACAAGCCAAACAAGGACAAACAGAAAACGCCGTCGCCACTTGGAGTCAAGTACAGCAACGCTCAGATATCAAACCAGAATTTAGCGAAACAGCTAAGGTATTAAATGGAATTTGGAGTAACCCTCCTCGTCTACTCCCCAATGCTCAACAACTTATTCAAAAGAATTTAGAAGGTTGGTTTCAGTCTACTGCTTTGATTCAGCTATACCAACTCCAACAACGTGAAGATGTTCTAGCAGATGTTCTAGCTGCCCAACAAGCTGCTGCTACTGATGCAGTATGGAAATTAGCAATTATTGCCACTATTCCCAGTTTAACGGCGTTGATTGGTGTCATACTGCTGGTGGCTTTGGTGATTCAGCGTTTACTGAAGGGAAGAGAATCTATATTAGCTGAAAATAGTGAAAAGCCTTGGACTACTCCTTGGAATGGAGAAACAGTTTTACAGGTTTTTGTCCTGGGATTTTTCCTGATGGGACAATTATTTATACCCGCAATTTTAAACACCTTACCAATCCCTCGTGGCACAGGTAATGCACGAGTCCAGGCTTTCTCTGTGTTGGTAAGTTACTTGCTAGTTGCATTCGGGGCGCTGTCAGTGCTTTATTTTTCCATTAGGCGCTATTTACCCCTCTCAGAAGACTGGTTTCGCTTCCGTTGTCAAAGTAATTGGTTTCTGTGGGGATTGGGTGGCTACTGCACTGCTTTACCGATTGTGGTGGTAGTATCGTTGATTAATCAGCAACTATGGAATGGACAAGGTGGAAGTAATCCACTGTTACAACTAGCGCTAGAAAGTAAAGATAACGTCGCATTGGGGATATTTTTCTTTACTGCTGGTATAGCTGCGCCATTTTTTGAAGAATTTCTATTCCGGGGATTTTTGTTGCCCTCCCTAACTCGTTACATTCCAGTTTGGGCATCCATTGTCGCCAGTAGCTTGTTATTTGCTGCTGCTCACCTCAGCTTATCGGAAATTCTGCCTCTCACTGCCTTGGGCATGGTATTAGGAATAGTTTACACGCGATCGCGCAATCTCCTCGCCCCTATGCTTCTCCATAGTCTCTGGAATAGCGGCACATTACTCAGTTTGTTTCTCTTAGGTAGTGGAAATAATTAATACTAAAATTTACGGAGGTAAAAATTCAAAATATTTGCTTACATCAACAATTAAAAAGAATTCTAAAAACAGATAATTTTTCTGTGTGCATATGCACTGACAGCCCACAAAAAAATGTATCCTCCCGTCAGATAGGGAACTCAAAAAAGTCCGGACATAATCTCTATAAACCTGTAAATACTAGCATCGTGTGGCAAGTTTTTGCCGATTATTGGGGTTATTCTCTTCAAGAGAAATGTTGAGCTTATAAATCTGTAAACTTGCTGCACTGAAATTTGTTAGCCAATTTACAAACAGCCATCAATTAGCCTGATAGGTTCAGACTTGGTTGGACTATATCCTCAGTTCTATACTTCCAAGTTGTATTAGGAATTATGGTGCATTGGCTTTAGCTATTGATATTAAGAAGTGCTTTTACCATCACAAAAAAAGTATATTTAGGAACTAAATATATTTATTTATTCTTATTTTCTGAATTCAAGGACATAACTGAATATGGCTAATCTCAACCCTTCCCACGCTACCAAACAACTTCTAGCGGGTTACTGTGGCATTATTTTTGGAGGATTTGGGCTACATAAATTTATTCTTGGCTACGCACCAGAAGGTTTTATTATGTTAGTCATTTCTGTAGTTGGCGGTTCTCTCACTTACGGATTTACATTGCTAATTATGCAACTGATAGGTTTAATTGAAGGCATGATCTATTTAAACAAAAGCCATGAAAATTTTGTTCACACTTACTTTGTGAATAAGCAGGGCTGGTTCTAGAATTTCTATATCAATGCTGAGGATGTTTACAAAATTTAGATACTACAGTTCTCTGTAAAGTTCTCGCAGTAATTGATACTTGTAACTCTTCATACAAACAACGTAATAAATCCCCATATATCCCTTGGTTAAAAATCAGGGGGAAATCACCGTAAAAACGGCTACTTATACTATATTTAATATGTTACTCACAAAGAGAAATTTGTCTTCCCAAATTTACACCAATGCCCAAAGTTGTTTCCATTCATTCATACCGAGGTGGTACGGGTAAATCTAACTTTACTGCCAACTTAGCAACCACAATGGCTTTGCTTGGCCACCGTGTGGGTGTAGTAGATACAGATGTGCCTTCGCCCGGAATTCATAATTTATTCTGTCTCGAACCAGAGCAGATGGGGAAAACCCTGAATAATTATCTGTGGGGTGAAAGTCCGATTCAGGACGCTGCCTATGATGTTAGTGCCAACATTGGTGTAGATAGTCCAGGCCAGCTTTTTTTAGTGCCTTCCAGTGTCAAAGCAGATGAAATCGCCAGAATTTTAAAGGAAGGCTATGATGTCAAACTCCTGAATGATGGGTTTCGTAGTTTGGTGAAAGCACTTCAGCTTGATTATTTATTTATTGATACCCATCCTGGTTTATCAAAAGAAACTTTTTTATCGATCGCCATCTCCCATGTCCTCATCCTAATTTTACGCCCCGACAAACAAGATTACCAAGGTACAGCTATCACTGTAGATGTGGCACGGCAGCTGAAAGTTAGAAAAATGCTGTTAGCAATCAATAAAGCCCACAGCAAACTCAACTTAGAGGCACTAAAGCAGAAAGTTGAAGAAACCTACGGTGAAACCGTTGCTGGGGTGTTTCCGCTGTCGGAAGATATGGTGCAGCTTGCCAGTGAAGGGGTATTTTGCGTGAAATATCCAGAACATCCCGTTACTAAAGAATTCCGCAAAGTAGCACAGCAAATTATAGAGGGGTAAAATGTCAAATTTAGGAGATTTGCAGTCCCTTGCCAGTTCCATTGCTGCGGTTACGTCGCCCTTTCGGAATTATTTAAACGATATATACGAAAAATATCGATCGCTCAATGATGGTGTTGTTGCTGACTACATTCCCGAATTGGCACTAGCAAAACCAGAGTGGTTTGGTATTTGTGTGGTTACACCTGATGGGCAGATATTTGAGGTAGGCGATTGTGATAAATTATTCACAATTCAATCCATTTCTAAAGCATTTGTGTATGGTTTGGCATTAGAAGATCACGGACGCGAGTACGTGAATAGTAAAGTCAGTGTCGAACCAACAGGAGAAGCATTTAATTCAATTGTGTTAGATGAAGCCACCAACCGTCCTTATAACCCAATGGTAAATGCAGGGGCGATCGCTACGGCTGATCTAATCAAAGGTCAAAACAGTACCGAACGCTTGAAACGAATGCTGGCAATGTTTAAACGCTACACTGGACGGGAACACGACATAAACGTACCCGTTTTTTTGTCAGAGAAATCAACAGGCTACCGCAACAAGGCAATGGCTTATCTGATGCTGAACTTTGGCATGGTCAGCAATAAAATTGATGAAACACTGGATCTCTATTTTCAGCAATGTTCAATTTTAGTTAACGCTAAAGATTTAGCAATGCTGGCAGCAACCCTGGCAAATGGGGGTATCAACCCAGTCACAAAAGAAAGGGCGATCGATGAACACTATGTTCAAGATGTGATTAGCGTCATGTTTACCTGTGGTATGTACGATGCGTCAGGCGAGTGGGCGTATCGAGTGGGGATACCAGCCAAAAGTGGCGTAGGAGGAGGAATTACGGCAGTAGTTCCTAGTCAATTAGGCATTGGTACGTTTTCACCACCATTAGATACCAAGGGTAACAGTCTACGGGGTATCAAGGTATGTGAAGACCTCTCCAAAGACTTTGGTTTGCATTTGTTTAACGTAGCTAAACCAGAACGAGATTTAAAAGAGTGGTTGGAAGGAGGAAACATCAATGACTGGTGAAAAATTATCAAAAAACTTTGCTGATTTGCGCTCAGAAATTCAGCAACCCGTTGTAGTTTCAGATGATCAGGGATTTGTCGTCTATATCAATGATCAGTTTACCGAGGAGTATCTCTGGGGTGCTGATCTGATTGGCAGAACCTTAGCAGACATTATTCCCCTGAATTTTCACGATTCCCATAACCTGGGGTTTTCCCGATTCACCATTACAGAAATTTCCCATGTTGCCAATCATCCGATCAATGCAATGGTCATTTCCCAAGATGGGCGTTCTATTCTCTCCGAGCATTATATTACGGCAGAACAAATTGAAGGAAAGTGGTATTTTGCTGCCCAACTTCGTCCTTTAAACCCGGTTAATTCCCATCACCAAATAGGGGAAGACCATGAGTAATCTATTAGCGGGTTTAGAACTGGCTGATAAGAATTTAGCAGTCGTTATTAAAGAATTACGGGTTACGCTCGGAAAAATGGAGCTTGCCCTTGGCTCGATTGATGAAGCGATCGCATGGGCAGGAGAAGATGGGGGAATTCAATGGTGTAATACCACCTTTGATCGCCTCGTTAACCGCAGTCATCTTGCTGTTCTCGGTTGCACTCTGCCTACTCTACTACCTCTGGCTCAGGCAGGAACTGTGCTAGTAGATGCAGAACATCCCGTCTATCAGGTATTGTCTCAAAATTTTCAAACTAGTGAATATGAATTTCAGCAGCATGGAAATACCTCAATATTAGAAATTGCGGGTTCTTTTGTCGAATTGAAAAATGGCGATCGCACTGCTGTGTTGACGATTCGAGATGTCACCGAACGTAGACGCATGGAGGAGGCTTTAATTTCTGCCAATCAAACTATGTCTAGTTATTTGCAGGAAGTTGATAAAGTTATTGGCGCTGCTATTTCCGTTGAGAATAACACCTTCCAACCTGAATTATTAGATGGGGTTGCGGCTCGCCAGGATGAGTTAGGTAGGTTAGCACGGATATTTACTCAAATGGTTTTGCAATTAAAAGCCCGCGAACAAGAATTAGCAGAAGCAAAGGATCAACTAGAAGCTGTACTTAATGCGGTTCCCGGCTCCATTTCCTGGGTGGATTCGGGGGGAGTTTATATTGGGGTGAATCGTCATTTGGCAGAGAATTTCAACCTGACTCAAGATGCTTTTATTGGTCAGGACGTTGGTTTCCTTAAAGACAATGGCAAACTGGCAGATTTTCTGACTCGCTTTGTTGCAAGTCCAGATATGGCGGCAGAGACTGTGATTGATATTGAGTTAAGTAATGATCATCGCTACTACCTGGTGGTTGCCCAAAAATACCAACAGGGTGATGCAACAGTATCCGTTGGTATTGACATTACAGAACGCAAACAGGCAGAAGAATCTCTTCGTATTGCCGAAGAAAACTACCGCAGCATCTTTGAAAATGCCTTGGAAGGAATCTTTCAATCTTCTCCAGCAGAACGATTTATCAATGTCAATCCAGCACTATCAAAAATTTATGGTTATGACTCACCTGCTGAGATGATAGAAAGCATCACGAATATTAGTGAGCAACTTTATGTTGATTTAGAAAAAAGTACTGAATTTAAAACCTTATTAGCAACACAAGGAACTGCGAAGAATTTTGAGTACCGTTCTTACTGCAAAGATAGAAGTATTATCTGGATACAAATTGATGCTCGGACAGTAAAAGATAGTCAAGGGAATGTATTGTACTACGAAGGTATTGTCCAGAACATTAGTGATCGCAAACGTCGAGAAGATGAACTAAGACGACAATTAGAAGAATTAAAGATTGAAATTGACCAGAACAAGCGTGAAAAAGAAGTGGCAATGCTGACTGGAAGTACATATTTTCAAGAAGTACAGCAGGAAATGGCAGAGGTTAATCTGGATGAATTTTGGAGTTAGCGATAGTTAAGTATAAATTAAATTAAAGTAAAGTTAAGTCGAACATTTTTCAATTAAGACTTACGCAAAATATCACTCAAACTCTTATTTCTCTGTGTCTTTACGGTTCTTTATATTGAAATGGCATTAATGGTTGATAATGAAATACAGTCAGAGATGACCTCAGTAAATCTGGACAATTGTTGGAGTGAACGGTGTTAGGACTCAAGTATCTCAGTATTAAATCCAAACTGCAAATCATGCTCTTGATTGCCAGTTTGGGATCAATTCTGGTGGTGGGCTATCTCAGTTGGAGTAAATCGCGGGAAATTCTCACCGAACGCATTTTTAATCAGTTAACGAGTGTTGGTTCTTCTAAAGCCTATCAAATCGAATCTTATTTCAACACATTACACAACCAAATTGAAACATTGTGTGAAAACCGCATGGTCGTGTCAGCCATGACAGAATTTGATCAGGAATTTAACCAACTGAAACAGCAATCAATTTCTTCTGTTCAAGATCAGGTAATCAAAAATTATTACAATCAAGAATTTCTACCGCGATTGTCCAAAAATATTGAAGGTAAGCCTGTCTTGGAAACCTATCAACCAAATAGTCCAGAATCTCGTTATTTACAATATCATTACATTGCTAATAATCCTTATCCAGTTGGCAAAAAAGATGAATTAGATCAAGCAAAAGATAGTAGTAACTATAGTCAAATTCATTCTCGATATCACAGTTTATTTCGGAATTTAATTAAAAAATTTGGTTATTATGACTTGTTTTTAATTGATGCAGAAACAGGTAACGTTGTCTATACCGTTTACAAAGAAACTGATTTTTCTAGCAATCTTTATACTGGAACCTATCACAATAGTAATCTTGCCCAAGTCGTAAAACAAGTCCGTGATAATCCAGACCGTGACGCTACTAAATTGGTTGATTTCCAGTTTTATCGTCCTTCCTACAATGCTCCTGCTGCTTTCCTGGCAGGTTCTATTTACGATGGGACAAAACGGGTGGGAATTTTGGCAGTGCAGTTACCAATTGATGAAATTAATCTTGTCTTGACTGGCAATCGCCGTTGGAAACAGGATGGACTCGGAGATACAGGAGAGACTTATCTGGTGGGTGATGATTTGCGCTTGCGATCTGCGGCTCGACTCTTAATTGAAAATCCAACTACCTATTTCGATGTGTTACGTCAGAACGGAGTCAGATCCAAGACAGTTTATCTAATTGAACAACTGAAAACTTCGCTGTTACTTCATACCATCGAAACTGATGCTGCGAGGAAATCAATACAAGGCAAATCAGGAACACAAATTATCAAAGGCTATCAAGGTTCCCCAGTCCTCAGTTCCTACGCTCCCCTGAATATTCAAGATGTCAACTGGGGAATTATTTCCGAGATGTCATTGTCTGAAGCTTATGCACCTATTAGTTCTTTGCAAAACTATATCCTGCTGGCTACCATTATCCTGATTTTGCTGGTGACTCTGTATGCAACGATCGCATCTGTGCAATTTATGAAACCTATTGATCAGATGGTGCAAAGATTGCAGGATGCTAAATCAGGTGATTTAAGTACAGAATTAGAGATTACTTCCCAAGACGAAATTAGTGAACTAGCTAAAATTTTTAATGGCTTAGTGGGGCAAATTAGCCAAAAAATAGAGGCAATTACGCAAAAAGAACAAGAAAACGAAAGCCTATTGTTAAACCTCCTACCCCGTCCGGTAATGGAACGGTGGCGACAAGGAGAAACACCCATTGTTGATCGCTTACAACAGGTGACTATCATCGTCATCCAAATTGTAGACTTGGAAAAGGCTACCCAGGAACACGGTAATACAAACGTTGTTGATAGTTTTAATGAATGGATTACTTTACTAGATGAGAAAGCAAATCGGGTAGATATAGAACGATTAAATTGTTTTGGCGATCGCTATATTGCTGCTTGTGGTTTATCCAAACCCCGCATGGATCACGTCAAACGTAGCGTAGACTTTGCCCAGGATGCTTTGAACTTGGTTAAAGAGGTAAATCATAAATATAATCTTAACTTTAATTTACGGATTGGTATCCATACTGGCTCAATTACAGCCGCCCTCATTGGACAGAAAAAATTTCAGTATGACATCTGGGGAGAACCGCTTTATATCGCCAGTCAATTGTCCCAACAGGCAGAAGCCAACACCATTCGGGTAACACAAGCTATCTGCGATCGCGTGCAAGAACTTTTTCCCTTTGAGCCAGATCAAAAAATCAACTTAGAAGACAAATCCAATCTGCCGACTTGGGTTCTCGGTAAAACGGGCATGAGCAGTCTAATCAGCGATATTACTTCTGGATTAGATTTCGATGCAGACGATATCTTCAATCCCACAAATTAGAGCCGAGAGCAAACCATGAGCAACTTACTCAACCTACCAAATGATCAAGAAATCCTACTTCAAGGACTAGCCATAATCATAGGCTTACCCATTGTGGTGATTGGCTTAGGAGAACTCACTGAACAATGTAAACGCCATAAAAATCCTCTGGCACAGATTTTGAATGCCACGCGCAATCTGCTTTTACCTCCTTTAAGCCTCTGGCTGGTAATGGCTCACTTTTTTGATGTACCAAAAGATTCCCTCGCTCTGCGGATTATTGGTAGTCTAAGCGGATTATTGGTAGTCTAAGCGGATTATTGGTAGTCTAATTGGCATGGCCTTGTTCTATATTTTGCTGTTATTACTTGACACAATCTTAGCAACCGATAAAAAACAACGGCTGTGGCAAGTTAATGTTCCTAACCTATTATTTCAGTTTCTTCGTGCCGTAATATTTCTGAGTATTCTCAGCTATTTATTATCCCAAGTGTGGGGCGTTGATTTAAGCAAGGTTGTGGGCGCACTAGGGGTTGGATCTCTAGTCATGGCTTTAGCTTTACAGGACACCTTGAGTAATCTAGTATCTGGTTTTTTACTAATTATCGAAAGTCCATTTAAAGTAGGTGATTGGATTCAAATAGGCAATTTACAAGGAGAAGTAATTGAAATCAACTGGCGAGCAGTGCGGCTGAAAACAATTGATCGGGACATTATCATCATTCCCAACGGGAACTTAGGCAAAGAGAACATCTGCAATTTCACTCTGCTCGATCCACTCCATGCTATCCGCTTGAAAATGCCATTTTCCTATCAAGATCATCCCGATCTAGTGCGTCAAACACTCCGGGAAGTTGCTCTCTCTGTAGATGGCATTCGTCCTCACCCCTTGCCCCAAATTGATCCCCAAGTTTATAAAAATACTTATATAGAGTACGAGATTCGTTTTTTTATCACCAACTACAGTCAGTTCGAGGCAATTGAAGACTTATTTTGGAGTCGAGCCTATTACGCCATTCGCCGCAATCGTCTTCATGTTCCCTTTGCAGACAAGATAGAGTACAAGATTAATGAAATGCCCGTCAACCGGAATAGTACTCCTGAAGGTCTAACTGAGATATTGCGATCGCAATCCCTATTTACCCGTTTAGATCACACAAGCATTCAATATTTAACCCAACATACAACAGTAGAGTTATTTGGGATTGGGGAAAAAATTGTGGTGGCTGGTGCATTTGATCAGGCATTTTATATCCTCTTAAGTGGTCAGGTTTTACTGTCAGTCAATGATCAATCTGGTCAAAAACAAGAGATTGCCCATATATTTGAAGGGGACTTCTTAGGTGAAATGGTATTTTTCAATAATGTTGAACCTAGCCTTGTTTCTGCTACTGTTATCCAAACGACATCAGTTATCAGCATTACTCCCGGTGCGATCGCTCATCTCACTCAAAACTATCCTAAATTTGCTCTAGAAATGAGCCAGTTCATTGATGAACGTAAAAAACTAATTCGCCTGGCCACAGAATCAAGCGTTGTCCCTAACTAAATTTCTATAGTGATCCGATTTGATTTATGTATCCCTTACGGGAGGCGTAAGCCATATTTTTCATAGAGGCAGGGAACTCTTAATAGGTAAGAAGAATTTCCGTGTCTACTGAGTCTTGTAAGCGCAAAGCGCAGGCTACGCCAACAAAAATCGAATAGTAGTCCTATATAATGATATGAAGTTGCATAAAATAAGATATCAATAATATTTGACCGCAGATAAAGACGGATAATTCAATTAATGTCATTATTCTGTACAGCCTTACATAAAATTTGTATAAGATAAAATTGTCCATTGAAAAAATGACTTATAAAACACTTTGTAAATTACCACTTCGTACCACCTTAGTAGTACCTTTTGTACTGCAAATTGTGACTGCTGTTGGACTCATAGGCTATCTCTCTTTCCGTAATAGTCAGCAATTAGTTGACAATTTAGCCAATCAGTTGAATAGCGAGATTGGTAAGCGGATTGAACAGAGGGTTTTAAACTACCTCGAAGAACCCCACCATCTCATTGATGCAACCTACTCAACCATTCAAAGTGGTAATTTAGAACCCCAGAATTTTGCAGCATTTCGACGTTATCTTTGGCAAATTGTTCATCAGCAAAAATTAATCAACTATCTCTACTATGGAACTGAACAAGGAGAGTTTATTGGTGTTGAACAAATAGAAGATGGCACAGTTCAACTCAAAATTCGCACAGAGGCATCAGCACCTAACCGTGAAACTTATTTACTGAATGAGCAGTTACAACCACAAAAACTCCTGAAATCATCAAAGTACGATCCTCGTTCCCGTCCCTGGTATCAGGCAGCAAAAACTAATGGTAAGTCTACTTGGAGCAAAATTTTTGCTTCTTTTTCTCGCCAGAACAATTCCTTAGAAATTTCTCCAGTTAAACCAGTTTATGACTCCAATGGCAAGTTGCTGGGAGTTCTATCCATAAATATGCGGTTAGTACTGATTTCAGATTTTTTGAAAGACTTGTACATCAGCCCCAATGGACAAACTTTTATTATTGAAAAATCTGGCGATTTAATCGCCAGTTCAAAAATTTCACAGCCTTTTAAAATTGTGGATCAAGGGGAAAATAAAGAGATAGAACGGCTGTCAGCGATTAAAAGTAACAATGCTATAGTCCAAGGAATTTCCCAATCTTTACAAAGTCAGTTTGGGGAGTTTAATAGCATCAATAAAATACAGAATTTAAAACTTTCTGTGAATAAACAACGGTATTACATTGAAGTCGTGCCAATTCAGGATGGGCGAGGTATAGATTGGTTAGCCGTAGTGATTGTTCCTGAGAATGATTTTATGGCACAAATCAATGCTAATACTCGGAATACTATTTTATTGTGTTTAGCAGCATTGGCTCTAGCGATCGCTCTTGGTATCTATACTTCGCATTGGATAACTCAACCAATTCTGCGCGTTTCTCAAGCGTCTAATGAACTGGCTCAGGGCAACCTCAATCAGCAAATTGCATCCAGCCCCATTACTGAAATTGATACTCTGGCAGATTCTTTTAATGGCATGGCAGGACAATTGAAAAACTCCTTTGAAAGTCTGGAAGCCAAAAACGAAGAATTACGTATTGCTGAAGAAAATTACCGGAGCATCTTTGAAAATGCCCTCGAAGGTATTTTCCAATCCTCTCCAAAAGGAAGATTTATCAATGTCAATCCGGCACTGGCCAAGATTTATGGTTATGACTCACCTGCGGAAATGATAGAGAGCATCACGAACATCAGTGAGCAACTTTATGTTGACCCAGAAAAACGCACTGAATTTAGAAAACTGCTAGAAACACAAGGCACTGCGAAGAATTTTGAGTACCGTTCTTACTGCAAAGATAGTAGTATTATCTGGACAGAAATTGATGCTCGTGCTGTGAAAGATAGTCAAGGGAATGTGTTGTATTATGAGGGTATTGTCAAGGATATCAGCGAACGCAAACGTCGAGAAGATGAACTAAGACGGCAATTAGAGGAATTAAAAATTGAAATTGACCAGAGCAAGCGTGAACAAGAAGTAGCAATGCTGACTGGAAGTACATATTTTCAAGAGGTTCAGCAGGAAATGGCAGAGGTCAATCTGGATGAATTTTGGAACTAGTTGCGCTTTTAACTATGGGTTACTCAGCACTCCTAAAAAACTTAAATATTATAATTGACACTTGGTCATAGCTCCAGATTTCGTCTACGCTCGAAGTAGACACGCCTTTTGTCAGGCATTTAATTTTTCGTAGCGAATCTAAAAACTTGCCATGCAACTTCTCAGAGAAACTGAACTTACCCCAGAATTTACCCCAATTACAGAAAAAATTATTTTAGATGTTGGGGGTATGAAGTGTGCTGGGTGCGTGACAGCAGTAGAAAGACAGCTAAACCAACATCCAGAAGTTAAAAACATCTCCGTCAACCTAGCGACGGAAGTAGCTGTCGTAGAAGCAGAAATTGGTACAGTAGATCCTGATGCACTGGCAAAGGCATTGACAGCAACGGGATTTCCTACTCAAACGCGCAAAGCCAGTACGACATTAACGAGCCAAAAATCAGCTTTAGAAGCATCAGCAGCCAAACAGCAAAAGGAAATGCAAGCTGCATTCAGACAGTTGGTGATTGCTGGGGTGTTGTTGCTATTTTCAGGGATTGGACATTTTGGTCATACGATTTTCCCGATTTTAAATAACATTTGGTTGCACTGTGGACTAGCAACGGTGGCCTTACTCATTCCCGGTCGTCCTATTATCATAGATGGCTGGCGCGGTTGGCGACGGGGTGCGCCAAATATGAATACTTTGGTGAGTTTGGGAACTTTGACGGCTTATACTGCCAGTTTAGTGGCGCTGTTGTTCCCCCAAATGGGTTGGGAATGCTTTTTTGATGAACCAGTGATGATGCTGGGCTTTATCCTCCTGGGAAGGACGTTAGAACAACAAGCTAGAGGTCGCGCTGCGGCGGCATTTAGGCAGTTGTTAGCACTTCAACCCCAGATAGCGAGATTGATTGCTAACCCAGATTCCGAGAAATTAATTGCAGGGGCAAATATTGTCGAGATACCTGCTGAACAAGTGCGGGTTGGTGAATGGTTGCAGGTGCTACCAGGAGATAAAATTCCTGTTGATGGTGAGGTACGCTTTGGACAAACTACTGTAGATGAATCAATGTTAACTGGGGAATCTGTTCCAGTTATTAAGCAATTAGGAGATGCAGTTGCAGCGGGAACTATTAACCAGTCTGGTGCGATCGCTATTCAAGCCACTAGAACAGGTAATGATACTACTTTGGCGCAAATTGTGGCTTTGGTAGAAGCTGCCCAAACTCGCAAAGCACCTGTACAAAAATTAGCAGATACTGTTTCTGGTTATTTTACCTATGGGGTTTTAACTGCGTCTTTGTTGACATTTGTGTTTTGGTACTTTTTCGGTACTCACATTTGGCCAGAAATTAACGTTGCTGGTGGGATGGAAATGATGAGTCACTCGACACATTATCAACCAAGTACACATTACTCTTCACTGTTAATTAGTTTAAAATTAGCGATCGCTGTTATGGTCGTCGCTTGTCCCTGTGCTTTAGGTTTAGCCACCCCTACAGCTATTCTCGTCGGTACTGGTATGGGTGCAGAACGGGGTTTATTAATCAAAGGTGGTGACGTTTTAGAACGAGTCCACCAGCTAGATACGATAGTTTTTGATAAAACCGGAACTCTAACTACAGGTAAACCCACAGTTACAGATTGTTTGCTATTTGCAGAAAATGCAGAGGAAAATTTATCCCTGATCCAACTAGCCGCAGCCGTAGAAAGCGGTACACATCACCCCCTAGCTAAAGCAATTCACCAAGCAGCAAAACAACAAAATTTATCAATTCCCCATGCTGTAGACTTTCACACCGAGCCAGGAATGGGAGTTTCTGCTCTAGTGGAAGGCAAAACTGTACTCCTAGGTAACTCAGACTGGCTGAACTGGCATGGAATTGCTATCAGTGAAACAGCACAACAGCGATCGCAAAAATTGGCAATAGAAGGTAAAACAGTAATTAGCGTTGTCGTTGACGATACTTTAATCGGATTAATTGCTGTGAGTGATAGCCTCAGACCAGATGCAAAAGCCGCAGTAGACAAGTTACAACAGATGGGTTTACGAGTGATTCTTCTCAGCGGTGATAGATTAGAAGCAGTGAGTGCGATCGCCGAACAACTAGGAATACCCAGCACCAATGTAATGGCAGGTATCCTCCCAGCTAAAAAAGCCACTGCTATTAAATCTCTTCAAACTGGAGAAAATCTCAGCCAATCCAAATCTATCGTCGCTATGGTAGGAGATGGCATCAATGATGCACCTGCTTTATCTCAAGCAGATGTCGGCATTGCTTTACACTCCGGCACAGATGTAGCTATGGAAACAGCCGAAATTATCCTCATGCGCGATCGAGTGAGCGATGTTGTTGAATCAATTCAACTCAGTCGTGCCACATTCAACAAAATACGCCAAAATTTATTCTGGGCTTTTGCATATAATACATTTGGTATCCCTTTAGCAGCAGGTGTTTTATTACCCAGTTTAGGTTTTGTTCTCAGTCCTTCCAGTGCTGCTGCACTCATGGCTTTTAGCTCAGTAAGTGTTGTCACCAACTCAGTTTTATTACGAAGCTTTGCTCATCGACCTTAAAATCCCTTAAGGAGAAATACCCGGGAAATAGGTTAAAAAACTTCTAAAACTTCCCTTCTGTCCTAAAACCCTGCAAATGAGCCTAAGTATTTCTTTCCTCAAGTTCTGTCATCAAGGAGTCTGTATTTAATCAGACTACTTACTTTTTCTTCTTAAATCAACCATTTAGTCTCATCTCCAGTAGATAGATAGAGGTTTTCAAGGCATAGGCTAGGAAGATGCAAGTGTTGTGAGGCTTAGTCTGTCCACATCTGCTATCATAATTTGAGCAGGTATGGTACTCAACCAACTAACCTATATCCTCAATCACATTTTTTCTGTAACAATACATAAATAAATATTAAAGTGTCAGTTTTTTATACAAAAAATTAGTAATTTAAAAAATTAAACTTTAATAATATGTAGTTTTAATACTTATTAAATTCAATATTACAATTACATCCCTTGTCTGGAAAAATGTTAAAAGAAGATACTCAACCAACACTTGCAAATCAAAGTTCAACCAATCTTAGTAACCATCTGTCAATGGCAGCAGAACTCAATGAAAACCATCTACTGATTATAGAAGACGATCAAGGACGCAAAGAGTTTCCTCTAGAGAATCCTGTCTATTCAATCGGTAGAGACCGTAACTGTAATATTCGTTTAATGTCACAATTTGTATCCCGTCATCATGCCACATTGGTCAGATTACCCCGCAAAAATAATAGCCAGAGCTATTACTACCGAATTGTAGATGGTGATCCCAAAGGAAAGCCTAGTTCCAACGGTTTAATGATTAATGGACGCAAAATACCAGCCCATGATCTAAAAAATGAAGACGAAATTGTTTTTGGACCTCAAGTACGGGCAATTTATTATCTGCTAAAAAATACTCACCGTCCAGGACAAACTGATGCTGTTGAGTATGATATTACATTGATAAACCCTGGTATGACCGAGGATATGGAAGACTGATTCAGTAGCATTTAACTTACAAATTCAACGAACACTTGAAAGCATTTACAACTAACCACTAGAGACGCAAGCTAACACCATAATTCCCCTATTTGCTACAGATGGGGGAATAACAATTGCTAAAAGCCTACCTATTCATACCTTACCCTAGACATATACTTATTTTCATAGCCTAAACAATTTAGAAGACAGTTGGATTGTGAGCTATTTTAGCTTTTGAACGTAGCAAAATTTTTATTTACCACATCAGTAATTAGACTGAATTAAATGTATATTTTTTACTAAATCGCAGAATACTCGCCACCTAAACATTCTTTCCTTGCTCCTTAAAAATAGTTTTTATAAATCATATTTAAGCTCTCAAGTGCTTACTGCATCTGAATCAATAGCGAACAGGACATGATCAGTGTGACTTGAATCATAAGGTGAGCTTTTAGTTCAAGATATACTTTACAAAGTAGATGTCCATTTGATGCTTTAGAAAAGCGACCAAAGTAGAAAACTAATTTCTCCATGTAATACACGTTTAAATTGTTGAGTTAACGGTGTATTACATAGAAAAGTTGTTATATCGAATAATTGCACAGCAACATTTTTATAAAAGCATTAATGATAGAATTTGCATGACATCAAATTACACTGATTGGGATAATGATTTACCACCAGAACCGGAAGAAGTTTATCAAGACTTACTTCGCGCCTTGGAATGGAAATTAGGATTTGGTTTATATTTTGTCCAATGTACTCCTGTAGAATCAGACCGTTTTATTGCGAAGATTCCCCATGATATTCCCCAAAAAAGGATTGCTGTATTACGCTTGCTTGAACCAGTTGATAAGTTATATGAGCAAGTAGCTGATTGTATTAAAGATCAACAAATTGATATTTTATTAATTAAAGGTCTAGAGTATTCCCTATATAAATATGAAAAAAGGAACTTTGGTGAAATCACTGAAGGACAATTTATAAATTTAACCAAAGTACCACCAATCCTCAATCATTTCAACCAACAACGAGAAAGATTTAGGGATGATTTTCCATTTCGGTTTGTTTTTTTATTACGCTCATTTTCACTTAACTATTTAATTCATCGCGCTCCTGATTTTTTTGATTGGCGTTCTGGAGTATATGAATTACCGACCACACCAGAATTAGTTGAAGAAGAATCACGTCGTTTACTGCTAGAAGGAGATTATGAAAAATATCTGCGACTGACTCCTGAGGAAAAAATTGAAAAAGTCCTAGAAATTCAAGAGCTGCTCACAGAAAAACATCAAACAGATAGTAATAAAGCCAGTTTACTATTTGAATTAGGAAATCTACTTTATTCTGCAAATGAATACGAAACAGCAATTACATTCTATGAACAAGAACTAAAATTCAAACCTAATGACCACTATGCTTGGTATAACCGTGGCAATTCGCTCCGTAATTTAGAAGAACATGAAGCAGCAATTTCATCATACAACCAAGCTCTAAAATTTAAACCTGATGACCATTATGCTTGGTATAACCGGGGTAATGCTCTACGTAATTTAGATCGGAACGAAGAAGCAATCGTATCCTATGAAAACGCCTTGAAATTTAAACCCGATGATCATTATTGTTGGTACAATCGGGCTAATGCGCTCAGGAATTTAAAACGTAATGAAGAAGCAATTTTATCCTATGACCAGGCTCTGAAACTTAAACCTAATGACCATTATGCTTGGAACAATCGTGGCATTGCATTTCGGAATTTAGGACAAAATGAAGAAGCAATTTTTTCCTACGACCAAGCGCTAAAAATTCAACCTGATGACCATTATGCTTGGTACAATAGGGGTATTGCACTGCGGAATTTAAAACGTAATGAAGAAGCAATTTTATCTTATGACCAAGCACTTAAATTTAGACCTGATGACCACTATGCTTGGAACAATAGAGGTAACGCACTCGATGATTTAGGACGCACTGAAGAAGCAATTTTTTCCTATGACCAAGCACTTAAATTGAAACCTGATGATAACTTTGCTTGGTACAATAAAGCTTGCTGTTATGCTCTTCATGGTCATGTTATGCAGGCGGTGGAAAACTTGCAGCAAGCGATTAATCTCAACCCTGAAGAGTTTAGAAAAATGGCAAGTTCTGATCATGATTTTGATTTGATTCGGGAAGATATTCGCTTCCAAGCTTTAATACAAAAGCCAAACTTCTTCACACCTTCTATATAGCCATAAGTTGGGACTAATTTTAATCAAATAAATAGAACTTACTAGACATATTCTAATATTTTTATTTTATCTGTAATAAATTATTTTAACCAATTTTGGTGGTTTAATTCCCCTGCCTCTACAAGCAGCAAGTTTTGTGTCGGGATCTAAATCCCAGTTGCAAAACTTAATTACGAATTACGAATTACGAATTACGAATTACGAATTATTTTAATATCTGACATTTAGAATTTTTGCGATTAAAATTATATTGCCTGTTTTGATTAATTTTTCAGCATACCTAATACCATAAATACCAAACAGTTTACCAATGACCAACAATTCTGAATTACTAAAAAATCTCTACAATGCTTTCAACCCATTTCAGCCATTACCCGCAGGAGATCCTAACTATGTAGACTGTCAAGATGTGCGGGGAGATGCAGATATTCTGGAAGAATTGGGAAATCGGATTCAGTTGGCAAATCAATATACTTGTCAATTATATTCCGGCCATAGAGGTGCGGGTAAATCGACAGAATTGCTGAAGTTAAAGAAATATTTAGAAGAAAGACAATTTTATGTAGTTTATTTTGCGGCTGACGAAGAAGATATTGATTCAGAAGATGCTCAATATACAGATATTCTTCTTGCTTGTACTCGACGACTACTCAAAGATTTGCGAACAATTGGAAATCCTCAACCTGTTCTAAATTGGCTCAAAGACCGTTGGCAAGATTTGAAAGATTTGGCACTGACTGACATTCAAATCGAGAATATGAATGTAGAAATGCAAATCAGCCAGTTCGCTAAATTGACTGCAAATTTAAGGGCTGTTCCCGAATTACGTCAACAAATCCGAGAAAAAGTCAATCCTCATACCGTCACTTTGATTAAGGTCTTAAATGAGTTTCTTGCTGATGTCAGAAAACATCTACCTAAAGATAGAAATAAACTAGCGGTCATAGTGGATAACCTAGATCGAATGGTTTTAGTAAAAGATGGGGAACGTACCAATTATGAAGAAGTTTTTTTAGATCGGTGTGAGCAACTCAAAGCTTTGGAGTGTCATTTGATTTACACTGTTCCTATTGCAATGGTTTATTCTACCAGGGCTACGGATCTCCGTGACGTATACGGTGATCCTCAAATATTGCCAATGGTGATGGTACGAACTCCACAAGGTGAAATTTATCAACCGGGAATAAATAAAGTTAAGGAGGTGATTTACCGACGAATTAGGCAGTTTGCCCCAGATAAACCCCTGGAAACAGCAATATTTGATAACCGCGAAACTCTAGAAAGGCTTTGTTTAATGAGTGGAGGTCACGTCAGAAATTTGCTATTGTTAACACAGGATGCTATAGGTCGCACTCAAGATTTACCAATTTCTGAAAGAGCAGTTCGACGAGCCATCACTCAAGCTAGAGATACCTACCGCCGCGCAGTAGAAAACCATCAATGGATATTGTTGGCAGAAGTCTCCCGGTCTAAGCGGATCATCAATGATGATCAGTATCGCAATTTGATGTTTAATCGCTGCCTTTTAGAATACCGCTATTTAGATGAAGAAGGAGAGATGCATCGCTGGTATGATATTCATCCACTGATTCAAGGCATTCAGGAATTCAAAGAAGCTATAGAAAAACTCCCATGAATTTAGAGCTTAGTGACTGGGATCAAGATGTACCTGCTGAGGAATACGAGGAATATGAAAACCTCATCACTGCTCTGAAGCGTAAAGAGGGATTTGGCTTATTTTTTGTGCAATGTTTAAATCGAGAAGCAGAGCAATTAATTAATAAAATTTCCCACTTCTTACCTGATAAAAACATTCAAGTTTTACGCTTAACTGAGCCAATTGATACTCTGTATGACCAGTTACTAAATATTTATACTAACAAGCGATTTGATATTTTATTGATTACAGGTCTAGAATATTCGCTTTATAAGTATGAAAAACAGCAATTTGGTGAAATAACGGAAACACATTACAGTGATTTAAGCAATGTCCCGCCAATTCTAGACCACTTAAACCAAAAAAGAGAACTAATTAGGGATAAAATTCCTGTTATTTTTGTTTTTTTGGGACATCCATTTGTAATAGATTATTTTATTCATCGCTCCCAAGACTTTTTTGATTGGAAATCATCAAGTGTATTGAAATTAACAAGAATACCAGAATTAGTCCAGGAACAATCATCTAGCATCAGCAGTAGCGAGGCGTTTAGCTCATGCTGAGTACTGAACAAATGAGTATTGTGAGGTGAACTCTATCTATTTGGGAAACCTGGACAAAACCTTCCTCCCCCAAAAGATAGAGCGTGCAACCCAAAGCTTGTTGTAAAATAGACAATAGAACAATTAGGGGGGGCCAGTTCGCTGGTCATATACGTCTATAGAGACCATCTTCGGTAATCTGCAAGGTTTGAAGTCCAGCCATCTGAAACAACTACAGCGGCTGTACCATCAGCGTATATCGGGCGATCGCATCACAACATCCGAGTTCGCCCAACGTCTGGCAGCAATTAGCACAGAACTAAATCAGCCTGTATGTGCCTACCTCAACCGTCGCGGACAAGTCATCCGAGTGGGGGTAGGCACTCCGCGTCAAACCCAAATTCCACCGCTAGAACTGCCCCGTTACGGTGCAGAACGTCTGAGTGGTATTCGTTGTATAGCAACCCATCTCAAGCCAGAACCGCCCAATGAATCGGCGCTGACAGCAATGGCACTGCAACGATTAGATGCTCTGGTAGTATTAAATATTACTGGTACAGGATTTACAAAGCGGGGTGGTGGTGCGGCTGGCTATGTGAAAGAAGCTTATCTAGCTCATTTAGTAGCTAATAGTAAACAGCTAGTCTTAACTCAGGCTGGGGGAATTAGTACCTCAGACTCAGCTTCCTATTCCAACATATCGCCACCTTTGAGTTTAGATGCGATCGCAGAACAAGATTTTCTGGACTTGGTAGAAAGTCTAGAAGAGGAATTCCGTCGTGAATACATCGCTCAAGAAGTTGACGCTGATCATGATCGCGTTGTCATTGTGGGTGTAGTCACTGATAGTACATCAGGTCAACAATTCCAGGACACAATTGCCGAATTAGTGCGGTTAGTGGATACGGCTGGAGGAGATGTATTACAGATACTGCAACAAAAGCGATCGCGCATTCATCCTCAAACCGTTATCGGTGAAGGTAAAGTCCAAGAAGTCGCCCTCACAGCCCAAACTTTAGGCGCTAACCTGGTCGTCTTTGACCGCGACCTCTCACCGGCTCAAATCCGTAACCTAGAAGCACAAATTGGGGTCAGAGTCATTGACCGTACAGAAGTAATTTTAGATATCTTTGCCCAACGCGCCCAATCTGGTGCTGGTAAATTACAAGTAGAACTAGCACAGCTAGAATATATGCTGCCACGACTCACCGGTCGGGGTAAAACCATGTCCCGATTAGGAGGTGGGATTGGGACACGGGGTCCTGGTGAAACAAAACTAGAAACAGAACGACGGGCTATTCAAAAGCGGATATCCCGACTGCAACAAGAAGTTAACCAGTTACAAGCACATCGTTGTCGGTTACGTCAAAGACGACAACATCGGGAAGTTCCTTCTGTCGCTGTCGTGGGTTATACCAACGCTGGCAAGTCTACCTTGCTCAACGCCCTCACTAACGCCGAAGTTTACGCAGCTGACCAACTTTTTGCCACACTCGACCCCACCACACGCCGCTTAATTATTCCCAATGCGGATACCAATGAACCCCAGGAAACCCTAATTACAGATACAGTAGGGTTTATTCACAAGTTACCCCCCTCCTTAATGGATGCCTTTCGCGCCACTTTAGAGGAAGTCACTGAAGCTGATGCCCTATTACATTTAGTGGATTTGTCCCATCCTGCCTGGTTGAGTCATATTCGCGCAGTTAGGGAAATTCTGGCTCAAATGCCGATAACTCCTGGACCGGCGTTGGTTGCTTTTAACAAAATTGACCAAGTTAGTAGCGAAGCACTAGCTTTAGCGAAGGAAGAATTTCCTCTAGCGATATTTATCTCCGCTAGTCAGCGTTTAGGCTTAGAAAACCTCCGCTATCGCCTATCCCAGTTAATTGAATATGCGGTTGATGATGGGTAAATAGTTTTACCTAAGTTGCATTAGCCTTAAACCTGGGTGGGGAAGTTGATCATGATCTCTCTGCTCAGGTTTAATTTTGAAGAACAAAGAAAAATTTGTATAGGAGACACAAGACATCTTTTTTGAATCCCCTAAATTGATTTATGAGTTTTTCCTCCAACTTCAACGCCTTCTCACTCTCACTAGCAACAGACTAAAATTAAAAAGTATTTGATCAAAGTGATAATGTTATGACTGCAAAAGTAGAAATTTACACTTGGGCTACTTGCCCATTTTGTATACGTGCTAAAAGCTTACTAAAGAACAAAGGTGTTGATTTTATCGAATACAGCATTGATGGAGATGAGCAAGCGAGAAATCAAATGTCTCAAAAAGCAAATGGAAGACGTTCTGTACCCCAAATTTTTATCAATGATGATCACATTGGTGGTTGTGATGATATTTATGCTTTAGATCGTCAAGGCAAATTGGATGATTTGCTAACTGCTGGTAATAACATCTAGGTTATTCAAAAACTAACGATTACATTTTTGGTGATTGAGGTAGAAAGGGTGAAACTGGCTTTTATTATTGATCCCATCCATCAACTTGACCCATGCCATGATACCAGTGTTGCGCTCATGGAAGCAGCGCAAATACTAGGTCATGAGGTTTGGATAACTCAGGCTAACCTGCTGAATGTTGTGGATAGCAAAGCTTGGGCTGTTCTACAGCGGATAGAACTTGTACCAGTGGAATTGGTGGAAAAACGTTGGGTAGCAGCAAATCCCTGGTATCAGTTAAGTTCTAGCGTCTTAACTCCCTTGGAATCAATGGATGCTGTATTGATGCGGACAGATCCACCTGTTAACGATTCCTACCTCTATGCGACCTACATTTTGGATTATATTGACCAAAATAAAACTTTGGTAATTAACAGCCCCAATGGTATCCGCAGTGCAAATGAAAAAATGTATGCGCTTCAGTTTACCGAATGTATTCCCGAAACAATTGTCAGTGCAGATAAGCAAGTTATCCGCCAATTTGTGGAAGCCAAGGGAGCAACAGTCCTCAAACCACTGGGAAATAAAGCTGGAGAGGGGATTTTATTTTTGCAATCAAGCGATCGCAATTTTAACTCTATTGTTGAACTTAGTACCCTCCAAGGTCGAGTCCCAGTCATGGTGCAAAACTATTTACCAGCAGCTAAGGAGGGAGACAAGCGGATTATTTTGCTCAATGGTGAACCTATTGGGGCGCTCAACCGCCTTTCCAGTGGTAGTGATTTTCGCAATAATATGGCTACAGGCGGTACAGTAGCACAAACCGAAATCACCCCCAGAGAGCAGGAAATTTGCGCCCTAGTAGCCGATAAACTACGTCAAGACGGCTTAATTTTTGTTGGTATTGACGTGATTGGTGGTTACCTAACAGAAGTCAATGTCACCAGTCCGACAGGAATTCGGGAAATTGACCGTTTAGATGGTACTCGTCTTGGTCATCAGGTCATTCAATGGCTGGAACAGTCACTGACAAAAAAATATAACAGGAGTCAGGAGTCAGGAGTCAGAATTCAGCAGTAGTTTCATCCATACCTATAAAATTTGGGGTAGCAATTGAATTGCTTACCCCTAACCTAGTTAAATAAACCCTAAAACTAACTAAGAAATTTTATACAGCACTCAGCCGGAACTGAGACTGCAAATTTAATCTAAAATCTCAAATCCACAATCATTTAATTCTTGGGTGGTGTCCTCCGTCTTTGGAGAAAATCAGGAATATCTAATGAGGGTTTTTCTTTCGGTTCGGGAGTTGGGGTTGGTTGATTAACAGTTGGTTGTGGTGCGGGTTTTCTGGAAGTTGTGGGAGGCACTACTCTAGCGTTAGCTACCGTTTGTTGTGTCGTGGCTTGGATTTCACCTGTAAACCCAGTAGCAATAACGGTAATTCTCACTTCTCCTTGGAGTCTGTCGTCAATTACTGCTCCAAAAATAATATTGGCGTTGGGATCAACCACTTCATAGATTGTTTCCGCAGCAGCATTGACTTCATGTAGGGTCAAGTCACTACCACCAGTGATATTGAAGACAACTCCTCTAGCGCCTTCAATAGAACATTCTAGCAATGGAGAGGAAATTGCCGCGATCGCAGCTTCTCTAGCTCTAGATTTACCAGAACTGACCCCAATACCCATTAGAGCCGATCCCGCATCTGCCATTACTGCTCGCACATCGGCAAAGTCAACGTTGACCAACCCAGGAATCGTAATAATATCAGAAATACCTTGCACCCCTTGACGTAACACATCATCCGCGTAGCGAAATGCTTCTTGTACAGGTGTTTGTTCAGGGATCACCTCCAACAGCTTGTTGTTGGGGATAATTATCAGGGTATCCACCCGACTTTTTAATCCCTCTACCCCTTGCTCTGCTTGGCTGGTGCGTCTTCGTCCCTCGAACACAAATGGCCGGGTGACTACACCCACAGTCAGAGCGCCCATTTCTTTAGCTATTTCGGCAACAATTGGAGCTGCACCAGTACCAGTTCCGCCCCCCATACCGGCAGTGATAAATACTAAATCCGCACCTTCTAAAGCCGTAGCAATCTCATCACGAGACTCTTCTGCCGCCTTTTGACCAATGGCAGGATTACCTCCTGCACCTAAACCCCTTGTTAGCTTCTGTCCAATTTGTAACCGACTAGGAGCGCCCGCTAAGGTCAGAGCTTGGGCATCGGTATTAATTGACCAAAACTCCACCCCAGAGACATCAGACTCAATCATGCGGTTAACAGCATTGCCGCCGCCACCACCCACACCAATCACTTTAATATTGGCAACTCGGCCGGGAACAATTTCACCAATGCGGTTATTTTCCGTCATCTTCTTACTATCATGATTTTGTCCGAAGTTCAGCCCAGAGCTATTAAAGGGGTTGTTGGAGTTAACTGCTAAAGATAATCCTGGTTGTCCCATAGCTTGGGTATTTTTATAGGTAAATTCTTGGTTATTATCAAGTGTCATTGGATTTATAAGAGGTAGATAAACGACTTTTTCCGGTGTTATTCACTTAAGAGTCAACTATGGTTTCATACTGCCACAATCTCTGGCAATGTTTTTTATTGTTCTCACTGCTGCCAAACCTAACCGGATTGGACGTGCGATAATTTAGCTATGGGAAAAGCTTTAAGCACAGGAGATTTGCTAAAATCAGCACTGCTTTTTCCACAAGACGCTTCCCCACAGGAGTACGCGGTGCCTGCGGCCGGCGTAGCCATCGCGCAACTAATTTTAGAGAAGTATAACTACATTGTCAGAAGATCAATCTATATAACTTGATCTAGACATTAATATTTTTCAACTAAATCCGACAGGGCTAGTCATCTTTTACCAGAGCAAGGTAATTCTTGCAAGCCTACACTAACCTTAATATAGGTACAGTGTAAGCAGTTGACTGCTATGTTGCTGATTTTCGTCCCGGTATGTCCTTAGTCTGCTCAATATCCTCCCACTATTTCTGCTAAAACCTTTTATTTAGTAATCAATTTTACAACTTTCGTTGCATCTTTCTTAGTTAATTACTAAATTTTCGTAAAATGAATGTATATCTTTACCCCCCGTCACTGATTAAAATACCTAAAAAAGCCATTCTATCTGATTTTAGAGTTGATTTCCTCAAGATTATAAAGTAGTTGTTATACACCTTAGCAGAGTAAAAGCAACTCGACACTCAAAATTATCAGCAGACCAAAAGAGTTGTAAGGATACAGGATAGGACAGATGATCTGCGTTAATCAGATGGTATCAATTGAGTATCTGTTACTCTTTAACGATTGTCTATCATTTATCCTGCCATTTTAATCAAAATTTAATACCAATTTTTGTTTCGGTGGCGCGGGCTGTGAAAATAACAAATATCTTTAGGGATAGAAAAGTAGTTGATTTCTAAATAGTAGTTGCTCAATCAAACAGTCAAGTGCAGGATAGCGAAAATAACTATCCAGTGAAAAAGTTTAAAAAGCTGATCAAACTTGCTTTCTTCCCTCCTACCTTATGCCTCCTTGCCCTAAAGCTGCTTAGGGATTTTGGAGATTTATTTTCGCTTTTTGGTTCACTTGTACTAATGGAAAGTCAGGATTTTTGAGATCAATGTACGCTATTTGTCCAGGATTTAATTTTGTAGGTAAATGCTGCATTTCGACCAGTACTTTGATTTTTTCAGGTAATTGGGCATTGGGAAGACCGAAATGTACAATTCCTAGTTCTGTTTTCAAAATCAAATTTGTGGGATCTTGACAATCAATTTCTGTTACCTTCACCGAACTTTGACTGATAGCTTGATAAAGTTGAGTCCAGTAGGGACGGTATTGTTCTGGTAAACCAATAACTTTGAGACTAGGCAATTTGCCAGTGGGATTAAGTGAAGTGTATTTTTCCAAAGGCATCCAAGCACCACTGGCATCTAGTAAACCCACATCACCTTGTTGGCTCTGGTTACTGCTATTTTGCAGACATGGTTGTGGTGGGACTTCGGCAGATTTCTCCGAAGTTCTAGACTGAGGATCGCAACTGGTTGTTCTTTGTCTTGGAAAGGTGTAACTCATTGCTACTGGCAATCTTTCCTGGATTTCGATCATCAACCCAGGAGGAAATAAACGACGACTAACAGTTGCTTGTGCAATAGCTGGTTGTTGCTTCAACGTTTCGGCAAT
This sequence comes from Anabaena sp. WFMT, assembly GCF_051781005.1. Lineage (NCBI taxonomy): Bacteria > Bacillati > Cyanobacteriota > Cyanophyceae > Nostocales > Nostocaceae > Anabaena > Anabaena sp. WFMT. The sequence goes on along the minus strand of NZ_JBPWOA010000006.1, from coordinate 98,871 downwards.
TGCAGATGGTTCAAGTCGCCATAAAGATTGGGGGTAGGACAGGGCTAAAAGTGACTGAATTTTCTGCTCCGACAATAATTGGTTGCTTGATGTCATAACTATTTGTGTGGGAGCCTTTAGTACCCACATTGGCTGGATTGTCACCCATAGCAATCCACCTGCTAGACCACTAGCGGCTAATGTTCGCCAAATGGTTTGGATAATTTTCATCCGCTGCTGCCGACGTAATTTTTGACGGCGCTGGGCTAAATCCCTACGGGAAACTGAGACTATACCGGCCATTAAAACCCCTTTCTGGTTTCAGTCCAATTCATTTAGATGCGATCGCCTGATCAACTTTTATAGAGAAAATACTTGGAAACCTTTGATACTGTAGCAAGTTGAGGCAATGCTTGATGGCATCAACCCCAAGCATTCCCTTGAGAGTTGATTGTAGCCATAAGTTTAATAACTTCCACCTCAAAACTGATTTTTAATTTACCATTCCCAGGATTTATCCCTATCCAGCGTGTTCTCAGTGTTTTAAGTCACAGGATTTTCCTCCTCAACTTTCACTAAAAATGCTTGTAGACGCATCCGTTCAATATAAGGCCAACCCCCCTCCGACTCAATATCTTTGAGAAGAGAGTAAAGTCTTTGACGGTTATCCGGCAAACTATCTTGAAAAATTCCATCACGAATTTCTCGATGTAGCTTTTCTAACTGTCGCAGCAAAGCTAACAGTGCAGTAACATCTCCTTGACAAGCTTGGGCTGAATCTTTCACAGCAGCAGTAATCACCTGTAACTTCTCGGTAAATTGCTCTGATTCAGAATTCTTATTGTTGCTCATGCAAATCTCTCCATGTATACAGGGTAAACTCAAATTTACCCAAGATTTTGGGTTTTCTATTGTTTGTCGGTCTTAATTTAGTCAGCTGCCACTCTAGACCGAAAGTGAAAGCCCTGCGTTGAGAGTTCTGGTTCAGATCACAGAATCAAGCGGAAAGCCGAGAAGCCACTTGGCTTTTAGACAGTGGAGGAACGGCGACACTAGCGATTTTATAGAGCATCCAGCAAACGTGCCAAAGGGAAGCGATCGGTTCTAAAACAAAGCAATGAAGTGTAGCACAGCCTCTACTGCAACTAAATGGGATCGATAAATTCTTATTTCCAATTAGAGTGCTTTGATTTTGAGTTAAAAAAAATCGTATGATCTGGCTGAGTTGACAACTTTAGATATTAATTTTCACATTGAGGTTGACCATGAGGTATCGCGCTTTAATTGTTGCATTCTTGGCTTTATGCTTAGGACTAATCACTGCTTGCAGTGATGCTCCCTCCTCTAGCACCAGAGATTTACTCACTTACGAACAGATTCGAGGCACTGGCTTGGCTAACAAATGCCCCCAACTGGCAGAAACAAGCCGTGGTTCGATTCCCCTGGATACCAGCAAGTCCTACGCCATCAAAGAACTGTGCTTAGAACCAACTAGTTACTTTGTCAAAGAAGAACCTGCTAACAAACGACAAGAAGCCGAATTTGTTCCTGGCAAATTGTTAACTAGATATACCTCCACCATTGACCAAGTACAAGGTGATATCAAAATCAACCCAGATAATAGTCTCACCTTTGTAGAAACAGATGGTCTTGACTTCCAAGCTATCACTGTCAAACTTCCTGGTGGTGAACTGGTTCCTTTCTTGTTTACAATCAAAAACTTGGTTGCACAAACACAACCGAATTTGACCAGTATTAACACTTCGACGGACTTTGAAGGCACTTTCAAGGTTCCTTCCTATCGTGGTGCGGCTTTCCTAGATCCTAAAGGTCGTGGTGTCGTTTCTGGATACGATAATGCTGTAGCTCTCCCTGCCCAAGCGGATGATGACGATTTAACTCGCACTAACGTTAAGCGTGCAGAAATCCTCAGTGGCAAAATTTCTCTACAAGTCGCCAAAATAGATAGCTCTACTGGCGAAATCGCTGGTACTTTCGTGAGTGAACAGCCCTCTGATACAGATTTAGGTGCTGGTGAACCTAAAGAAGTCAAGATTCGTGGTTTATTCTACGGTCGAGTTGAAAATCGCGGCTAAATTCTCTTGATTACAAGAGTTTACATTATAAAGTTTAACCCAACTATCCTCCTTTTTTTAGGGGACAGTTGGGTTTTTTAACGGAGACGAGAACTCCCATCTGATCCCCAACGCCTCTAGTTTCCTCAGTAAATCAACATAAATTAAATGAGATTGTTTAAAAATTAGATGAAGTTAATGGAATTGATTACGTACTATTACATATAAATAACTTTTCCCAATTTAGAAGAATAACGCATATTCTGCCAGGATACTGATAAGTAAATATTATATTGCATTTGTTAAATTAAGTACGATCTCGGTTTGACATCGAGGACAGAATTGTATATTTTGATTCTAAAGGTTAATTATTTAATACGATACACCACATACAAAATTCCATTGAAGAATAACAAAAAAACCAATTCAGCTATAAATCACACTAAATTTTTAACCCATCCCAGATATGACTGAATCGCCAAAAATTGTTACTTCTGTGTTTTACCAGAAGATTATTGATCTGGATGGAAGGCGATATTCTGCTTACAGCAGGCATCGCTAATACAAAACGCTACAACCAGGTTTGAGAACGATTACTCAACTTAACCATTTATTGAATACCCAATGTGCCATGCCTACCACAGCCACGAACGAACTGAAACATGAAATTTCACAGTTGTTGAGAGAGTATCAGACATCTCCCTCAGAACGCCTTCGCAATCAACTAGTGAAACTAAATTTTGGACTAGTGAGAAAAGAAGCTCACTACTGGATCAATCAATGTCAAGAGAGCTATGACGATTTGCTCCAGGTCGGCTGTTTGGGTTTAATTAGAGCTATTGAAAAATTTGAACTTTCTAAAGGAAATGCGTTTAGTTCTTACGCTATTCCCTATATTAGAGGGGAAATTCAACACTACCTTAGAGATAAAGGTGTGACTATGCGGATACCCCGACGATGGTTGGCTCTACAACAGCAAGCAATTGGGGTTTCCCGTTCTCTACGCGAAAAATACAACCGCCAACCTACAGACGCGGAAGTAGCAGCAGGATTAGAAATTTCCCACAGCGAATGGCAAGAGATTAAATTAGCCTGGGTTAATCGCTCTCCTTTAAGCTTAGATGTACCTGTGTTGGATGGAGAAGAGGGTGCTACTTGTTTAGGTGAGTTAGTTCCAGATCCTCATTACCGGAGTTTTCAACTAGCCCAAGAAGACCAAATGCGTCTGCATCAAGCACTAATACAGCTAGAAAACCGAACTCGCGAAGTTGTAGAGTGCGTATTTTTGCAGGATTTGACACAGAAACAAGTTGCTGAACATTTGGGTATTAGTGTTGTTACCGTTTCCCGGAGAGTCAAAAAAGGGCTGGACTTGCTCAAACAACTCATGGGTACAGCAGAAGATTAACTGCAAACAAGCGTGAACTGTGGATGTGCTGGAATGACAGTGTTAAAAACAACCCTCGAAATGTCAAAATGTAGGTTATAAAGAAACAGACTTCGCCTTGAATGCAAATTTTAGGTGTGTCGATTTCCACAAGTAAACTTTCCTATAGCTTTCGAGAACAGCTAATGGGTATAAAAACACAAATTACAACTGCGGGTATTTTAAGTTTAGCGATCGCTGGATGTACTATAGGCGGCACGCCTGAAGCTACTAACACTCCTAACCCCGCTAATCCTGCGCCAACCTCTGAAGCGACAGCGCCCAAACCACCGGCGGATTCAGCCTTTATCAATCCGGTGGTGCCTCCCCGACCTAATCAAAATGCGATCGCTAACGGTGGTGGCATTATTCAATCAACTCAAGTCCAGCCACGTTTGCTGGAGATCCAAAAAGGGCGGACTGACCCCTTTGCCCAAATAGTCGCAAATCCAGTGACTCAAATGCCTAGCAATTCAGTCCCAAAAGCAGTTCCTAAATTGCCTCCCTTACCGACTCCAATCAAGCCACAAACAACGCCAACAGCACAAAATAGAACTCCAGGTCAAACAAACAATCCAGCACAGGTAGGGCAACAGGGCAACCCTAATCGCACAGTTGCTATTCAAACAAAGCCCAAACCGATATCAGCCCCAGTTCTGCCTAAGCTGCAACCTCAAGTTATCGCCAAAGCGCCCATAGTACCTGTATTACCACCACAACCACAACCAGATTCCGCAAGAGCGGTTTTAGTAAGTGGTGTAGTTTTAATTGGTAAACAACCCCAGGCAATTATCAAAGTACCAGATGAACCAACCAGCCGCTATGTACAAAGTGGACAACGCTTGGCAAATGGTGTTTTGATTAAACGCATTGAAATGAACCGAGGTTCTGATCCTATTGTCATTTTGGAACAATACGGTATTGAAGTAGCTAAATCAGTAGGAGAAAAACCAGCCAACTCTGATCCATCAAAGACTGCTGCTGCTGGCAATTCTATTTCAATGGTTACACTGCTTTAAAATTTTGTGATAATCTAAACCCTGACGGTGAATTAAATGCGGCTGTCAATCTGAAAAAAAAGATTAGCTTAACCGTGTCTCCCTCATTTGGGAGTGCCGTACACGGGTTTTAAAAAAACCAAAAATAAAATTTAATTACCGGATATTTCCGGTTTTATATTATTTTTATGGAGCAGACTAAGGAAAAAATTGAATTTGCTAATTTGCCTTTAGCTGTATATCGGGAAATAGCAGCCCATTTGCGTCAAGTAGAAGGGGTAGAAGTGGATTTAATTCCTCAGACATCTTCACAATTTGATTACAATCAAAGCCAAATTAGTAGTTTGTCTATTTCGTGGACACCAAAGACGAACGAGGAAAGAGTCAAGCAAATTTTGGCTTATTATCAAAACCTCTATGGTGGTTCTTCTTTGTAATAGTATTGACTGGGAATTTTAGATAATATTGATGGGGTGTTTCTCTGGAACACCCTTTTTTAGTGTTGTAGTTACAGTAGAACATTTAGTTTCAGTAATCTAGATAGCAAAATAAATTTATTCTCTAGCAATATAAGAAAAATCCTTGTAAATAAAGGATTTCAGTTATTTTTACCTTATGCTTTACAAAAATTTATCATTGATAGATGATAAATTATCTCAATAATGCTGCTAGGATATCCTCAGAACTTATTGAATATAAATCTCAATAAGTAAATTAAGCCTCGCAACTATTTATAACAATTCACTCACAGGAAATTACACCATGACAAGCATGGCTGTGCAAACCCCGGAGTCCATACCTTGGTGGTCAGGGAACGCCCGTTTAACAAACCTTTCAGGACGACTTTTAGGCGCTCATGTTGCCCATGCAGGATTAATCGTGTTTTGGACTGGTGCAACAACCTTATTTGAACTTGCCCATTTCCAGCCCTCACAACCAATGTATGAGCAAGGCTTAATTCTCTTACCCCACTTAGCAACCTTGGGTTGGGGTGTAGGTGGTGGTGGTCAAATTGTAGATACCTATCCTTACTTCGTCATTGGAGCATTGCACCTAATTAGCTCTGCTTTTCTAGGACTGGGAGGAATATTCCATGCTCTATGGGGTCCAGCTATCCTAGAAGAAAAATTTTCTTTCTTTGGCTATCGTTGGCAAGATGCCAATAAAATGACAAATATTCTCGGTATTCATCTAGTTTTACTGGGTTTAGGGGCAGGTTTACTCGTTGCCAAAGCTATCTTCTTCGGAGGTTTGTACGACTCAAATCTTGGAGAAGTACGAGTCATTAATCACCCTACCTGGAACTTTACGGTTATTTTCAGCTATCTGATAGGCAGTCATAAATACTGGATTGCCGGAGTGAACAACCTAGAAGACTTAGTTGGTGGTCATATATGGGTCAGTATTATCTGCATAGCGGGGGGTATCTGGCACATTACCACTGAGCCTTCTGCCTTTGTAAAACGGCTGTTTGTTTGGTCAGGAGAAGCATACCTGTCCTACAGCTTAGGAGCTTTAAGCTTAATGAGTTTTATAGCTGCCTATTTCGTCTCCGTGAACACACTTGCTTACCCTGTAGAATTTTACGGTACACCTTTGAGCATTGGCTTTGACCGTTTCCCCTATTTCCACAATGGAGATTTATTATCTTCTCGTGTGTGGTTGGCAAATGCTCACTTTTGGCTAGGCTTTTTCTTTCTCCAAGGACATCTTTGGCACGCCTTACGGGCTGCGGGTTTTGATTTTCGCACCGGTGAAGTTTTACGTCCAACTCGTGGTGAGGTAATGTAACTATGACTACTGCAACTATTAACCCACCTGAATATGGATGGTGGGCAGGTAATGCTCGGTTTATTAACCAATCTGGTCGAATTTTAGGCGCTCATGTTGCCCATGCTGGGTTAATTGTACTTTGGGCTGGGGCAATGACCCTATTTGAAATCAGTAAATACGACCCTTCCCGACCAATATATGAACAAGGGTTAATTTTACTACCTCATTTGGCAACCTTAGGATTTGGTATTGGTGATGGTGGCAAAATTATTGATATCTATCCCTATTTTGTTATTGGTGTACTGCATTTGGTCAGTTCGGCTGTACTTGGTGCTGGGGGGATTTATCACGCTCTTTTAGGACCCAAGGTATTAGCAGAAAACAAAAATTTTCCTGGTTCCTTTGGCTACAACTGGGAAGATGAAGACAAAATGACCACCATCATTGGTATTCATCTGGTCTTGTTGGGTTTAGGAGCATTTTTACTGGTGCTAAAAGCCACGGTTTGGGGGGGAATTTATGACCCTACTGTGGCATCTGTGAGGATAATTACAGCACCAAATCTCAATCCTGTGCGGATATTTGGTTATCTGTTTGGTGGTCAAGGTATGGCTGCTGTCAATAATTTAGAAGATGTTATTGGTGGCCATGTCTGGGTAGGACTCCTCTGTATTGGTGGAGGAATTTGGCACATTTTCACTACTCCTTTCACCTGGGCAAAAAATATCTTGTTTTGGTCTGGTGAGGCTTATTTATCTTACAGTCTTGCTGCTTTGGCATACATGGGTTTGTTAGCAGCATATTTTGTGACTGTTAATGATACCGTTTATCCGACTGAGTTTTATGGACCGTTGGGATTTAGTAGCACATCTGAAGTAATTTCGATTCGCACTTGGTTAGCAACTAGCCATTTTGCTTTAGCTGTTGTCTTTTTATTGGGTCATATTTGGCACGCTTTAAGAGTGCGTGTGATTGCAGCTGGGTTAGATTTTCAGCAAGGAGTTGTCAATTATTTGGATTCCCCAGAATTTGGCAATTTACAAACTCCTGTCAATGCTTCTGATTTAACACTGAAGTTTTTAGGCAATCTTCCTATTTACCGTCCGGGGTTGTCTCCTTTTTATCGCGGTTTAGAAATTGGCATGGCTCATGGTTATTTCCTGCTTGGCCCTTTTGTAAAATTGGGTCCGCTGCGGAATACGGAGTTAGCAAATCAAGCTGGGTTAGTAGCTACTATTGGGTTGCTGTTGATTTTATCAATTTGTCTGTGGCTGTATGGTAAGGCAACTTTCCAAAAACGTAAATCTCCTCAAGGAGAACTACCAGATAATTTAACCACAGCTAAGTCTTGGGGTCAGTTTAATATTGGTTGGATGGTTGGTGGTTCTGGGGGAGCTTTGTTCGCTTTCTTGCTGTTAACTAATAGCAGTTTATTTTCCTAAGTTGATTTTTATTGAAGGGGTTTGAAAATGTCAAAAAAAATTGGTTTGTTCTACGGTACTCAAACTGGTAAAACTGAATCTGCTGCGGAAATGATTCGGGATGAGTTTGGTGATGATGTGGTGACTTTGCAGGATATTTCCCAAGCTGATGCTACTGATTTAGAGGAGTATCAATGTCTGATTATCGGCTGTCCTACATGGAATATTGGTGAACTACAAAGTGATTGGGAAGGCTTTTTTCCGGAGTTGGATACTATCAATTTTTCCGGTAAATTAGTTGCCTATTTTGGTACTGGGGATCAGCTTGGCTATGGGGATAATTTTCAAGATGCTATGGGCATTTTAGAAGAAAAAATTTCCGAGCGTGGTGGTAAAACTGTGGGTTATTGGCCAAAGGATGGTTATGATTTTAATGAATCTAAGGCATTTAAAAATGGTAAGTTTGTCGGTTTGGCACTTGATGAAGATAATCAATCTGATTTAACTGATCAACGTATCAAGGCTTGGGTGGCTCAGTTAAAAACAGAATTTGGTTTGTAAAAAATTCTGGACATTATTTAGTAGTCATTTGTTAGTTGTCAAAGTGTGGATAATTTGATTAACTACACCTTCCTTACCATCCTCTATTGTATTTTGTGAGAATATTTATGTCTGATATTTTTGATGTTTTGTGGTTAAGTTCTAGCCCTGCTTTGGGAAGGTTTGATCAACCATTACTTAAATATTTGTGTAAGTATATGAAGGTCGCTCAGTGGGAGTACCATCAAGGAAAAGATGAGGGTAGTTCTATAGATGAAGCAGTAGATTTAGTCTATGAATTTTTGACCCCTTGTACTGGTTCTATACATTTAGCTGGCCATGGTGCTGGTGGTGCGATCGCTTTAAATTTTGCTCGTCGTTATCCTGAAAAGGTGCGATCGCTCACTTTATTAGCTGTGGCTTCTCAACCTGCCCATACTTGGCACACTCACTACTATGTTCAAAGAGAACTATTTACAGTTAGTCGTGAACAAGTCTTAGCGAATAACGTCCGCAATCTTTTTGGCAAACAACCTGCTCACACCACTAAAAAGTTAATGGCAGCTTTAGAGCAAGATTTGGATCAAACCCCATTATTACACTCTCTCTTCAAGTTGGTTGATTTGCCTAAAGGTGGAGTTTCTATGCCGATGATGGTATGTGGTAGCAAAAATGATCCCATTGCTGCTCCACCTGCATTACAGGATTGGTTAAAATGTTTTAAACCTGAAGACCATCTCTGGGAATGCCCTCAAGGATATCATTTTTTTCATTACTTTTATCCTCAAGATGTTGGGGAGCAAATATTGAGTTTTTGGCGACTTTATCATCTACAACCAATGCTGATATCTCAACTAATTTCTCAAAATTTAACAAATTAGCAAGTATTTCTTAGGGGCATATTTATCACCCCTATTAATAATTTATCTAAACCTTTGACAGCGATAAAATTACATATTATCGCTCATTTTGCGTTGCTGAATTGAACTTAATTGATAATTGTTAAGCTTTATTACAGAGTCAGCTAAATAGAAATTTTTATCAATAAACTATATTTGTAATCACCAGATCAGCAATTAACTTCAAGCATTTAAATGACTTTAGTCATGTTATCAACTTTTATCCGTTGAAGTTAAATAGCTTATTACTTGAATATTTCTAGCAACAAGTCATAAATTAGTAAGCAATGCAGACATACGATAATCCCAAGGTCAAATTTGATTGGTGGGTTGGTAATGCCCGCTTGGCATTCCCGTAGTATTTCCTCATAACGTAAAGTTTGCTCAACATCAGCTAGTCACAATTTCAGCCTGTAGTTAATAGCAGTTGACTGTGGGCTATTTCTTACAATTTTTTTGGGAGTAATAAATATATGGCTATAATTTTTTGCGCCTTATGTGCTTGGATAATGACGATTTTACTGCTTTGCAGTGTTTGGTTAACGGTAAAAAAAGGAATCAAATATTTATATAAATTACATCAAATTCCTTGTTATAATTGTGAATATTTTACTAATGATTATCGTCTTAAATGTACTGTACATCCTCAGAAAGCTTGTTGTGAACACGCCATTGGCTGTGTTGATTTTGAGCCAAAAACTGCTGCTTGTAATGCTTGTCAAAAGGGTCGAACATGGAAAATAGGAAAAAGTGATTTACAATATGATTGAAATTTACAGATGTAATAACTGTATTTAGTTATTGCCTCTGATCAGATTTTGTTAACTATCAATCTTCATCTTGAACAAGTACTTGAACTTATGAATACAAGCTCTGATTTTCTATCTGAACTATCTGATTTTCTCTATCCTCGTAGTCCATATAATGGAGAATTGAAGACGGAGTATTTAAAATTTAATTTACATCTGCAAGAATTTTCTCAACGAGTAAATTACATTTGTAGTTTACAAACTGGTGGGAAAATTGCTCCAGAGGAAGCTTACAAACAAATTCAACTTCTCTGGAGACAATTAAAGTCTGTCAAAAAAACACTATAAGTTAGCTATACTGCAAATGGGTGAAATCTGGACTTATGTCATACTGAGCGTAACGTAGTGCAGCGTTCGCGGAGCGTCTCGTAGAGAAGTATCTCGGAGATTCTTCACTTCGTATGGCTTACGCCACGCTGCGCTATCAGAATGACACTTTTAACCCGTTCTTAGTATAACTGATCTGCAATCAACGAATTTTTAAGTCAGGGTATTATATTTTTGTCTACTTTTCTTTTTTCTCTAACCTAGCTTTGATATCCACTGCAAAGTCTTCATATCTTCTCAAAGGAGTTACTTCTACTTGCACATTTTGACCCATTTTTTTCATGATAGGTAAATCCAAGAGAATTTGATCAAGGGTGTCAGGTGTGGGAACATCCACAATTGCAATTACTCGACGAGTTCCTACACATTTCCACAAATCTACAACAATTCCTACTTGTTTTGCTTGCAATGCCGCATCAGCTTCTTCATTCCAAATTGTAAATAGTTCTTGCTGTGTCATATCATCGGGGTATTCGACATGAAAATCTAAGTGATATAGCATGGTTAATTTTCCTAAGATTGTTTTGTTAATTACAAATAATAAAATAGTAGACAAGATAGTTTGTCAATTTCCAAGCTCAACAACATTTATGGTGGAGTATCTAGTTGATCGAGAATACGTTGCAATTTTTGATATTCTTTATCTGGTAATGCAAAGTTAGCATTACGCATTCCATCTACTAATTCTTGTAGCAGGTTCAAAGAAGGGCGAATTTCAGATACCCACATTGTGAGAACATCTACAATAGTTAGGAAAGAAATATTTAGATCTTGCGCTGCTTTACAAGCTGTATCATCACTGGAAAGAAAAACTGCTGTGAAGGCATCTCTGAGAGCTAAAATTAAACAAGCTGCTTCCCCGCGACCAATAGCATATACCTTCATTACATTTTCCCGAATAGGAAGTTCTTCTAACTGTAAAGACTCAATAAAAAGACTCCCCGTCTGAATGTGACGAGGAAGTTGAGTAGCATTTTCTAAACGTACCTGAAAACGTTGTCCTTTGAGTCCTGGTTGATTTTGGGCTTGACGACGAGCATAACGGATTCCTTTTGCTAATTCACTCAAATCTTCATCATGTGCATTCAAAGGAAGATAGTCTTCATCTTGGTAATAAACCTCAGATGGAAATACAGCTTGTAAAGTATTGAGTGCTGCCAATAAGATATCAATTCCTTGAGGATGGGCAAATGCGAAAACTCTCAAAACAACTGTATCCAGAACAAATTTAGGCATAGACCTCTTCAAAATCTTCGGCATCTTCTTCAGAGAGCCTATCTTCTAATTCGAGGTCACTGATTCTCAGCATTTCAGCTACTCGCCGCAACGAAAGAATTTTTTTAGCGATCGCACCATAGCCCAATTCTAAAAAAATTCTTGGTAAGCGTTCTTCGGGAGGTAGGGGACGCACGCCAAACTCACAAGTTGAAGGGCTGTATCCCAAAGATTTAGCTAAGGCGATTGGTTTGATGTTATGAGTCAATGCTTCTGGAGGAGCGCCTAATTTCCGGTCTGCTGCTAGTCGATAAATCGCACCTTGATAGCTAACTCCAAAGTAACGGGCAATGTGTATTACTTCTTCGGGATGCTTGACAGTTCTAATTCCCATCACTTCTAATCGTTCCTGCAAACCTTCCTGGGGAATTAGGAAATAAGATGCAAACCGATTTGCAAATTTTTCTAATGAATTAGCTCCCTCTAAATCACGACAAAGAATTGCTGGACGATCCCAATGAAACAGACTGTGAGCAATTTCATGACTCAGGGTAAAGGGAGAGCGAGTATAAGCTTGATCTTCGTTAAAGACCACAACTGATCCCAAGTTTGGATGCAAAAAGAACAACCCAGAAAGATCAGTTCTATCCTGTCCTAGAGGAGTAGCAAAGACCTGATAGCCTTGTGCATCGAGAAATCCCTTGATATTGAGCAAGGGAGCAACGCCCAAATTGTAATAGCGGCGAGCTTTTTGAGCAAATTCTGCTACTTCATAGTCAGTGTATTCTTCCTTGGGAAGTGCTGCAAAGGGTGGATGTGGTTTACCAGGAAAAGTAGTTTTTGTCAGTTGGTAAAGTTCTTCTAAATCATGAATTTGCTGGATTAACTTTGCAATTCCGGTTTTTCCAGTAATTGAAAGACTATTACCCAACGTCCGCAGTGATGTTTCCCAATCTTGCTGCTCAGAAAGTTGGGTTGATGTGGTGACATCTGTAAAAAAGTAAGTTACAGGCACACCATAGAGACGCGCGATTCTATCAAGTGTCAGAGCTTCAATTCTCCGCTTGGCACTTTCATACTGGCTGAGTGCAGGGGAAGTGATACCCAATGTTTGAGCAGCTTCTCCTTGGGTAAATCCTGCCATTTCACGAGCTAATCGCAGTCTTTCTCCCAAGCGGATTTCTAGTGGTGGATTTTCAGTAAATTTTGACACAATAATTACCTCTGAAGCACGTAATTTAACAAAATGTTATCTTTTGTCCTTCACATTTTCAATTTTAACAGTTATTCTAGGATTAGAGAAGCACCCTCGTTAAAGTTCAACTCTTAAATTAGGGATTATCAGGAGGAAAACACAAGAGCAATGCTAATAACAGGTAGAAGAATTCGGAATCTGGAATCCCGTCTCCGGTTTGTGACTCCAGGAGAGACAATTGTCTTGGGAATCGCAAACATTGATCGCTTTCCAGTTTTACTACAAAAGGTTGGGTTTACACCAGCCTTAGAAGTAGGTGAATCAGTACTTCCGTCTCTAGGATTGGGTCCAAAGAGTCGCTACAACTCATTAGGAAAGGATATGATCCACAGGGATTGCCCCAAAGAGACAGCCTATCGAATGATTGAGTGGCGTTGGAAGCAATGGTGTGGAGGTGGTGAGACTGAAGAAGTTTGCGACTTTCGGGATGTTCCTTATCAGAGGTATCCAAGAACCCATATTCCAGCACCTAGTATTGAGTTGAAAATTGCTACAAATACTCAAGGGGAGAAGATTCTTGTAAGTACACCAATAGTTTATGACACTAGCAATCACTCTTTATTGCTGCACATCATCAATCTTTGTCTAGAAATTTTTCGTGAATGCCAAGTTTTCTCTGAGAATTTGGATGCGATAATAAATGTGCCATTAAAACGTCTCAATTGGACAATTTTGAAGTCTGGTCAATATCCTTGGAGCAAACTTCGTCAGGAAGTTAAAAAGATTATTGAAAATGCTCCACGCGGCAAACACCGTATCATAGAAGACCGTATTGAGACGATTAATAAATATGTACCTGACTTTTTTGCTGTTGGAAGAGCAGGATTTAGCGGCTATATTGTCTTTGGATTTAGTTCACAAAATTTATTTGTTTTGGAAAGTATTCAATTTGGCAATGCAACCTACATTTTGGGAGATAACTGGGAAAGACTTTCTCTTTTATCAAAGGCTGAGATTTTAAACGATAGTCTACATCAAGAGCGAATTGTTCATCGTATTGGTTGGCACAGTAAAATTCGCACTTTACTATCAATGTAAAATTCTTTGATACAATCTGCTAATCCCTGACAATAAATTGATACTACTAATTAGCTAATTAGCGGATTTTTCTTGTTAACAGGTACAGAATACAAGTCTATCTATCTATTTATAAATCTCGTTTGCCTCTGTACCTTATCCAATCAAGAATCATGCTAATATTAGCTTATATTCACTCTAACCCGGTGGTATTCCTTCTTCCTCTAGAGGACGAATAATTGGCGGTGCTGGTGTTTCTTCTGGTTGAAAAATTCCCTGCAAGGCTTGTTCTAAAGTTTGTGCCATGACAATGCGATTTTCATAAGCAACAACTACCCTGACTAAAGTTGGTAAACTATTCTGCGTTGCTTCTAAATAAATTGGCTCAACATACAATAAAGATTGTTCAATGGGAATAATTAAAAGATTACCTTGAATTGCTCTTGAACCTTGACGATTCCATAGAGAAATTTGTTGAGAAATAACGGGATCTTGGTTAATTCTGGCTTCGATTTGTTCGGGTCCATAAATCAAACGTTCTTTAGGAAAATTATAAAGCAGTAATTTACCGTAATTTTCTCCATCTGAACGTGCTGCTAACCAAGCAATTAAATTTGTTCTTTCTTTTGGTGTGTAGGGAAGCAGTAAAATAAATTCTTCAAAGGGAACATTAGGAAGACTAGTAATTAAATAGTAAGGTTCAACTTGACGAGGTTCAGCACCGTAGATTTCTTTGGGAATTTGCCATTGGTCTTCCCGGTTATAAAATACTTGTGGGTTAGTGATATGATAAGTCATTAACCGTTCAGATTGAATTTTGAAAAAGTCTACTGGATAGCGAATATGACTGCGGAGATTAACAGGCATATTTGCCAACGGTTGGAACATTTGTGGGAAGATTTTTGACCAGGCATTAATTAGAGGATCTTTTGGTTCGGCAATGTAAAATCTGACTGTGCCGTTGTAAGCGTCAATTACGACTTTAACTGAGTTACGAATATAGTTAATACCTTCATCATTTTGATCTGAGTAGGGATAGCGATCGCTTGTTGTATAAGCATCCACTATCCAATAAAGATAATTATTAGCTCCTGGAAATTGCTCTTTTTGATTGCCAGTATAGGCATCAGCAGCTACTAAATAAGGCTCTCTATCAAATTTTAAAAAGGGTGCGATCGCACGAATGCGTTGGTTAATATTGCGTCGGAATAATACTTTCGTTTCAGGTAGAAAATTCCGTGTAAATATCATTTGCCAGTCTTTTAAATAGGTAGCAAATAGCCATCTTCTCCACGGTGAACCAATTCTAATTCCACCTGCACCATCATAACTAGTGTAAACGTTATCGCTGCCACTAGGATAATCTAATTCTCTGACTTTCGTGCCAGTCATGACATGAGTATTAGAAATTTCGCCGTAATAAATTCGCGGTTTACCTATGGGAATACTTTCACGGATAGCTGCACTAGAAGTGGTTAGCGCACTATCATTACCGCTAATATCTTTGACAAAATATTCTGGTAAACCACCAGGAACAACTGTATTTACAGGACTCATGGTAAAGCCATAACCGTGGGTATAAATTAAATTGCGGTTTACCCATGTTTGAGCTTGCTGTGGGACGGAAGTATAGTCTAATTCTCTTGCAGCAATTAGTACCTGACGTTTTTCTGTTGATGGAGTTGCTTCTTGGTTGGGTTCGGTTTTGATTATATAACGATCAATATCGGCATCAGGAAATTGATAATAAGGACGAATTTGTTGTAGTTGTCTGTTAGTTTTTAATAATGGCTCTTGATCCCAAAGACGAATGTTGCGAATTGTGAGGTCATTAGCTTGAAGATCAGCTTCAGTTAATTTTCCTTGGGGGTTAAAGGTTTGAGAATCAATTGCTTCTAAATCGAATGCTTGACGAGTGAGAGTAATAGTACGTTGAATATAAGGTTGCTCTCGCTGCAATTCATTGGGTTGAACTATTAAAGATTGGACAACAGCAGGTACAAGAAAATCACCTGCAATTATTAAACTTATATAAATACTTAAACTATAGATTGCCCAACGATGATGTTGAGATTTGGGTTTCCAAAATATAGTTTGCCATAATAGGTAAAATGCGATCGCAACAGCTAGAACACATAACATGGTGTCTGCTGGCAATTGTACCTTAGCATCAGTGTAACTAGCGCCGAAACTCACCCCACGGGGAGAATAGACGAGTTCATAACGACTTAGCCAATAACTGAAAGCTACCACCAACATTAAACAGCCACCCAAACCGAACAAATGACGTGTCTGTCGTGGGGAGAAGCCAGGGAAAATGCCTTGACTGAGACTGTCTCCTGATAAAAGATAGGTGAGAGTGACGGAGATAAAGCCATATAAACATAATCCTATTAGCCAAAAAGCCAACAGTTCCCAGACTGGGAGAGAAAATATATAAAAGCTGATATCCTTGCCAAATAAAGGTTCTGTGCTGTTGAAGGGGGTGGAGTGAAAGTAGAGGAGAATTTTAGACCAATTTTGAGATAGTATCCAGCCAAAACCGAGACTAAAGACAAGTGCGATCGCTCTGAGCAAAAACTGAGAATATACTAAAAGAGCGATCGCAAAGCCGACTAAAGGTATCACCATGGCCACAGCCAAACCCAAATCCCAAGTTTGAGAAATAATCCTGCTACTCAACTGCAAAACTATCTCTGGTCTAAATAGAATAGTAAAAGGCGAGTTAACCTGATCAACTTCTCCATACCAGTAACTCAAAGCCACTTTCCCGTAATGCGTCACCATTAACCCCATCAACAAACTCAAGCTTAATGTCATGGGTAACAGCCAGCGCAATCTCATTTGTCTGTTTCCTGTCTCGACTTGGAGAGTTTCATCGACTCTGCCATACTGGGAACTCGGAAAGTTTATCAGTTCCCTACCCAGTCTTTTTTCTCCACTTCTGACCGGCTCACTTTTAAGAGACGAGGGATATCTCCAACGTTTTGCTACAGCAAGATTCCCCAGCAGATAGGTAACACTGACACTAACAACACTCACCCATAAAGCACCCTGAGTTATTAACCGCAGTAGAAATGTTTGCAAATAGCCAACTTCCTGAAACCAAAAAATTTCAGCCCCTAGATGGGAACCTAGATCCAAGATTACCCACAACCCCAGACAGAGGATAATAACTCTAAAGCACCATTTCCAAAACATTCCTTTTACACTGCTGAATTGTGATCAAAACCAAGCTGAATTTATACTAAAAACGGTTTAAAAGTGTCATTCTGAACGAAGTGAAGAATCTCCGAGATACTCCCCTGCACTACGTTACGTATGTCTACGCTCCCGTTAGGGATACAGTATGACATAAGTTCAGGTTTCACCCGTTTGCAGTATAGTTAACCGACTACGGTTAATTCCAGTTACCAATCATTGTAAAAGCAGACCAATAGTATGGATGGGATAAGTTGATCGTACCTAAATTAACCAGTTCTGGTGGTAGAGCAATAGACTTTTCAGGTGATAGATATAATTCTTTATCTGTTATCCGTACTTCCCCCTTCAGCATAGCTAACTGAGCTTGTCTAAGAGATTCAGATCGCAAGGAAGTAGTGCTTAACTGCTCATAAAATTTAGTCATTAGCGCCAGAGAGCCTTGATCACTCACATACCACAGACTACCCAAAACTGATTTTACCCCTGCTTGCACAGCTAAACCAGAAAATCCAAATTCTGCCTCCTGGCTACCCAAAGCAGTTCTACAAGCACTCAAAACTAGCATTTCTACCTTTGGATCTTTACTCCATCCTAATTTCTGAGATATATTTCTCAACTGATCTATGTGAATTTTTTGATTCCAAAATTGAAGGTAAGAATTGCTAATTTTTCCCGATTTAAAATCACCATGAGTTGCTAAGTGCAGAATTCCAAAATGCTTCTTAAAACTGAGAGATTCAAAATTCTCTAGTGTTGAGTCTTGATCTAATAATATCTGACTTTGACTGCGCCAAATATTTTTACTCACCATGTTGATTTCTAATGGTACAGATGGTAAAGGGTCTTGCCCTTCTGTGCTTTTCGATATTCCCAGTGCCAAAATATCAGAATTAACTATGGGAATATAACGGGTATCTGTGAGGCTAAAACTGGGGATGATACCCACACTATATTTTTCAATCAGAAACTGTTTACCATCATATAAAGCGGCTACAGGAAGAGAGCGTAAACCGCTATCCATTGAAAATATTACAGTATTTATTTTATTTACTTCTAAGGCTGTTTCTATGGGAGTAATTATCCATGTATATAGCTTTTCAGCACTCCTAAAGTAATCTTTATCTCTAAGATTAGTAACTTTAGAGCGAAACTCTTGAGCAACTTTTTGAATATTGATACTGTTAGCTTCCAAAACATATTTACGGACAATTTCACCAACTTTTACTGGAGTTTCTTGTGATAGCAGCAAAGAACTATCTTTCAAGCTTTTAGTATCGTTTAATAAATCTTTCTCTTGTGCTTTTGGGGGAATGAGAATCAAGCTGAGTTGATCTTTTAGCGAAGTTACATAAAGAACTGCTGCATTTCGTCCTGTCAATTTAGCCAGTTTACTCAAATTATCAGCAATTTCTTCAGAGGAACTAATTTCGCCAAAAAAATCAGTCCCAAGATATGTTCCATATTCTACTGCATTCAGTTCTTCAAGCTGTGCAACTGCTTCATCGGGTGTTGTATTATCAAAATTATTATCAAAGACTTCACGATCAATGATTGGGTTCTCTGCGGGATTATTAGAATTAACAGTTTCTTGAGGATCAGGATTAGTAATATCTGACTGATTTCCTGATGGCTCATTAGGATTGATAATTTCTTGAGGATCAGGATTAGTAATATCTGACTGATTTCCGACTTGAGCTTGAACAGATTTAAAGAAAAATAGAACTAAAATAACTGATAAAAAAATAGAAAAAAATGAACGAGTAAATTTCATCGTTGTTATCCTAATATTTTGGCGATAAATTCAGTTAAAAAGAAATGCTATAACCAATTCCTAATATAAATCGTATACCATCACCAGCATTGCCGGTAATATCACTAATACCTGGAGTGATAACTAAAGGAATTTTCTTAAATGGAGCTACAGATATACCTAAACCTAAATCTTGTCCACTCCATTCAACAATTGTCGTCACCGGTTGAGCCACTTTCAAAGCCACACTACCAAAAACACCTAGAGAATCAATATTATTTCTAATATTTGATTCTGAACGAAACTGTCCCCCACCAACACCAGCAGAGACATAAAGCCTACTAAATGGCTCGCTGTCGCTATCTTGGAGACGGAACATTTTCGTAATGACACCATAAGCAGATGTACCACCATCAGTATCACCAAAAGTCACTAAATTCTTAACACCAACAGCCACAGCTAAATCGTATGGAAGTTGGCGATGTAATTTTAAACTAATGTTTCCATTTTCAAAAGAACTTATATCTACAACACCTATATTGACATCTAAACCAACTAATTTTTTCCCATCACCAAAACCAATACCAACCCCTAAAACTCCATCGGCTGTGTCAGTAAAGCGAGCGCGAGATTGTAATCCCACCCCAAAAGAAGCTCTCCCCCAGGATTTACCATAAGCTGATGGCGTGAGCATAGTAATACCCGGAGATGGAAGCGGTCGCGCTTTTTTCTTTTCTAAAACTAAGGGCAGCTTTTGTGGTTTAAACGGTTTTTGTTCCGGGTATGTAGGCTCTGTTTGTAAGCTATTTTTACGAATTAGATCAACACTTTTATCTGTATCTGTCTCAGGTAATTGACTTAAGGAATCAGCAGACTCTTCTATTGCTGTTGGTGTGATTTGATTTATAGATTCTTGGCTCAGTCCTGTGGAGAAAAACTCATTGAGAGGGTTTGGATTTGAAACCTGACTGGTGGTTAATTGATGATCATAGATAATTTCGCTATGCAGATAATTGTAATTTTCTATGTAAGAATAATTTTCTATAAAGTACATAATTATACCCTTGGGAGAAGATGCTCTAAATCAAGAAATGTCAGACAATTTTGGACTTCGTCGTGAGCGCTCAGTCGAACGATTTTTAACTGATTCCACGGTTGAATCTGGAGGCTTGTACCATCAAGGAATGATTGGCCAATTAGCGGTATTATATAGTGTGGATGAAAATTTACCACTCTATTTATTTTGCCACGATGAGACAATTATTTATACCTGATGTGGTGGTTATTATATCAATAGTCCTAGTAATTTTTTAACTTTTGTCAGAATAAATTTACTTATGACTGAGGGTTTCGGTAACTGTTTTAATTTTATGGTGAAGACTTAAAAAGTTGATAGTTTTGATGATGATCAACCAGTAGCTCATTTACTGGTATAAAATAATATGGATGATCATCTGAGTTGTACGTTTCCCTCACAGGGTTTGTAACGTCTGATTAAAAATCTGGTTAAATCTAGATGTACGCAGAGTGTTCCCGCAGGGTAAGCTGATTACGGTTTGATACTTGTACTGGTGTTCTATTTATAATTTGTAATTATGCTCACTAGCGTTGATCGTTTGTTATTTGTCCGGCGCGTTCCCATTTTTAACGAATTACGAGATGATTTTGTGGTCAGGCTGGCTTCTGTAATGAATGAGTTATCATATCCTGCTAATTACAGCATCTTTAAACAAGGGGAAGAAGGGCGATCGCTCTATATTGTGGTATCAGGTAAGGTCAAAGTCCATATTGGGGACACAAAATTAGCAGAAGTCGATCAAGGAAAATACTTTGGAGAAATGGCAGTATTTGATACTCAACCCCGTTCAGCTACCGCCACAACGCTAGAATCTTGTGAATGTTTGGAACTCACCCAAGAACAACTTTATGATGCTATTGAAGAAACTCCAGAAATTGCAGTAAATATTATTCGTGAACTATCTCGTATAATTCGCCGACTGAATGAAAGTATTAGTCATTAGTCATTGGTCATTGGTCATTGGTCATTGGTTATTTGTTGTTAGTCGTACTAAATTTTAGGCATTGTTGCAGAAACTTTTGGGGAATTTTTGCATTTTCTCCCCAATGTTGATGAATGTATGAAGCATGAACATTAGGTAAACTCCAACCTTCAAATCCTGTATTTTCTTCACAATCATAACGATAAGTATCAAATAATGGTTGTTGAGGATTAGTAATTAAATGGGAACGATGAAACTCGTGTCCATAAATATTTGTACCGATATCAAATAAGAAACTATTTTGCAAAGCTACTGCGCGACGATATCCTAAAGTTAACCTTTTATCCATTTGTGCAGATGTCGGTAATATTCCCAACATTGGCCAAAATTTACCTTCAAAATCAATAATATTTTCACATAAATACATTAATCCCCCACATTCAGCAATTGTCGGTATTCCTGATAAAATAGCTGATTTTACTGCTTGAATAATGCTAGTATTGGCAGCTAATTCTTGTGCAAATACTTCAGGAAACCCACCACCAAAATACATTCCTTGGATATCTTGTGGTAATTCAGTATCTTCTAAAGGACTCCAAAAAACTAGTTCTGCACCTAAATTTTTCAATAAATCTAAATTGTCTTGATAGTAGAAATTAAAAGCCTTATCTCGTGCGATCGCAATCTTTAGGGAAGATGGGGAGATGGGAAGATGGGGAGATGGGGATGTGGGGAGGTGGGGAGATTGCAAAAGGGGTAGTAGCTGATCCCAGTCAAAGCAATTATCGCCTAAATCTGCCAAGCGATTGACGACATCATTCAATTCGGGAAGTTCTGCTGTAGGGATTAAACCTAAATGGCGGTCAGGTATAGTAATGTTATCTTGTCTTCGTAAAACGCCGAGAATAGGTAATTGTAGGGGTTTTAGGGAATCTTTGAGCAAGGATAAATGGCGATCGCTTCCCACCCGATTCAATACTAAGCCAGCAATTTTAATTCTACTATCCAAAGAACAATAACCATGTGCGATCGCAGCCACAGAACCAGACAACCGACTACAATCAATCACCAAGATCACAGGAATATCCAATAAACGTGCTACGTGTGCCGTACTCGCAAAATCAGTTGGTAATTTTTCTTCTCCTTCCCCAGTCCCCTTAATTCCATCAAATAAACCCATTACCCCCTCAACCAAAGCATATTCACACCCAGGGGAATGACGATGAAAACATTCTTGGACATAACTTTCCGAAGTCAGCACAGAGTCTAAATTTCGACAAGGAAGACCAGTAACATACTGATGAAACATCGGGTCAATATAATCTGGCCCCACCTTAAAAGATTGCACCTTTGCACCACGACGACACAAAGACGCTAAAAGGGTAAGTGTCACAGTTGTCTTACCCACACCACTACGTTCTCCAGCAATAATTATAGACATTGGTAATTAGAATTATTTGATTGAAATTTTTACTATAAACGCCAATTATCAAGTTTTAGTGAATAACCTAAATTTTGAATTCTTTGATAATGAGCTGAATTACTATTAAGAAAAACTTAGAAGAATAAATTTTTAAACCAAAGACACCACTTCTCAATTTCTGTTAAATTCATTAACTGCTTTTCTAAGTTGACACAAGTTATCCAAACATTATTTTCACAATAAAAATCGGATTCACGAATTATCTGATAACCATTTTTTTGATAAAAATCTACCGATGATAAAGATGATATTAGATCAATGAATTTGTATTTATTTTGTCTAGCCATTTCTTCTATAGCACCGAGCAGTTGTGTACCTATACCTTGACGTATAAAATTTGGATGGACATATATACCACCTATCCTGGGCTGCTGATTTAGAAGAGATGCAAATCCAATTATTTCATGCTTATATTCTGCTACAAGTATGACCTCATTTATCTGCATTCTGGCTAATCTTTGATTTCTTATTAAAGACTCAATCTGACTTAAATTATAATTTGGTGATAATGCTCTAAGTGAATCAGCTTGTAGTTTCAGAATATTCTCTAAATCTTCAGGTTTTGATAAACGTATTTGCACATCCATAAAACTTTACAATATGTTGTGTCCGAACAGAAAATAATAACTTTACATATAGTCTTCCCATAATACTGGAGTGACAAACATCTTCATGAACGAAGACTAATGTCTAGAAAACCAGATATAGGAACGGACAAGGAGGTTAGGACATCAAGCGATGATAAAACTCATGCCACAAAAGGGTTTTACTTCTGATAGCGTAGCGTGACGTAAGCCATATTCTGAATTCTGACTCCTGCTATATTTCCTGTTTATTTATTATTTCACATCTTGCATCAATTTAAAATGAATAAAAAATACCCCCTTGTATCACAGAAAGAGGGTAAAAAAGTAATGAATAAATTAGACATCTCCAAAAATTAAATATGCGTTTCCTAGAACTCTTGTAGAGACGTTCCATGGAACGTCTCTACATTCTTGTCCGGAGATGTCTATTACCAATTACCGATTTTCCAACTTCAAAGTTTGTGCTATCACCGCCAAACTTTCTTCAAAAAGTGCCTCACGACCCCAGCGTTGTACCTGTTGACTTAACAACACTTCCGCTTTCTGTTCCGAAAGAGAACTTACCTGTTGAAACAAACCAGCAGATTGAGCGCCACCATGAGTTTCCATTCGCATACAACCACCAGTTTCCGAGCAAATTACAGTACCACAATTTGCTTGGGGATTAGTAGAACTCAGACGCAAAGCAATCAAATCACCGACAATTTCACCAATATCAGCAATGGGAACACCTGCTAATTCTGCTTCTATTTGTTTTTGGTCTTGAGCCACAAAACGAACACGAGTGATATCATAATCACCGCTTTCCTTGGAATAAGAAACAGCCTCCCATTCCAACCGACTTGCCAACCAACCTAAAAACAGTAATGCTTGAGCAGGGTTGCCCTTTTCATAATCAATAGTTACGCGATCGATTTCCCTCAGAGCCGCAAGACGATTTGGTGCGTCATAAGCCTCAGCAGTCAACTCCTGCCATGCAGCCAAACGCCGCCAATTTAAATCAGCTAAAGGTACACCACTTTCTACCAAATATTGCAAGCTGAGTAAATCTTCTTCTGGAGTATTAAAGTTGCAAGAATCCACAATGACATTATTGCAGACCGCTGCCAACCGTTTGAAGAGTGGATTTCCAGAATCTGGTGTCGCTTTCCACCAAAGAAACTTTGGTAAACCACCAATTAACAATGCCGGAATCATACCCCCAATTCGTTCCAAAGCAGCCGCTGTACCTGTGAGAGTAATATATTCACAGCAAATCAGTGTACTAGATGACTGCTTTTGAATTGGGCAATAGGCGGAAACTTGCGCTTTCACCCCTTCATCTTCCCCAGCAATGGGACATAAAGCAATAATCCGGCAAGGGTTACGGAGGGCGATTTCGTCAGCAATGGTAGGACTGGTGGGACTGAAAGTATAGCCCATAGCCGCGCCATGATTATCTCCCTTAGCCCCACTACGCTGATTTTTGAAGTATTCTTCTCGTAATGTAGTTAGAGTTTCTGGTGTACCGATACCAGTTTCTGGGAGTCCATGTTTTTTCTGCACTTCCCGCAATGCTGCGTCCGTTTGCGGCCCCAAAATTCCATCAATAGGACCATTGTAAAAGCCTGTTGCAGCTAACAAATATTGGGTTTCTTCTGGTTCGTAAACTACCAAGGTAAATGTTGTGGCGCGGGTAGCAGCAGGTAATGCCCCATCTTCGCCGGTAATGCCGTAACTTTGCCAGATTTGAGTCAATTCCGCTTCTATTTCAGTGAGCGAAACATCCTTGGGTGCTTGCAGTGAATAAATCGTAGGAGCTTGAGTAGCCATAGTCTATTTTGGATTTTGGATTTTGGATTTTGGATTTGTAATTTAAGATTTTCAGATTGTGGATTAGAGTTTGGGTAATAGTTAATAGGTAATGGTTAATGGGTAATAATTCCTTTCCAACTCACCAATTACTAATTGCTAATCCCCAATCCCCAATCCAAAATCTAAAATCTAAAATTCCTAGAGTCTGCGCCAACGGCGACCATCTTGGTTAATTAAGAATTCTGCTTCTGCTGGTTCCCAAGTACCGGCTTCGTATTGAGGAACAGTGGTAGGATCGGCGGGTGCGTCCCAAACCGAAAGTGCTGGTGTGACTACTTGCCAAGCTGCTTCCACTTCGTCTGCCCGTGTGAAGAGTGTTTGGTCGCCCATCATACAATCGAGGAATAGGCGGTCATAGGCATCAGAAGTAGCTTGGATGCCGAAGGAACCATAACTAAAGTCCATGTCAACGGCGCGGGTACGGAATTCTGCTCCTGGCATTTTCACATCAAACCGCAGGGAAATTCCCTCATTCGGCTGAATTCGCATCGTCAGAATGTTGGCATTTGCTTGTTGGGCGGCAGAGGTAAACATTCTGGAAGGAACTTCACGGAAGTGAATGGCAATTTCACTAACTTTTTTTGGCATCCGCTTCCCGGTTCTGAGGTAGAAAGGAACACCTTTCCAGCGCCAGTTGTCTACTAGAAACTTCATGGCTACATAGGTGGGTGTGGTGGAGTCAGGATTAACTCCTGGCTCGTCGCGATATCCTGGTACTGGTTGTCCTTTCATCCAGCCAGCGCTATATTGACCACGAATTGCCGAACGTGACAAATTATGAATATCAGCTAGACGAGTAGCTTGTAGTACTTTAACTTTTTCTGTGCGAATACTGTCAGCATCCATAGCGTTGGGTGCTTCCATTGCCGTCAAGCAGTAAAGTTGCATCAGGTGATTTTGCAACATATCCCGCAGTGCGCCGGCGCTTTCATAATAACCAGCCCGGTCTTCTACACCGACGGTTTCCGCTACGGTAATTTGTACGTGGTCAACAAATTGCCGATTCCATAATGGTTCAAAGATGGCATTGGCAAAACGGAATACCAGCAAGTTTTGAACTGTTTCTTTACCTAAGTAGTGGTCAATGCGGTAGACTTGGTTTTCTTTGCAATATTTCTGCACTATTTGGTTGAGACTTTGGGCAGAGGATAAATCCCGACCAAAGGGTTTTTCAATCACCAAACGATGTTTGTAGGGATCTTCTAGCATCCCTCCGCTTCCTAGCTGTTTAATAGCTTCGGGGAAGAAGTTGGGTGCAACGGAAAGGTAGAACATTCGGTTGCCCCGTGTTCCGCGCTTTTCGTCTAATTCGGTTAATAAGGTTTTCAGTTTTTGGTAGCTTTCCGGGTCGTCTATGTTACCAGGACAGTAGAACAGACCTTGGGAGAAGTCTTGCCAGAGTTCCCCTAATTCGACACTGCTATGAGCTTCTTCCATGCCCTTCTGCATTTGTTCACGGAAGTATTCATGGCTCCATTCTCGACGTGCTACACCCACAATGGTGGTTTCTGGGGGAATACGTCTTTCTCTACGTAATTTGTACAGTGCTGGTACTAGTTTGCGCCAGGTAAGATCCCCGGAAGCGCCAAAGATAACTATAATTTGGGGTTCGGGCATCCCTTGCTGTTGTAGACCAACGCGTAGGGGATTTTCTAGCAGACTGACCATAGAATTTTAGATTTTGGATTTTGGATTTTAGATTTAGGGAAGGGGTTTTGGGTTTTGGGTAAGAGTTTTTCCCTATTCCCCATTCCCTCTTCCCTATTCCCTATACTGGTGACAATAGCTTGATTTTGCCTTCTAAAGAGTTCATTAGTGACTGGAAGGGCTGGACAAATTTGTCAATACCTTCAACGAGTAGTTCGTCCATTACGGTATTGATGTCAATGTTGATGTCCGGTGTTTTCAAGCTTTCTAGGAGATGGTAAGCTTCGTCTACGCCTGTTTCCAGGCGATGATCGCTGACATTACAGTGATCGGCACAAGCTTTAATTGTGGCTGGTGGTAAGGTGTTAACGGTGTCTTTGCCAATTAGTTCATTGACATACATGACATCGCTGTAACTGGGGTCTTTGGTGCTGGTGCTGGCCCACAGTAATCGCTGCACCTTTGCACCTTTTGCTGCTAGGGCTTGCCAAGCATCAGTGCTGGTGATTTTCTTGTATTCTTGGTAAGCTATCTTGGCATTTGCGATCGCTATTTTCCCTCTTACCGCTCGCAGCACTGCTTCATGGTTAATGTCATCAACACCCCGCTGCAATTTCGCATCTATCTTAGCGTCGATGTTGCTATCAATCCGACTCAAGAAAAAGCTGGCTACAGAGGCAATCTGGCTAATATCCCTACCTTCACTCACCCGTTTTTCTAAGCCACGAATATACGCCCAAGCTGCATTAATGTAACTTTGGACTGCAAACAACAGCGTCACGTTGATGTTAATTCCTTCAGCTATTGCTTGTTCTACAGCAGGTAAACCCGCCTTAGTTCCAGGAATTTTTATCATCACATTTTCTCGCCCAATTTCTTGGAAATAGCGACGAGCTTCAGCGATTGTGGCTTGGGTATCATGAGCTATAGTTGGTGGAACTTCAATACTCACATAACCATCTAAACCATTCGTGGCATCATAAACAGGACGCAAAATATCACAAGCATTGCGGATATCTGCAAAAATTAGAGATTCATAGATTTCGTATGTTGGTAAACCCTCACGAATTCCCGCTTCAATATCAGCATCATAAATGGCATTACCAGTAATTGCTTTTTCAAAGATGGCCGGATTGGAGGTAATACCAGAGATTCCTTGATTTTTTACCAAGTTTTCGAGTTCCCCTGATTGAATAATGTCACGGCTCAAATTATCCATCCAGATACTTTGACCGTATTGTTTAATCTCTAATAAATGATTGGTTGCCATAACTATTTTTTAACTCCTAGTTAACAGTGTTTTTTTGTGAAGTTGAAAAAGTTCCTCAGTTGATAGCGGCAGCTTTTGTATTTGGCATCAACCAACTGAGATGAATCTTTAAATTCACTAACAAACATTGCTAGTCCTGCATTCCAATCCCTAATTGTCAATCTTCAGCTTCATTACTGGCATTAGTTAAACACTTTTTTCAAATTCGTCTAATGACCATTTTGAATAAAAGACTCAACCTTAGCCACATCCTTTTTACTACCAATAATTAAAGGAGTGCGTTGATGTAGTTTTTTCGGAACTACGTCCACAATCTCCACTAATCCTGTAGTCGCACGACCACCCGCTTGTTCAATCACAAATGCTAAAGGTGCAGATTCATAAAGTAGGCGCAATTTACCTTCTGGTTTTTGCAAAGTTCCTGGATACAGAAACACACCACCTTGAACTAAAATTCTATGAATATCACTCACCATCGCACCACTGTAACGAGCGGTATAGCCTTCAGTGCGATGAACATAGCGAATGTATTCTCTAATGGATTCATCCCACTGCCAGAAGTTCCCCTCATTAACGCTGTAAACAGAACCGTGGTCAGGAATTTTGATATTTTCTTCTGTGAGAATAAACTCCCCTAAACTGGGATCAAGGGTAAAGGAATGAACCCCCTTACCTATAGTATAGACCAGCATCGTGCTTGGCCCGTATAGTATGTATCCAGCGGCAATTTGTTTGTGTCCGTTGGTCAGCAAGTCAGTGGCTTTACCATCGCTATCGTTTCCTTCCTGTTGACGGATGGAAAAAATAGAACCTAAGCTAAGATTAGTATCCGTGTTAGATGAGCCGTCAATTGGGTCATACAGCAAGGTATAACGACCAATGGGACAGTTTTCTGGAATATAGTAGGGATTTTCCATTTCCTCGGAAGCGAGGCGACAAACTAAGCCACTTTGCTTAAACACTGAGATAAATACGTCGTTGGCGTAGACATCCAATTTTTTAACAGATTCTCCCTGGACGTTAACTTCCCCAGTAAATCCCAGAACGCCTTCCATTAAGCCAGCATTGCTCATGCGACGCGCTACTAGTTTACCAGCCAACGCAATACGATTCATCAACGCACTTAAATCCTGTGCATCTGCCGAAAAACTCTGCAATTGTTGAAGGACGTGACGGGATAAGGTTGTACAATCACGATCTAGGGCTTTATCTGTAGCGTAGTTGATAGACAAATCTAAAGATTCAGAGGCTTGAGCCATTTTTGTTACTCCCTAGCATTTTGCTTTTGGGTTGGTTTCCCCAATGGCGATTTTTGGTCGCTACCTCTATCTTAGAAAGGTATTTTGATAACTAAAGATTGATTTTAGATAAACTAAAGAATTGATATTTTGGGTTACTTCTTCAAGAAGTAGGTTTTCTGGAGTATTCAGTAGTTTTTCTAGCTAATTAATTTTTTTTGTAATAAGACACTGCCTAAAAACCATCATCCTTTATACATAAAAAATAGAAAGCCCCGACGAGTCTGGATATTTGTCGGCTGTTCATAACTAGTCGGGTATATTTTCATTGTTTCTAGTAAATTTCAGCCCATTAATCTTGTATCACTAGAAAACAATTTGCTGCAATTTCAAACTTGGTTAATTAAAAGTCCTGTCTTTACCCCCAACTACTGCGTCGGTTATCGTCCCTGCGATTATCCTCTCGTGGTTTTGCTTTATTAACTCTCAGTTGACGACCCATCCATTCTGCACCGTCTAATTCTGTAATAGCTGCATCTTCTTGTGCATCTTCGGTCATTTCAACAAAAGCAAATCCGCGCATTTTTCCGGTTTCGCGGTCAATAGGTAAAACAACTCTTTTAACTTGGCCATAATCAGCAAACACGGCTTTTAAGTCTGCTTCTGTCGCTTGGTAGGAGAGATTTCCAACGTAAATAGTCATGTGAGTCACGTAATTGTCAACAAAAAGCGATTAGTTCAGCTAGATGGAAAACAGAACTAAGCAAATTGTAAGCATTGCATAGTTTTCTCTGATTCACGGACGGAAAAAATTGTAGGAATTAACAACAATGGCTCAATATCCACAATTTCATCTACCATCAGACTGAACATACGCATATGTTCATAATCATAACTGATTGTGACTTTTTCCCAAGTATGAGATGTAACAAAGTATCATATTTATGAAGGTGGGGATATGTTTGATTGAGAATCAAGTCAAGTATTCTGCCGTCTTTGCAGTTATGGCAGTCAGCTTTTTAAAACATTGATCTGATTAGGTAATAGCAACCGCTATATTAACCGTTAACGTTTAACAGTTAACGGTTAAGAAAAGGTTAATCAATTGAAATTTGTTGAGGGCCAGAGGCTTTGCCATTCTGAAGCCCGGAAGTAGTGGAACCGCTTGAACCCATATGTTGGTCTAGCCAAGTTTTAACAGGATCATCCGTGAGGTTAAGTCGCAGCACTCCAGAGAATAACCCACCAAAAAATGAGACTGGGTGCTGGGTAGCTTGCTTAAAGATGGGGGACAATTCATCTATGAACATTTAAATGTCTCCTGGTATTGCTGTAAAAATTACTATTTCTTAATCAATCGTAACTTGGAAAATGATTTCGTAGGTAAGGAGATCAGGGAGATGATTTTTCTTCCCTATCTTCCCAGTCTCCAGTCCCTATGCGCTTGGTTGCTGTTCAGGAAACATACATTTATCAGAGTCGCAACCGCTGGGGCCTGCGTCTGTTAGTTCGCCTAAATCGTAACGACTTAAAGCGCCACAGAAATCATCTGTTTTTCGTCTAATTTTGACTTCTTGAGACAAGCGTTCATAGGTAGCTTTGTCTATGGGTTCAAAGGGTAAACGAGGAAATGATTGCAAATCGTCGAACCGTGCTAATAACGCCGCAGAAATATAGCCTTCATCATTTTGGATAGCTTCATAGATGCGTGTTCCCAAGGATTCAACTTCCTCGGAACGCAGTTCTATGGTGGCACTTGTGTTATGGGCTGTGTAAAATTTCTGTACTTGCATGACGAAATCTAATTGGGCTAAGGCTGAGAACTTAGACACATCAATTACATCAGCACCGGGTAAATCTGCCCAAGATACAGCGACGGGTATTTCTACTAACCATTCTGTACAACGATAATCAAATGGGTCATTTAGTAAGTTGCCGTTTTCGTCTTTGTCAGATTGGGAAGGTATGACGTTGTAACCATAGTCTATACAAGCTAGGGCTACGGGGTCATTTTTGCGGAAGGTGATCCGACGAATGAATCTTTGGGCTTTGGGGGGATGCCAACCGGAACTAGCACCTGTTAAGAGGGATTTAGTGCCACTGGGTTGAACTGTGGTGCAACGGTTGGGGCGTTTGATATTATGGCGATCGCAATATTCCCACACTACTTTATGGACTACATCTTTCCAAAAGTTGAGATATTTTTGTTCACCGCGTTTGAAAACCAGTCCTTCGTTAGTTCCTGGTCGTCCTTCTTCCCACCAGCGCAACCAATCCACACCAAAAGCATGAACGAAGAAGTCAAATAAACCGGTGAAAGAAACACCAACAATGGGATCTAATTCCCGACTGTATTGATAGCGTGGTTCGAGGAATTGGTGATTTAACAGTGCGGCTACAGAAAGCGCCCCAGCGGTAAATGCTTCTTCTTGTTCTTTGTAGTTGTCGGGATCAAGTTGGTTTAAGTGTACCTCAGATAAGTTACAGTGAAAATTACTACCTATAATCTCTCCGCACGGATTTAACCCAAACCTACCTATTCTATGTTCTAGCTCATCAGCATCAATTTCAGGATAGTATTCTTTTATCCAATACTGTGCTTTTCCTTGCTCATAAGCTTGCAAGAAGTCTTTTTTCAGTTCTGGTGTAGTTAGTAAATCAATGTTAGCTCTAGCAACTGCTTCACCAGCCCATTGAATTGCCCCTTCACCACTGTAATATTGTTTACGTACAGCAGCAATGGATTCTTCTAAGGTTGGTTTGCGGTGAAATACTCTGGTATGGTTGGCCATTCGCAAAGAATCGCGCTCTGGATCTATGCGCCAGTTGCCTTCTGCGTCTTGTTGCCATAAGTTATCTTTGGCAGCTGCGCCTTGTTCATCTTCAGAAACGAACTGTCGCATTCCAGCTGAGTTATGCGTCAGATAACCGTCGCAGTAAAAACAATGGGCTTCTTCCACTTCAATGTCATAGGTTTGAACATGATCGTAACTGCCTAAACCTTTGACTGTGACAGGAATATCCAGAGAGATATCAGCTTCAGCTATATAACGTTCATAATTAGCATCAACAGTGCGAGAACCCTGGAAGCCCATATCTCGCATTTCGCTATAGGTGTAAGCCTCGCGCATGATTGCACCAGGAATGGTAAAACCATACATTTTCAATCCTTGATGCAGTTCTCCCTTGACAGAGTGAAGCGCAATAATGGCGTTATAACGTTCTTTCAGGGCTGGAAGCGTGAGGTTGTACTTAACTTGCCATTCTTTGTGCTGAGGACGAGTAATGCTAATTCTACCAGCAATACCCAAACTCGATAAAACTATACCAACTTGTCGAATAAATGATTGATAAACAGATGTAACTAGGTGAGGAGGCCGGTTATTAACTGCTCCATCACTGTCCATTAGTCCAGCTAGATAAGCAGCCCGGATATCTACTGAACCCTGCAAAATAAAATTAGGAATTACTAAGGGAACATTAGGCTGCTTAATATAGCTATGGAAGTATTCAGCTAGTCGGATAGAAGAACAAATTGACTTGGCAGTATTTTCACCTTTGGTAACGCTGTGAGTAGCAGTCAATCCAAATAAAGCTAAAGCAGAATCTATTTTGGCTTGAATTTTTGCTGTTTGTTCGATCTGTAAGCTATTCATTGACCATTCAACACGGCCATAGGGCTTATCATGCTTATTACGACTAAGGGCAACATAGCCATCACCGTGAGTCAATCCAATTAGCCAAGCTACTTCAGGTGTGAGATTAGGAACAAGCAAGGACTTGGTTGTTCGGCTTTGGGAAGGTCTAGATTCTGTAAAGTCAGCAGGGAGATGGGTAACTGTTCCAGGTAAAATTTGTGTGTTATGAAGCAGGCGATCGCCTTCCACTAAACTTGCAACTGATTTCCAGTTAACTTCACCTTTAGCATCTTCCAAAACTGCTTGTCTGTGGTTCAACGTAGCTCTAGGATAAGTCGCATTAGTTTCAATTTCATAGACATCCTGAAAGCCCTGGTCGAATTTATCGACTACTTGACGAAATCCCAAAGGAGTTTGTACCAAGTCGCCTACTTGCACATCACGAATGGGTACAAGACCTTTGGAGGTATGAACTAGGGCATCTTCAGGAAGACAACGACGGATATTGCCAGCAACAATTGTTACAGCAGCTTCATCGATCAATAAGCAGCATTCAACTGAATTTAATTGTCTACCTAAAGCCTTATTGAGAATAGAGGCACAACGCTGATACAATCCTGGTAATTTTACAGGATTAGCCATACCGCCAAAGCCTTTGAGGGTTTCCCCAGATTGGCGCACGTCACTAATATCTACAAATACCTGAACTTCACCTGTAAAGCGTTCATCGGTGGAGAGTTCTAAAAGGGTTTGATAGGATTTTACCCAACCTTCCCTACTGTCTCCAACGTGGATAGTAGCAGTGTTAGCTTCTATATGGGTTTGTGTATATTCACGACGCTGTTCTTTAGGAGTGCTGCCAATTTCACCTATGACGGTAATATTAAGGCGATTACGGATAGGAGGCAGTTGATTAATATATTGTGGTTCAATGATGGCTCCTGTGCCACAGCCCATCATGGCTAGATCCATCATTAAGCCAAAAGCACTCCAGTCTACAAGGTTGGTGGAGGTGCAGTTATAAGCGCCGGAGAAGTTTTTGGGTTTAGTTAACCAATTTGTACCACCAACCCACATCCAACGCCCACTGGGAAGGGCTTTCATGTTGCGCTGCATCTTGTCTAAAATAGCAGCTTCTTCACGGGTGAGTTTTCCCAGTTCGACTAAGCCTTTGAGAGTGCGATCGCACACCTGATCATAACTTTCCCTTAAACCTGCCTCTGTACGACGGCTGTAAGTTCTAAAAAACACAGGATTGGCTGCTGGAGCAGATTCGGGAAAAGATGCACTCTGACGTTTACGTTCCAGTTCTTGAACCATAGTTCGGTTTTGTTGCTGACTAACAAATTAAGACTATAACGCCAAGTCGTTAGAGGATGGAAGATTGATAAATTTACCACTTTGCGCTATGTCTTATTTAGTATTAATTGTAACTATATTTTAGTTCCAGTACAAAACCCTGACTGTGTGCCAGGGTTATAGATCATGAAGGTTTTATCTATCATTTTTATCAAAAAAGCTTATCTACTAAGCATTTATAACTAGTAAAGATTCTAATTCATTGATATCTGTGACAACTTTACGTAATTGCTCACTGAAATATATAACTTCATAATTAGGTGCTAGTTCTTTTTGCAGCTGTTTCCACAAACTAATACCTTCTTGTTCAAAAGCTGCTTCTTCTTCTGGACTCAAATCTGGTGAATTAGCTGGATCTTGCCAATTTAACCGTGCATCATAAATATCTGCCCATTTTTCCAAACGGCTGATAGTTTCTTCATTTAATGGCATAGTTTCTGGATCAATATCTCCAGCTTTATCAGAACTAGCCCACCATAATGGGTAGCATCCATAATCAGCCATGAGTTTGATTTTGATGGTCATAGCTATGCTGTTGAAAAATTTTTGATGCGTAGAGGTAGGGGTTTAGCAATGCTAAACCTTTACTCAAAATTATTTCTTATGTTTGGGTATTGCTTGCAGTAATTCAGACATAGATGCAAGCAGTACCTTCACAAACCAAGCCATTGCAATAATCACTGCTACGGACACACCTCCATAGGTGAGTACAGGTATTAACTCTCCTGCATTTGGTTGTATGGAACTATTTGTAGAATTAGCAGCTATCAGCCAATTTTCCACTTTTTCTGGGGTGTCCAGCGTATTTTGAACAATGATACTAGATGACTGATCTTTAACAGTCGGAAGTTGTGGCTGGAAAATTCCAGTCTTATTGGCAGGTTTTTGGATCATAATGATGGGTGAACTTTTTTTATTGCATTACCCTGGCTTCTGAACAAAGCTAGGGAATTTTTTTGTGTATTGTCGGACAAGTCGTTGAGATTAGGTTGATTGATGCTGCATTACATCTAATAGGGCAGTCTTTTCGGGACTAAGTATACCTAATTCGACTAAATAGCGTAATTTGCGATCGCCTCTTGTCCCACCAGTTCGACAAATATAAGTTCTAAAAAACACAGGATTGGCTGCTGGGGCAGATTCGGGAAAAGATGCACTCTGGCGTTTACGTTCCAGTTCTTGAACCATAATAAAGTCCTGTTGCTGACTAACAGACTAAGACTATACGCCAAGTTGATGTAAGATACAAACTTACTATGATTGTACAATCTCAACAGCAATTCTCATTTTGAAAAAATAAACTTGTCCACTGCAAAATCTCTCTAAAACTTTCTTTCCTTCGTGTCCTTCGTTTCTTCGTGGTTCCTTTATTTCATGTCTTGGACTCAATAAAAAAATAAACTTACACATTTGGTATGCTACCTCTAAATAAGAGGTAAAGACTAAGACTATACGCCAAGTAGTTGTAGTATGGAAGATTGCTAAATTTACCACTTTGTAATATTTTATATAAAATGTAACATTTTTGTATTTAATGTCCATAAAAACTGAGTCCTGCTTTCATGAACAAAATCAATCGGGAATTTAATTAATGCGTAGAGACTCAATTTTTTATAAACTCTTCCAACAATATCCATCTGTCTTATTTCAACTATTAGAAAATCCACCCCAAAATGCAGAATTATATAAATTTGATTCTGTGGCAGTGAAAGAACCTAAATTTGAAATTGACGGCGTGTTTTTACCTCCAGAAAATGAACCCAAAGGAACAGTTTACTTTAGTGAAGTTCAATTTCAAAAAGATGAACAACTGTATGAGAGATTATTTGCCGAAGCTCACTTATACTTCTACCGTAACCGTGATAGATTTAGTGACTGGCAAGCAGTTATAATATATCCATCTCGGAATATAGAACAAAGTGATATTTCTCCCCATCGTTCTTTGCTTAATGGCGATCAAGTGCATAGAATATATTTAGATGAGTTGGGAGATATTCAACAATTACCTGTATGGGTAGGATTAATGGTACTGACGACTTTAAAAGAAAGTCAAGCACCAGCAGCAGCTAGGTATTTATTAACAAAAAGTAATCAAGAATCATCACCCAATGAGATGATTTTAGAAATGATTACGACAATCATGATGTACAGGTTTGAAAATCTGACTTTGCGGGAGGTTCAAGTCATGTTAGGAATTTCATTAGAAAGAAGTCGCGCTTATCAAGAAATTAAACAAGAAGGAAGACAAGAAGGACTCAAAGAGAGTGCTTTAAATTTAGTTATGCGACAGTTAAATAGACGTTTAGGAAAGTTACCGGAGGAAGAAAACAATAATATTACTCAGTTATCTTTGAGCAATTTAGAAAATCTTGGAGAAGCGTTGTTAGACTTTACCAGTTTACAAGATTTACAAAGTTGGTTAAGTCAAGTCCAAGATTAATTGATTACTGTTTACTGTTCAGATCCCCGCATTTTCAACATCACTCAATGATTGATGGTATATTGTTAGAAGTCGGGGATCTCAAAAGTAGTAGAGGTAAAATAAATTTTTAAACTATTTTAAAACAACCTTTGAAATTTTATTCAATTACTAAAATATCAATTATCAGCTTAAAAAAATCTTGTTATATCTTTTAAAGTAATTAAAGCCAAATCACAAAAAATTGACAGTAAAAATAATGTCTTTAGCACCTTGGAGAAGTTTAATTACTCGTGCTTTACATAAAAACCGCAGTTTGGTTTATTCCCGCTATGTACAACTTGCAACGGTGCGAGAAAATGGTTTACCTGCAAACCGCACTGTAGTATTTCGTGGTTTTCTGGAAGATACCAATCAGCTAAAATTTATTACAGATATTCGTAGTGAAAAAGCTGAACAAATACAGCAACAATCTTGGGGGGAAGTTTGCTGGTATTTCCCTAAAACTAGAGAACAATTTCGTATTGCTGGACAATTAATTTTAATTACTGCCAATTCTCATCCACATTTACAAGCAGCGAGAATCAAAATGTGGCAAGAATTAAGTGATGCAGCTAGATTACAATTTGCTTGGCCTGATCCGGGTGAGATGAGAGTAATAACTCCAGAAGCGTTTACACCACCAGCACCAGATCCTATTCAACCAGTAGAAACTTTTTGTTTGTTATTGCTTGAACCTGCACAAGTAGACCATTTGGAATTGCGAGGAGAACCACAAAATAGAACTTTTTATCAACTTGATGAAAATGAAAATTGGTATTGCCAAGAAACTAATCCTTAAACATTAAGGAAGGATTTCCACAATTGTACCTTTCTGCACTAATTGATATATCTCATCTACATCTTGATTTTTTAAAGAAGGACAGCCTAAAGTCCAATTTTTGCGGATATCAATCATTTCATCTCTACCCGCAGGTACACCATGAATACCAACTTCACCACCAATAGGAATATACCAAGCTAATTCACCATTAATTTTAGCTTGAAAATGTTTTCGCCAAGATTGAGGATGAGGATAATTCAACCACATAAATTTTGACCATTGGGGGTGCGGATAAAGGTCTTGAATTTGTAAAATTCCTTCTGGTGTTTTTTTGTCACCTTCTCTTTGTTTATCACCTGTGGGGTTAGCACCAAAAACCACTGGATAGGATTTGATGGGACTGAGGTTATAATAAAGCGTTAATCTGTGTTGGGATTTCTCAATTAAAATAGAGATTTTCTGTTTATTGATAGGTTTTGTAATTAATTTTTTTATTGGTTGGTCATAATTTAATAATTCATCTCCAATTATAGGTTTATGTATTTTTTGTTCTAATTTGCAATTGTAAATACATAAAATATCAGGAATTTCTGTAACTGGAAATATTAAACCTACTCGTATTAGCAACCAATAAAATACAGAACTAGCTACAAAAAACAAGGGAATACTTAATATTATTCCATGTTGTTTGACATTTTTTGTTAGTGCTTCTGTATTGATGATTGGCATATTTTTTAACTATCCAAAAATCAAAAATCTAAATTAAATTAATGAATGAATGGGCGGGAAAACCCAAATCTACTTTTTTAAATTCCCGCACCATCAAAAAATTCTTGGATATTTTTATCTCTAATATTACAAAAGTTGTGTTCTTTTGGTAATTCATTCTCTTGAATAAAGTTACCTGCTAAAACTGGAGTTTTTGCCGGAGTTTGGAGAGATTGAATTTGTTCTTCAAGTGCTTCAATGCGGTCAACTAAGGTGCGAATTACTTGAGCTTCTGAATCTGGTAAGTTGTTGTGTTCTAGAGGGGAAACTCGAACTCCAGCACGATAGATAATGCGACCTGGTACGCCTACAACTGTGCAACTAGAAGGGACATCTCTCAAAACAACTGAACCAGCACCAATGCGGACATTATTCCCAATTTCGATATTTCCTAAAACTTTCGCACCAGCACCAACAACGACATTTTCGCCTAATGTGGGGTGGCGTTTGCCGCTTTCTTTACCAGTACCCCCAAGGGTGACACCTTGATAAATTAAGGCATAGTCACCGATGATGGCTGTTTCACCAATGACAACTCCCATTCCGTGGTCAATAAATACGCCTTGACCAATTACAGCCCCTGGGTGAATTTCAATGCCGGTTAAGAATCGAGCTATGTGAGAAATCAGCCGTGGGAAAAAGGGAATACCAATACTACGCAGCGAATGAGCTAACCGATGGAAGATTAAGGCTTGCAAACCCGGATAGCAAAACAGGACTTCCAACCAATTCCGGGCTGCGGGGTCGCGTTCAAAAATAATGCGAAAATCGGCACTTAGTGTAGATAGCACGAGATAGTACCCTTGGAGAGCAAGACAAGCTACTCTCCCATATTATCGTTACTTGGTCATTGGGGACTTCTAGGAAATAAATTATCCAATCTTGTGGGATGGGCTTCTAGCCCGTCCGGTTTTAAGGGCAGACAAGACTTGTACTGAGCTTGTCGAAGTATGCCTACCCCACAAGAATTAATTGAATATTTTTTATTTGGAAGTCCCTTGATGATTGATGATTGGGGACTGGGGACTGGGGACTGGGGACTGGGTAGTAATTGATAATTACGAATTACGAATTACGAATTACGAATTATTGTTCTACCGTCAAAGTGTAGTTATGCTTGAATCCGCGATTAAATGTACCTACCCAAACGCGATATTTGCCACGTTTCCATTTGCTGCCAATCACACTAGCATCTTTGCTTCTACCTGTATCATCACCACAACGAATTGTTTCGTCGTCTGGACCTTGGATAAATAGAGTGGTGTCATGGCCACTCTTAACTAGTATTTTCAGTTGATCGAAATCTTTTTCTAAGACGAGGATGTGATCAGGATTGGGATCACCAAAGCCGATGCAAATATTTTTATCGCGATCGCGGTTGCTCATGGCAGATAATGAATACGATCCGCCTGTATAACCAGTCACAGTTCCTTGTCCTGGTTCAAAACCTGGTAACAACTTCACAGTTCCAAAATTTGCTGTCTCTGCGGCTACAGGTGTAGCTATCATGGCGATAATTGTAGCTAACAGCCAGCCACCTCGAAAGTGAAGCCAGAAGCGACGATCTCTCATGTTAGCTCTCCCAGATGTTGATTTTTGTGACTATCTATACTAATTTTATGTAAAAAAAGAGCCAATTGCTAGTGCTTGTGTCACATTTCCAGGTGACACAGATAGCACTTTTAGCGATTAAGCTGCAAGAACACGCCACCTTTGAGAGTTCCTGGCTGACTACCATAACTACTGACTGTAAGCGATCGCAGATTATCAAAGAGTGGTTTTCCTAACACTTCCACAAATTTGAGAATTGGTAGCTGACTTTCAAGAATGTTTTTACTCTTTTTCCAGTCAATATATATGTATCCTTGGTTGGATTGGGGGAAGGTAGCAATACTATTTTGAAAATTGCGATCATCAACAAGAGAATTTTCTTGATGTGTAAGAATTTTCTCCATCGTTGCTAGGTCTGAGGTAAAAATTTCATAATTATCAATGTTTGTATGCACTCCTCCAATTTTGGCTTCGACGTTGACGGCTGTTTTGTCTTCAGTAGTAGCGGTTAACTCTGTCCACGCGGAGACTTTTTGCTTGTTGAGAATAAGAGAACTAACATTAAAACCATTGTTGATAGCGATGTTATCTAACCTAGCTATACCTGTTTCTAATTGCGGCGTTTTTTCCACCACAAACATCCAATTTGCTTGATTGGCTAAAAGTGGGTTATCTTCAGTTAGGGATGCGATCGCATATTCTCCTGTCAC
Source organism: Anabaena sp. WFMT (assembly GCF_051781005.1). Lineage (NCBI taxonomy): Bacteria > Bacillati > Cyanobacteriota > Cyanophyceae > Nostocales > Nostocaceae > Anabaena > Anabaena sp. WFMT. The sequence goes on along the minus strand of NZ_JBPWOA010000006.1, from coordinate 58,836 downwards.
CCAACTAAAAATATCCTTACTCAAGTTGAGATTCCAGCGTTTTTGGAAATCCACCAAAGGTTTAACCCAGCGAGAAATAGCTTGTTCCTCAGAACCGTAGATTGTTGCTGTTCCTTGTTTCCACAGTTTTGCTAAATCGCTTGCACCTAAATTACTTAAATTCACCCCACCAACAGCCAAACCTGCCGATTCGGGAATATAGTGCAATGCACCCACAGGTTTAGACAATAATAGAGATGGAGGAGCAACTTTTGTAGTTGCTAAAAATGTGCTTTCCGCCAGCAATCCTTGGGGATTTAATACTAAAGAAACAATTTGGCTATCATAGATTGATTCTACTAATTCCCATCCTTGCCACTTAGCAACTATGGGCAGATTCAAAAAAGCTACAGCTACAGCATCTTTAGGCAACTCTTGAACAGCTTTTTGATATTCAGGAGAATCACTCAAATTCAATTGCGGTGCTTGGACATTATTAATCGCTTCTCGTAAAACCTTAGCATCATTAGCAAACAAAACAAAATTATCAACAACCGCACCAGCTAAACGATTTTGAATTTTTTCAGGTGTTATTACTTCTGGGGTATCAGAAAGCAACTTCACACCTTTGTATTGTTCAACCGCCAAATTTGCTCCAGCTAAAGCCCGTTTGGAGAATAATAACTCTACAAACTCACGGCTTTTTTCTGGCTTTTCAGTGGAAAGCGCCATCAGATACCCTGGTTGCAGTCCGTTTTCTGGGTCGCGGTCTATATCTTCACTAGTAACAGCTAGTGTAATTTCATTACTTAGCCAAGGTTTGATATCATCTTGGAAATCTATATTACTTTTTGCCAATAAACTGTTTTTGAGCTTAGAAATGTCCCCTTTTTGCTCTATTGCTTGCAAACGGTCGGGATTTATTAATAATGACACCATCACAGGTGACATTTTTGACACAAATATAGCAGCCCCAGGTTCAGATTTAGGAACACTGAGGTTGAATGGACTTTTACCAAAAAACCAATAAAAGCCAGCAATACCAATTAGTAGCAAGACGATGACACCAGCTACCAGGAAACCATAAAATGAGCGTTGACTGTTCACTAAACCTATTTTCCAGCTTTTCTGTCACCATGAATAGTATAGGATCGTTTAGAAAAACTACATGACAGGTACATCTTTTGTTCAACCCTTTGCCTCAATTAGCGTAGAAGAACTAGCACAACGTCTTGCAGCAGGTGATTCTAGTTTGCAGCTAATGGATGTGCGCGAACCCCAAGAAGTTGAAATAGCAAGCCTGGAAGGGTTTGTCAACCTGCCCCTGAGTGAATTTGCCGAATGGGGTGAGCAAGTCCCCACCCGCTTTGATCCCCATGCAGAAACCCTTGTCCTGTGTCATCATGGTGTGCGCTCTGCTCAGATGTGTCAATGGTTAGTTGCTCAAGGATTTACAAATGTTAAAAATATTACGGGTGGTATTTCTGCTTATTCGATATTAGTTGATTCTTCAGTTCCTCAGTATTAACATTGGTAGACAGGGGGCAGGAGGCAGAAGTTTAGTATTTTTAACTTGATTTGTCCTCCTCAATTCCATTCCCTGTCTATCAAATAAATAAATCAGTATCGAAAAATACAGCATTGCTTAGAAGCTTATGAAAGAATACAGAAAAAGATGAAAATCTCATCTTAAACGCAGCTTTTGGTGCTATGGTCAAGCTGTATCAGGTAATACGCTGTGATGATGAATTAAGGGTAACTTTTGCGTTAATCACCATCATACGAGTATATAATTTGCTATCTTAATTAAATAATTATTAACCTTTTTTTGCTTTGCGGTTATAGCCACAATATTTTTTCAACCTTTGATTAAAATTTGCCTTCAGTAAAATATCACCTATGCAAGTTCAGCTGACAAATCGACAACAGCATATACTTTGGGCAACTGTACGCCACTACATTGCTACGGCAGAGCCTGTTGGCTCTAAAGCTCTAATTGAGGAGTTTGACCTTGGTGTTAGTTCTGCAACTATTCGCAATGTCATGGGTGTTTTAGAAAAATCTGGTTTACTTTACCAACCACATACTTCAGCGGGGAGGATACCTTCTGATTCTGGTTATCGCACTTATGTTGATCAACTAATTACACCTTCTTTCCGAGATGGTACACGAACAGAAGCTTTAACTAAAGAGGTAGAAGCCGCATTACAACAACGTCTACATTGGGAAGATTGGAGTTTGGAAGCTCTATTGCAAGGTGCTGCACAAATTTTAGCAACTTTGAGTGGCTGCATTACTTTGATTACTATGCCACAACCGACTACTGCACAGTTACGACATTTGCAATTAGTGCAGATTGAACCTGGTACAATTATGCTGATTGTGGTGACAGATGGTTATGAGACGCATTCTAAGGTGATGGATTTATTCACAGCGTCGTCAGAAACTAAACCTGATCCTGAGGTAATTGATCATGAGTTGCAAATTGTATCCAATTTTCTAAATAGTCACTTACGAGGCCGCAGTTTGTTGGAGTTAGCTAAACTTGACTGGAGTGAATTAGACCAAGAGTTTCAACGCTATGGTGAATTCTTGAAAAATTCAATTGCAGAGTTGACACGTCGCACTCTAGCACCAGCTGCAACACAAATTATGGTGCGGGGGGTAGGGGAAGTTTTGCGTCAGCCAGAATTTTCCCAATTACAGCAAGTACAAACTATCATCCATCTTTTGGAAGAAGAACAAGAACAGTTGTGGCGTTTAATCTGTGAGGAACCAGAAACTGAGGAAACTGGTAAATCAAGGGTAACAGTTCGTATTGGTGCAGAAAACCCACTAGAACCAATTCGTGGTTGTACTTTAATTTCTTCTACCTATCGTCGGGGTTCTATACCGGTAGGGAGTGTGGGAGTTTTGGGACCAACTCGTTTAGACTATGAAAGTGCGATCGCAGTTGTAGCCGCAGCAGCAGATTATCTCTCAGAAGCTTTTAGTTAAATTGCCTAAATCATGTTGAGAAAAATTGCCTTTGGTTTGTTATGGCTAGGATTTATTTCCTATGCCTTTTTCTTTGCTCCTCCTGATAATTTCCCAGAGAGTTTAGAATTAATTAAAAATCTGTCTACAGGTAATTGGCAAGGTATTAATCCTATAATAATTGCCTTATTTAATATCATGGGTATTTGGCCTTTAATCTATAGTGCCGTATTATTTATAGATGGTAGAGGGCAAAAAATACCAGCTTGGCCGTTTGCTACAGCTTCCTTTGCAGTTGGTGCATTTGCACTTTTACCATATTTAGCTTTAAGAGAACCAAATCAAGAGTTTATAGGCAAAAAAAATTTATTTCTGAAAATCTTCGATTCGCGTATAACTGGCATTTTATTAACATTAGGTGCTGGTGTTTTAGTTGCTTATGGTTTCCAAGGAGATTGGGCTAATTTTTTACAACAATGGCAAACTAGCCGTTTTATTCATGTAATGAGTTTAGACTTTTGTATGTTGAGTCTATTATTTCCGGCCTTATTAGGAGATGATATGACACGACGTGGTTGGAAAGATAATCAATTATTTTGGTTATTTGCTTTAATTCCTCTATTTGGGGCGTTGATTTATTTATGTGTGCGGCCACCTCTAAAAGCAGTAGATGGGTAAAAGAGAATACAACAAAAATTATTTACACCTACAACTTGATAAAATTTTGTGATTCAAAAACGATAGATACATTCAATTGCATTTAAAATCTACAAACTAGGAAAATTAAAAATATGCCAGATTCTATAAAAGTCGAAATTAATCAAAATGAATCGTTTCTCCCCAAAAAATTTTTTAACGAACAATGGCAGCTTTATCAAAAAGTGTTAAATAAGAATTACATGGGACACCACGAAATTTATGTTGTGCTACATGAATTACTACTTAACTACTTTCAAAAACCTTTTACTATGCTTGATATTGGGTGTGGTGATGCTAGTTTCACCTCTCAAGCTTTACTAAATACCCAAATTGCTGAATATACAGGTATAGATTTATCAAATCCGGCACTTAAAGGGGCTGAAAAGAATCTAGCCGTAACTAAATGTAAAACAAATTTTATTAAAGGAGATTGCTGGGAATTAACTTCTGAATTAGCGAAAAATAAAGAGAATAAATTTAATGTGATTTTAATATCTTTTGCTCTCCATCATCTGCAAATTGAGGAAAAAGATAATTTAATTAAGCAGGTTAAAAAACTCCTAATACCAGGTGGTATTTTTATTCTCATTGATATTGTGCGTAAAGAAGAAGAAAGCAGAGACAACTATGTGAAACGTTATTTAGAAAATGTAGAAAAATATTGGTCTTTATTAACTCCTCAAGAATATTCAATGGTAGAAAATCATATGTCATCTAGCGATTTTCCTGAAACTCAACAAACCTTACAAACAATTTCTGAAAAATACGGTTTTAGTGATTTTAAATGCGTTTATCGTGATTCTTTAGATACTACACAAATGTTGTCTTTTTACCAATAAAACCTTTTAATGTCATGACTCACACTCCCTTTTTGTGACAAAATGACGATAACGAAACATCGCTTCTAACTGCACCTGTACCAACCAACCACTGACAAATTCCACAGCATCACCACCAGGTAGAGAAAAAGAAATATTATCAGTTAACCTAGTCTTCCCATTTTCCTCTGCAAACTCATGACGATGTACCCAAGACTCAAAAGGGCCAGATATCTGTTTATCAGTAAACAGTTTATATTTTTCAAATTCAGTGTGACGCGCTAACCAAGTCAAAGGTAAAAGCCCAACAAACAAGCGAAATTCAGTAATTGCACCTTCGTCTATTCCCCCTTCACGACGAATTACTTGAACTGGTTGCCAAGGTGGGGTTAGTAATTGTAAGATGTCTGATCTTTCATGAAATTTCCAAACTACTTCTACTGGTGCGTTAATAATTGAGGAATGTTTAAAATGCAGCATGGAAAGAAAAACCTAAAAATTAGCCTTCGTATTCACTATCAATTTCAATATCTAGTGTATCTTCATCAATCCTGACATACAAAACATTAGGACGACAGCAAACCTGACAATCTTCTATATAACTTTGTTGCATTCCGGCACTAAAATCAATAAAAGTTAAATTTGGTTCACCACAATAAGCACAATAAAACTCTGATGTGTTTTGCATCTCTAGATATTATCTCAATTTTATAACTCTGCGTACCTTTGCGTTAACCTCTGCGTTTATTTCACTTCCAACCCAGAGCGAAAATGACCCATAGCTTCACTCAAATGCTTTTGTAGTGTAGACTGAGGTAGAGGCCCTTGCAAGTGACTCCAAGGTAAAATCTGATCAGTTGACCAATTAGCGTGGACGTAAAAATCTAAATCGGGAATTTGCCCCTTGAGTTGCTTAAAAGCACGTTTATAACTACCCAAAGAGTCGCCAAAGTCACGAGTTAATTCTAGCAGATGGGAAATTCTGCGATCGCCCCTCGATAACAAAGCCTGTATAATTGACCAATTATAGCTTTCTGGACGAAACTCTATCCCTTGGGGTTTTAGGTGTTTTTGTAAAAACTGTAACCGTTTCTCCGCTTGCTTATTAACCCCAAACCATTGAAAAGGCGTGTGTGATTTGGGTACAAAGGTGCTACAACCCAGGGTTAACCGCAAACCAGGTGCAGCTTTTTTAACAGCCTTCATCATTGATACCGTTTCTTCTAAATCTTCCTCTTCTTCCCCAGGAATTCCTGCCATTCCGTATAACTTCAAACTTGATAAACCCCCAGCTTTAGCATTTATAGCCGCTTGAATAATTTCATCGTTATATAACTTTTTATTGATGATTTGACGTAATTTGTCAGAACCACTTTCTATAGCAATGGTAAGCGATCGCGTATCTCGTTTAGCTAAAGTTTGAGCTAATTTTACCGTTACCGTATTTGTTCTTACCGAAGCAACACTCAACCGCACATCATCATATTTTGGCTGACTAATATAATCTAATAACTCAGTAAATTCAGGATGTTGAGTAACTGAAGCACCCAATAAACCCAGACGTTTAGTAACTGTTAAACCTCGTTCAATAGCAGGAATTAAAGAACCTTCTAAACTCGCAGTTCTAAAAGGTAATGTTAAATAACTCGCTAAACAAAAGCGGCACATTTCTGGACAACTCCGCACCACTTCCACCATGAAAATATTTTCCCATGCAGCTTTTTCTGTAACCACAGTAGAAGCAGAGAGAGTATTTCCTCGGTAAGTTTGCTTTTGAATAACTTCGGGAATTTCCGTCGAAATAGGATTGATTGATTTTATTTCTCCATCTTTCGTTTCATATTCCACTGTATACAAACTAGGAATATAAATTCCTGGTACTTGCGCTAATTTGTTTAATTGAGTTTCTCTATCAGCATTTCTAACTTCTTTATAAGAATCAATAAAATTCCCTAACAGATTTTCTCCGTCTCCCAATAAAATTACATCAAAAAATTCAGCAAAAGGTTCTGGGTTAGCTGTGAGAACTGGTCCACCCCCAAAAACTAGGGGATGTTGTTTATTACGCAAACTAGCCCGCAGGGGGATTCCTAAAGATTCTAATAAATTAAAAATATTCACATAATCTAACTCCCAAGACATAGAAAAGCCTAGTATTTCTGGTTGTCTAGGAAGTTGTTCTTGAATATCGGTAAATAAGCGACTTACCTGCAAATCATCACGCATGGCTAGAGTTGCCCACACTACCTGATAGCCAAGGCTAGTAATCCCCACCGTGTACTCATTGGGAAAAGCGAAAATCAGCGGTATAGCGTCAGTATTGGGGTTTGCGGGGGTGAATAGAAGGCGTTCAGAGTCAAATACAGATGATGTCACAGGTTTATCAAAAAAGTTATCTATATTTAATTTTAAGCCAGAGAATAATAAAATTGAAAAATAAAGTTATACCATTAGCCATAATAATGGGTACAGCACCAAGAATAATCCCATAGATTAACCACAGAAATAAACCTGTCATAAAAGTAATCAGCATCACGAAAGAAACGTCTTTAGCTGATTTTGTTTTCCAGGTTTGAAACATTTGCGGTAAAAAGGCGATAGTTGTTAATAAACCTGCGGCAAATCCTAAAAGGGTGATAAAATCCATATTTAATGGGTTTTGATAAAAAGTATCATATCATAATATAGCAACAAATCCATTAGCACTAATTGATATTATATGAAATTTTAGAAACGTTTCATAAAACGTCTCTAAATGGATGAATGCTGTTACTTATTATCCTTTTTTTTTAGATGATCTTTAGCCCAAGCATAGCGTTTTGAATCTTTTTTCAAGAGATATTCTGCTGCTTCATGTCGTTTATGCTCATCTTTTGTACTTTTGATTATTCGTTTTCTTTCAGCATCTATATCTTCAGTTTCAGCACCATGTTGTATTGCTTGCTCAAACCAATAATCACCTTCTTCATACTCATATTTATCATAAGAAATAGCACCCATTAAGGTGTAAGGTTGATGACTATCAGGCTGATACTCAATAGCTTTCCTCGCACAATTTTCTGCATCAACTAAGTTACTCATATCTCTGAAAGCTGCACCTCTAGTAACTGAAATGGCTGATTTATTATCACCATCTCTAATTTTACTTAAATCTAAATTAGTAATTTTTAAAGCCTGAACAGGTTCATGGGCTTTACGCCAATAACTACTAGCCTTTGGAATAAGCCTTTTGTTTCCAGTACGTTGAATTTCTTGTTATAAAAACTCAGCTTCTAGTCTGTAGTATGCAAGAGCAATCTTTCCACCACTAGATAAAAGTTCCTCATCCATAAGCTGAAAAACCAACACAGGCTCTAGCCGTTCTTTTTTCTCTAATTTGACCATAATTGTATAAAATGGCTCTAAAGAAAGTAAAGGATCTATCAATCCATACTTTCTTTTTAGTGCTGCAAAGTGCTTTTGTTTAGCCAAATTGATAACATCTTCATGTCCATTATTTTCCAACCATTCAATTTCTGAATCATTTAAAAACTCTCCTAATTCTGCTTTGTGTTTTAAACTATCAGCATATTTTTTATTAGCGATTACTAATGTATCTGTCAATTGATGTTTTTGCAGAAATTCTAAATCATCCTTACCTAACTTATTCTCTAATTCAAGTTTTTTGAGAATAAAATATAAATCACTAGAAACTGAGAAATCTGTATATTTTTCTGCTTTATATTTTCCTTTCAATGCGGTAAATTCTTTTTTTAGTTCAAGTTCTTTAGCAATCTCAATTGTTTCCGTTAGTCCTCGATTTTCCAACCAATCTTCATCAAAATAATTTAGCTTTTTATTTTCCTCCAGTTTTTGCAGTATTTCATATAATTTGCTAGAGGGGGATATATCAGGGTGGTTAGTAGCTTTGTACTTTTCTTTTAACTGAATAAATTTCCCTTGTTTTTTTAACTCTTCTTGTCTTTTTAACTCTTCTTGTCTTTTTAACTCTTCTTGTCTCTCTAACTCTTGTTGTTCAAATATCTCTATAGTTTCAAACAATTCGTGATCTATCAACCATTCATATTCAGAATCATCCAGCCGTTTAGCTATGTCTAATTTTTTGAGTATTTCATAGAGTATATTATTGGGAAATGAATGTTGATATTTCTTAGCTTGATATTTCTGTTTTAGAACAGCAAAATTTTTTATATCTTGAGCTATTTCGACTACCTGAAATAGATTATCCCTCTTCTGTCACTTTCCGGAATAAGCAAGTAGTAAAGAAGCTAAATCATCCAGAAGTATAACAGGGTTTAAATTGATTCATTGCGGCAATTAAATGATTGAATCCCAGTAACAAATGTGAATTATGGAAAATACTTAACCAGGGATAAATTAGCCAAAATAGTAAAAGTGGTTGGATAATGAGACGCAGATTATTTAAAGTATTCTTCCATCCAGATTCATGGTTCCATTGTGGATGATTAGAAAAATCCACATCACTATTTTCTTTTGCCTTAGTCTCAAGTTGACCAGATTGATTTAAGCCTAAGAAGACTGGAGAATTTAAGCTAATCATAGTATAAACACTAAAAATAATCTCCCACCATCTCTCAATATGTTGGAAATTAGTGAAACGGTAATCTGTCCAGCCTAGTTCCTGTTTACACTGTCGAAACCCATATTCAACCCAAGTTCTTAATCCATATAAGTCACCTAAAGTCTTGTTCAAATTCCCTTGAAGATTTGTCATGACGAAAGAAGTAGAATTATCTGGCATGGTTTCTGGGTCAGTAGTTATTTCCCAGTAAGTTATGGTTCTTTTTTTACCATAAATTATTTCTCGGATATATCTAGCCTCTGATTTTTGATTGCTAAATGTTCTCTCAAATTTACACCACTTATTCGCCCTAAAGCTTTGTCCTACGGGTAACCAGACTCCATGATTACTTCTAATTGCTACCACATAGGCTAAGTTATATTCATCCAATTTTCTAATAAATTGGCTACTTTCACCATATAAACTATCTGCCAGTACCAGTTCGATATTAAAACCCTCTTCAATTAACTCTGTAATTATTTCTGACGATAACTCTATTTTAGTTTTATATTTATCTCCTTCTTTTAGCGTCCCTTTTGGTTTGAATACTTTTACACTTAATGGAAAAGTTATATTAGAGTAAACTCCATAAGCATTGACTGAAACTATTCCATTATCAACTTTTCCTACACTTCCTAAATATTGTCTCGCTACATAATCAGTCTTTTTACCTTTTTTTCTATCTCCGGTTTCATCTATTACTACTGTAATCGCCTGACCCTTCAATGCTTGCTTAACTTTATTTAATCTTCGTTGTTTTAATTCATCTACTGACCAATCTGAATTAGCTAGGAAATGATGTAATGACTGGGCTGAGTTTATACTTACTACCTTCGCTATCTCTGGTAATGACTTCCTTTTTATCGTTGATATGATTCCCAAGTGTAAATATTTGAAGCACTCATAATTTCTTACTTCCTTAAATAAGTCTTTATACTCTGTACAATATTCATCTATGATGGCAACTGTTGGGTGAGCATCTCTTGCTAAATGTTTCAGGATTTGTAACTCTATATCCATTGCCCCACTTACCTTTCAGGGTTTTCTTTTTTTATTCTTTTATTCAGAATACCCGGAAAGTGACAAAAGAGGGATATTATGTCGCAATGATTGAATTTCTGAGTCAGTTAAATTATGTTCTGAATCAAGTTTCCACAAAATTGGATATAGAAAACTAGTTACTGAAGATTCCCAAGATTTAGTAACTTTATACTTAGCTTGTAATTGAGAAAATTCATCTTCTAGCCTTTTGAGTTCACCATTTCTAAATTTCTGTAACCAAATGATTTCAATTGTTTGTGTTAGTTGATTTTCTCGTAACCAATTGAACTCTAATTCACTGAGTTCTAATTCTAAATCAACTTTTCGCAAAATCAGATATAGAAGACTAGAAGGTGATGAATCTTGATATTGATTTGCTTGATATTTCTCTTTCAAAACAGCAAAATGCTTAACGCGGATTTCGTACTCTGGATTCATATTAATCATACCTACAATAACGTGAGTTCGACGGAGCTAAAAAATGGCAGGAGGTAGAGATGGTAAGTCTTTTGGGTAAATATCAATAGAAGGTTTTTTAGGTAAATAGGTATAAGCAGCCAAACCCGCTATCAAATTCACCAAAAAGTTCAATGGACTACGATGACGGGAGTGTTCTATTTGACAGATATTTTTGAGGTAGTCATTTACAGATTCGATAACGGCTCGTTTGCGTAATAAAATTTTATCAATCAATTTGACTAAGCGATTTTTCATGTTCTTTTTGGATTTTGTAATTAACTCTAATCCTCGCTCATATAACTCCTCAAATAATTTTTGGGAAACATATCCTCTATCCCCAAAAAGTTTACCAATTAAATCTTGAGTCATCTCTGGAACTGGTTTGCGGTCATCTACATTGGCAGGAGTTAACTTAAATGCCAGCAGTTCTCCTCGGTCATTAATAATCAAATGAAGTTTACTTCCGTTATGCCAACCCACGAAATTTTTACCCCATTTGACCAACCCTTTAAATACTTTATGTGTATGGGCATGACAATTATGGCAAACATTGATTGGTGTGGAATCTATAAAACTAATCCCTGTAATTTCTCAGGTTCGTGTATGCAAAAAACAGCACAATAACATTAGACACCAAGGCATCAATTCCACAAATCTTGTGTAGCTGACTAAATTCGGAAATGCCCCACGCCATCCTGGAAGTACCTGCAAGGTATAAAATTCCTTAAAGGTTCTATAACCACTGCCATGAAAAGCAATGACTATTGTCATCACTTCTGATAGGTGCATTCTTGATTAGCTGCGCCTTTCTCCCTTTGTGGATGGCAATTGTGGTACTTGCTGCCACAAGTTTTCCCATTGGTTACAGAAATCATCTACATCACAAAATATTTGCGTAATATCAAGGTGAGATATGATGGTAGACATAGCCGAGACTCCCTATTTTCTTTGATATTTTTAGTCTCGGTGTTTTTTTATGATTTTTTCACCTCTTCTCCATAAATCTTAGTGATTTTTCTCTGGAGTTTCTCAAATCCTCTCTGAACAAGCTTTCCACCTTTTGATCACTGTCGAACTCACGTTATGTTAGTATAGATAGACACTAATATTGCACAAATTATCTATATCTCAATGCGGAGTGGCTTCCCACAGGGAGAGAGGTTTTGATATTCACAAAAATACTTTTAAAACAACCTCTGAGGAAAAAGTCAGATTAGACACAGTGAAGTTAGTATTTAATACTAGGAAGAATGAGGATATCTATCATCTCACCAACGGCTAAACCTAAGCCAGCAATGACTGTTAATATCCAAAATGAATCTTTTTTGTTAAAGCCAGAAAAACGCATTTCTAAATCAGCCAACAGCGTAGTTGCCAGAGGTATAAGAAATATACTGAACAAGATTGACCAAATTGCGATTAAAGCGATTGATGCGCTTAAAAATAAGACCACAATTAAGGTTTGAGAACCAAAGACTAACAGACTTTCTAACCAAGAGTTACTTTTTCTGACTATAGCTATTGCAAGTACTGCGACAAAAGCTCCCACTAACCAAGCGATTTGGTGAGCAGCAAGATACCAACCCAAAAGATTGTAAGCTAACCAAAGTAATACTAGAGCATTTACAGGAACTTTGTGGAAAAATACTATATTCATATTTCCCAGACCTATGATCATCTTGCAATTAACACATTTAATTAATAAAAATTAACGTTATTTATCTACTTCTCAATAAACAAGTTTTGAAATTATTCCTCTATCTCTAGAGCAATTTTAACACCCTGGATCTCTGAAGTTCATTAATCTGGAATTTATTGATTAAATTTCTTCCTTTAGATATACATTCAAATAATGGCAAGCAAAACTACCGACAGAGATAGCTGAATTTTTGTTTTGTTAAACCTATAATTGGAATCTGGTAAATACTCTAATTTTCACAATTTACTGAGAAAAACATATTATAGAGAAGGTAAATAATATGTATGTTGAACAGATATTACAACAGAAAGTTGCGGATAAAAGAAGCTTTCATCAGTTAACACACAGTGAAAGTAAACAGGAATACGTACAACAGCAACCTCTAAATATATCCGATCTAGCAATAGCTTTAAGTCCCTTGAGTTTTGTTTTTATTTGGGCTATTTTTTTGTTTATTTTACAGAAAATTCGCTCTAATTTAGATAACAAAATAGCTTTCAGTATCAATTCTGTACATCAAGTCCCCTGTAAAAATTGTAAGTTCTTCTCCAATAACCATTACCTTAAATGTGCGGTGAAGCCTGATATCGTTCTGACGGAAGAGGCAATAAATTGTTCTGAATACTGTCCTAAAAAAGGTAAGTTTCCCGCCAATAAATTCTTTAGCTAACTCGGTTCCTATTTTCCGTCACGTCACATGATCCCAGTTATTAAGCAAACTCGCGATAATAAAGAATTAATGACCAGCAATTCGGGACGGGAACTGGGAACAAAGAAATAGCCTCAATAGTCAGGGTTTAAAACACCATTGTTTATTTATCAAAAGGGAGAAAAGTACAACCTTGTACAACTCCCATATCCTTCACTTTGTTCAGGACATTTTACATTTTAAATATGGGAATTTCCCTGTTAAGATTTACCCATTCCCTGTTCACTCTTAATAAAAAATCTAACTTTTGAGTGTCCTTTGTGGGTTTAACTTGCCTGTGCTTTCCCAGCCTGCAAAATATTTTGTAGCATAGGTGCAAGTTCTTTATTTAACCGTCCAGACCGTACAAATTCAGCATAAGTATCTGCCTCAATTGCGAGTAATTCTCCCCGAAATTGTTCAGTAGAGAATTCCCTGAGATTAGGATATTCATTTTGTAACTGATCTATTTTCCCTTGTAAATCATCAATTTCTCCTTTGATCAGTGCTTCTTGATAACGGTAAAATTCAGGGTCAATTCCCGGACGTTGATCTGCTTGGAGGTGTTGCAGAACTCTCTCTAAAGCTACATTCCGAGCAGATAATTCTAAGTATTGCTCACGGAGGCCAGCATCACCCAATAAATTCAACTTTTGTAATAAAGGTTTGATGGTTAATCCCTGTGCTAGTAAAGTAAACAAAACTACGCCAAATACAGTAGCGATGATTTTGTCTCGTTCTGGCAGAATTGTTGGTACACTTAAAGCCAGGGCAATGGAAACAGAACCACGTAACCCACCCCACCAAAGTATAGTTTGCTCAGGTAAAGAAATTTCTGATTTAGTAATATTAGCGCTAACAAAGCTCAGAATATAAATCGCTAATGCCCGCATGATAATCATCGCTATGACTGTGACAAAAATGATGCCCAAGTTTTCTCGCAAACTAGCAAAGCGAATTTGATCACCAATCAATAAAAAGACAATTGAGTTGACAAAGAAAGCCAAAAATTCCCAAAATTCGCAAACAATAATCCGAGTCCGGGGATTCATGCCGATACGAGAACCAAAGTTACCTAAAATTAAACCTGTGGTGACAACTCCAATTACTCCAGAACCACCTAAATCTTCAATAATTAAGTAAGTTCCATAAGCGGAAACTAATGTTAACGACTGTTCCACCATTGGTAAATCGAAGCGTTGGGTAAGGTAGGAGATACCAAACCCAATTAAACTACCGACTGCTACACCGATACCAACGACTGTAATTAACTCGATTAAAATAGGTTGCAATCCCAATTGGACTTTTCCTAGCGGTAGGGCTACCAAAAAACCAAAAGCAACTACAGCCATGCCATCGTTGAAGAGGCTTTCTCCTTCCATGAGGGTGACAAGACGCTTACCCACTCCTAGTTCTCGAAACAATGCAGTCACAGAAACTGGGTCAGTAGCCGATAGACTAGCACCGATTAGTAAAGCTGTGGTGAGGGAAATTCCAGCTAGTTGATTGAGGCCGATGGCTACACCAAGAATAGAAATGACTACTCCGAAGACTGCATATAAGCAAATTGGGAAAAAATCCTGCTTTAGTTCCTTCCAGTGCAAATTCCAAGCGGCTTCAAATAAAAGTGGTGGTAAGAAAATGAACAAAATCAAGCCGGGGGAAAGGGTGACAAGACGGACATCAGCGATCGCTAAACCCAACCCAACAATTACCAATAGTAATGTATAAGGTATTTGGCGAAACCAACTAAATATCTGCGGTAAAGTCGCCACACTTAATGAAACTGAAAGTACCAAAAGAAATTGCTTGAGATTGGCTGCAATAATCTGCTCACCTATTTCTGATTCAATCATCATAAGAAGATATGGTAAAGTTCTACACTGATTCCTGACTCCTGCCTCCTGCCTCCTGCCTCCTGCCTCCTGCCTCCTGACTCCTGACTCCTGACTCCTGACTCCTGACTCCTGACTCCTGACTCCTGCCTCCTGCCTCCTGCCTACTTCTGAATTCCATCTTGATATTTTGCTATCAACTCTTTCACTTGAGTCACCACAAGTGGGTGCGGATCTGTTTGCAAGTGGGGGAGCATTTCTTGAAGAACACGTCGGGAAACTACACTCAAGTATGAAATAACCGCTTCTCTGACGAAGCCTGTAGGATGGCGCAAATTTGCCAAAATTACCGTAGTTGTGAGTCGGATATAAGCAGCTTGAGAAAAATGAAAACAGCAAGCTAAACACCAGTCAGAGAGCAAATGACCATTGGTTAGCAGCTTATAAAGGCGCTCAGAGACTGAAATATTTTCATATTGCCAAAATCCCGCATCAACTAGATACTTAAGCTTTTCTGCTTCTGGTCGTCGATCTAAAATGTTCAACAACAGGGATTTACAAGGCAAATTGACAGTGTGATCTAGGATTTCTAAACCCCGTGCTAAATTGACTAATGACTGAGATTGGAGGTTGAAAGCTGCGGCTTGCATCTTTTCTGCGGGGTAAAGCAGCTTCAATAACAGCAATAACCTATCTTTGACATCTAATTCTAATTCTAAGAGTGCGCGTTGCAGTAAATTACCAATGGTCAATAGCCTTTCATTCCCTTGATAATTTTCTAGAGAGTCTAGTGTTTGGAAGTCTAGATAAGCGGCATAAATATCCCCAAGAAATCGTATTTCTTGCTCAACTAAAGCTTCGACGCGACTTTCATAGAACTGATCTATAGCACTGATTTTTCCTGGTTGTTGGTGAATTTTTAGTAAGCTGCGGAGGATATAGTCCCTATTAGTACCCCAGGATGTTTCTAAATGTAGCCATAAAGTTTCTATGGCTTCGAGGGTGCCGATTTGAGCAATGGTACGCCAAGCGTACATTCGCACTACTTCCGGTTTGTAAATATTGGTAGCTAGTTTCAACAACATTGGGAGAGCTTCATTTTCCATGCTTACTAGGCATTGCATGGCTGTCGTCCGAGTTGATTTGTAATAGAGTGCTGCTAAGAGTGCGGGATAGTACTCTTCTAAACGAGTAGCAGTAATCATTTCTAATACTGCACAGCGTACCCGTAATGAGTCATCTTGCAATAAGTTGGGGATATGAATCCGCAGTGCTTGTAAATAGATTGCTTCTCTGAGCGCTCGGACTCCATTTACCCGCTCTCTTTCTTGCTTATGAGTTAGCATTAGGCGCATGGTTTTAGTAGCTGCCAGCTTTTGCATAGGTGTTCCTTGACGCAAGAGCAAAGCTGCGGCTGTGGCGCGGATAAGTGCATGGTGTTTTGGTTGCAGGTAATCTTCTAATAGGCTTAAATCAGGATTGACTCCAGCCAGCCAAACGTAACGCATCGCTAGAGCGAACACTTCAGGATCAACTGTTGCTTGGGGTTGGTCTAACAAGAAACGAACATCAGGGACATAGAGAGGATTTGCACCTGCAAGAAGCATGATTTCTAGACTTTGGGCTTGTAAATCTGGGGGTAACTTAACTAGTAAGGGTGCTAAAACTTCTCCTGATCCTGGCAGATCAATTTGGGTTAAAAGTTCCAAACAAGAGCTTTTATCGGCTGTACTACCTTTTTCGACTAAAGCTTTAACTATTCCCTGTTTGAAGGCTCGCAAGCCCACGGTGGCAGCACTTAGTCCGCCTCGTTCTGCACTTAAGACTAATACGTCAACATAGCGCGATCGCAATTCCCAGACTACTTTTAAACAGGTGGCAGCGACAATCACTGTTTCGCCGATTAATACCCACTTTTGTAGTGGTTCAGGGATATATTTTTGCGAGATGAAGATGGTTCCAAAAATTACTAATCCTGTGACACCAGATGCGATCGCTTCGGCTGTGCCACTTGATAAGGCCTGCATCCGGCTGCGAATCCGCTCAGGAATCGGTTGGTAAAGTGCCGGACCGCTACTAATCACAAAGGTATAACGCAGCAGTTCATCACAAAATTTGAGACTAATTAAACCCCAGAAAAATCCAGGTTGTTCAATGGACGGAAATAAATTCAGCAGAGAGATGATCCCTGGTAATAAAAAGCCAACAGTAATTGGTAAGAGTGCAGCTGTGAAAAACACACCCACTTTTTCAATCAATCGGCTAGAAATAAACCACTGGGTAACTAATTCACATAGTCCCACAATGCCACCAAACACACCCAAGAAGCCGGCAAGTTCTTGTTGACTTAAATTGGAATTGAGTTCGCGCAGATACTGAAAATCTATTAACAAGCCAATGACTTGCAGCAGGGCAAAAAAGGCGAATAACTGCCAAACATAGCGTTTCAGTGGAGTTTCTAGGCGGCGGTGTCGAGAGGCTTGTTCTTCGGTAATATGCCGTTGTGGGGTATGGGGGAAAGAGGTGGGATATTTATAAGTTAAATAAAATAAAATTCCTGAACCTAAGAGAACGACAATAGAAGCGATGAGAATGACTGTATTGAGGTCAGCGAATTTGAGTAACCAAG
Organism: Anabaena sp. WFMT; assembly: GCF_051781005.1. Lineage (NCBI taxonomy): Bacteria > Bacillati > Cyanobacteriota > Cyanophyceae > Nostocales > Nostocaceae > Anabaena > Anabaena sp. WFMT. The sequence continues at coordinate 41,431 of NZ_JBPWOA010000006.1, read as the reverse complement.
GCAAACTAAAGCCACTAATGACATCGGCTACTAATATACCACTACTAACTAATGGGTAAGTGCGCTTAATTTCCCGAATGTTGAATAGTTGATTAGCGACAATAGAGGTGTTAAGGTCATTGACTACGTAACAGGCATCTACCCATAACCTCAGCAGAAAGATGATAATTACTGCCAAATAGGGAATGTGTATGCCCCAACGCAAGGCTACTAATAATAATAAAGGCATGACCATTCCCGGTGCGATCGCCACAATCACCGCCCGCAGGGGAAAAACCTTTTGTAACCAAGAATATAAAACCACCAACCCAGCCCCTGTGACTGCACTAGCGATATAAATCCAGGGAAGTTTTCCCGCACCATATTCATCTAAAAACATTGCCACAGTGCTATCTTCAGCCCACCGCAATCCTACAGATACAATGGTGTAGAAGGCAAACATCATCCAAGTGCGTTCAACTTCCTCAGGTCGGAGATTTACCCACTTCAGCAATCTTGCCAGAGCGCCTCTATTGGTAGTCAACCAATGATTTTTAACTTCCATGCAGTTTTAATTTCTGGGGTAATCACAGCGCAACAGCCAAGTAATCAGGATAACAGTTACTGAATAGCAAAAGTCCTGAACATCTGAGTATTATCTTTCCCACTCAGCTGTCAGGACTATCGGTTTTAGATAAATTTACAGGGCAGGGACTGGGGAATGGCGACTTGGGGCTGGGGACTGATTAAACTTACCCTATTTTTCCCATCTTGGTATCTATATAGAACCCCCATCCCCTCTATCCATTCTTGAGCTTACTTCTTGGGTGAGATCAGCATCATCATATTTCGCCCTTCTTTTTTTGGCGCTTGCTGTACTTCACCCAACGCATCTAGGTCAGTTGCCATACGCTTAAGTAAAGTCTCCGCTAAGTCACTGTGTTGAATTTCTCGACCCCGGAACATCACAGTGGCTTTGACTTTATCACCATCTTTGAGAAAGCGTTCTGCTTGCTTGACGCGCACCAGATAGTCGTGTTCTTCTATCTTGTAGCGCATCTTCACTTCCTTCACGTCAGCCGTGTGCTGCTTCTTCCGGGCTTCCCGCGCCTTTTTTTCCTGCTCAAATTTATATTTCCCATAGTCCATGATTCGACATACAGGCGGATCAGCTTTGTCACTGAGTAGCACCAAATCTAGCTCTTTGTCTTCTGCTAGTTGCAGCGCTTCCTGCGGCGGCATAATACCCAGTTGGGCACCATCGGTGTCAATGACCCGAATTTTCGGGAAGCGAATCCGTTCGTTAATTTGGGGCAGATCGCGAGTTCTTTTTTTCTCAATCACAGGCATTATGATTTTTGGGAGCTCTTTAGTTAAGGATTTGGATTGGACTTGATTTACTTAGTTTTATTTAGTATGCCCAAATAGGCAAAGTTCGGGGATGACTCAAAACTGAAAAAATGAGTCTCTATATTTATGGTAGCTAATCCATACAATAGTTGCATATTCTGTTGTATTTGTTATTCTACTCACTTTGATATAAATTCCCTACAATAGTTAATCTAAATTACACAATTTTGGCTAATATTAACTATTATTACAATCATTCGTCAATGTCTTGACATTTGATGCGATTAACACATATTTGTCACAGGCAAGTTAAATATACAAGTAATTATAACTAATGTAACACATAAAAATAACTTGGAGGCATATGTGACTACAGCATCTTGGCAACAACGAGTTGGTAATCAAAGGGATTGGGTTTGGCGAGGTTGGCAAATTCGCTATACTTATATACGTAATAAATTCGGATTAGATCAGGCAGATAGAGAGAAAAAAGGCTTATCTGAAACAAATCGTATCCTTGCACAAAACCATCAAAGCACACCTCTAATTTTGTTACACGGCTTTGGAGCTTCCATTGGTCATTGGCGACATAATTTAGAAGTTTTGGGAGCATATCATACCGTTTACGCTTTAGATATGCTGGGTTTTGGCGCTTCAGAAAAAGCCCCTGTTAATTACAGCGTCGAACTTTGGGTAGAACAGGTTTATGATTTTTGGAAATCATTTATCCGTCAACCAGTAATATTAGTAGGCAATTCCATCGGTTCGCTAATTGCCTTATTTGCAGCGGCTGCCCATCCTGATATGGTAAAGGGTATAGTGATGATGAGTTTGCCAGATCCGACTTTGGAATTAGAACTCCTTCCCGTTTTTTTACACCCAGTTGTGAGAGGAATTAAAAGTATTATTGCTTCTCCTCTACTCCTCAAACCTCTTTTTAACTTGATACGGCGACCAAGTGTGCTACGACGCTGGGCTGGTCTTGCTTATGCTAATCCAGAAGCTATCACGGACGAACTTATAGATATTTTGGCAGGGCCTCCTCAAGACAGGGGTTCTACCCGTGCTTTTATCGCCCTCTTCAAAGCTTCAATTGGTGTGAATTTCAGTACTAGTGTCAAGAAAATATTACCAAACTTGACAATTCCGATGTTATTGATTTGGGGAAAAAAAGATCTATTTGTTCCCCCTATATTGGCTAGTGAATTCGCTCGCTATAATGAGAAATTAGAACTGTTACATCTAGAAAATGTGGGTCACTGTCCCCAAGATGAATCTCCAGAACAAGTGAACCAATTAATTTTGGATTGGATTGAGCGAAACTGGGTTGAGTGCTGAGTTTTGAGTGTTGGCAAAAACCCCTGCTTTCACCCATCTTTTTTAGCTTTTTGAACTAGCCGACTTCTACTTGAGTAGTATCTACAGATGTAGAGCCATTTACAGAATTAGCCACAGCCATCATCTTATTAAGAATATCCTGACTGGGAACTTTGCCTTTTAGTACCACTTTACTTCCCGTCTGAGCCACCCAAAGGGTATCAACGTCATCAAGTTGGGGATCTTGATCAAAAGCCAATGCTACCCGTTTGGCTAAACCGCTTTCGTCGTATTCTCCGCTTAATCCCAGACGTTCTGGAGGGATGGTTTGAGTTGCAGTAGCCGCAGCTTGTGGTACTGGTTGCGGAGTGGGATTTACTTGTGCATTTTCCGGCTTTTCCATGCCAAAAAGTCTTTTTAACCAACTCATAAACGCTTTTCTCCTATTTTGTTGAGGGTTTTATATTAGCCGAGTATAGAATTTGAATAAAAAAATTGCATCTACCGTTGATAGGATATGTACTCAAGACAATTTTGAGTTAAGAGTATGATTTTTGCCTAACTTTTATCTCAGGATGCAAAAAATACGTTACAATCAGGGATTAGACCGAAAATTCAGTGTGGTAGTAAGTCTAGCGCAGCCATGAGTTCAGGTCTGCGTTAATCTCATCTCCCCTAGCCTGTGTTGGCGAAATGAAACATACTCTTTCCGTTCTTGTAGAAGATGAAGCGGGGGTTCTCTCCCGTATTTCCAGTTTATTTGCTCGTCGTGGCTTTAATATTGAAAGCCTTGCTGTTGGCCCTGCTGAACAGGGAGGTGTTTCCCGAATTACAATGGTTGTACCTGGAGACGATCGCGTCATCGAGCAACTTACCAAACAATTATACAAGTTGGTTAATGTCCTCAAAGTACAGGATATTACCGAAACTCCTTGTGTAGAGAGAGAATTGATGCTTTTGAAAGTGAATGCTACTAGCAGCAGTCGCGCAGAAGTAATTGAAATATCTCAGATTTTCCGAGCTAGGGTTGTGGATGTGGCAGAAGATTCTCTGACTTTGGAAGTTGTGGGAGATCCTGGTAAAATGGTAGCGATCGTCCAAGTGTTGCAAAAATTTGGTCTGAGAGAAATAGCCCGTACTGGTAAAATTTCTCTACCTCGTGAATCGGGTGTCAATACTGAATTGCTTAAATCTTTGGAAGCAAAGGTTTAGCTGTCAATGCGACAATAAGCCTCACGCAAAGGCGTAAAGGTTTTTATGTCTTTGCGTCTTGTTGCAGAAATTATTTGAGAAATTATTTTAAATAAATTAGCAAATTTAATCCCGGAATTGTGCGGGAGAGAGTCCACAAAACTAAGGTAATGTAAAGTAAACCTAAACTCCATTGATACCAAGCAAGTGAGGCAATAATACCAGGAAGGTGTTCATCTCTGAGGCGAATATCGTTAAATCCTAATCGCACTAGATTATTCAGACTAAAGTCATAGTAGTTGAGCCAATTCCAACGCCGATTCCATAATAAAGGCATATATCTTTCTCGAAATGTCGGATTTCTTGGTATTACTGGTAAACGTCCAATTAATAATCTTAATTGTCGTAAAGTTCCGTCTTCTGTAAAATAGGAAAAATTCATTAAATCATGATAACGCCCCTGTTGATAAAGTCGCCATATTAAAGTTAATGGAACAGGAACAATAATCATAAAAAGACATCCTAATGTCAGCCAAGGTTGTTCAGTATTACGAAAGACTGCTAATAAGCTTAAGGAAGTTAAACAGCTAAAACTAGTCAGTATGGAAATAGTTTCGTAATATGAAGGAATAATGGGTACAGGACGCAGCCGACGGTAACGGTCTATTAACCAAAATAGTAACCCAAAATATGCGATCGCTAATCCTCCCACACCAAATACTAACCAGAAGTTAGTCCCATAGCCACTCAGCAACAACAGTACACTCAATAACAACCAGTTAAAAGCTTGAATTAGCCACATACTCAGAGAGAGTGGTTCACTTGCAAGCAAGCGATCGCTTAATTTATCATAGGTGTCTAAATCAATATCTGCTAAAGTTAATAACTCACTACTATTGCGAAACGCTTTGATCTCACGTCGTTCTCTAATTGCTTGTCCTTGAGTGGGAGAAAAACCCAAATTAATTAAACTGGAGATAGAAGCATTATTAATATTTATAGCTACTAAATTATGACTTAATTCTATTAATTTTAGTCGTTGTTTTAGGTATTCTAACTGATTAGCATCAGCAACTTGTTGCTGTTGACGGAAATTTTGTCCCAAATTTCGTAAAATGTTTTGATTACCTTGTAATGTCGGCACAGAAAATTTATTACCAATTTCACCAGGATTTCCTAAAATTTTTGCTTGATTAGAATTGAAATTCAAACCAGGTATATTTAAAAATGCTGCATTACCAAATCTCACATCGCTAAAATCAGCTTGATTAAGAATGCTTGCACCATGAAAATTTACAGATTGGTTAAATTGGGTTTCTCTGAAAATGATATCTTTTTCAAAAGTTGCCTCTTTAAAAAAAACAAACTGATTAAAATTAGCTTTATTAAATTGTGCTGAATTTACGAAGCTAACACCAGAAAAATCAGCATCTTCTTGCCACAAACTATTATTAAATTTAACTAATTGTTTAAACTTTGCTTGATTAAAATTAGCATTTTTAACAAAGAAATCACCTTGAAAATCCACAGATTCTTGAAATTTAGCTTTCCGGAAATTAGCTTTATCAAAAAAAATACTACCTTGAAAATTGCTTGCTTGGATAAAAGAAGCAGCATCAAAACTTACAGGACGACCAAATCTAGTTTCATTCCAGTTAGTAGCTTTGAAAAAAGTTGCATTTTCAGCATCTATAGACTGAAGAAAAAATGTATGAGGAAATTGTACTTCACCATTAAAGCGAGTTTCCACCAAAGTCAAAGCACCACGAAAAACAGCAATTTCGCTGGAAGTAGTTGATAGAGTTCCTAAAAGTGATTTACAGTCTTTAGAATTAGGGAAAGCTATTGATAATGATTGCAAACATACCAAACGGAGACGTTCTAATTGTTCTTGTTCTATCGCTGTAAAAATTGGTGCTATGGCTTGTGCATAAAGAGGTGTTCTTAAACCCAAGTCACTACCTATAAAATCTCCTTGAACTAAAGAATAACTTAAATCTAAACCCACAGGTTTTGTCCCAGTCTTTTGTAGTTCTTTTCGCACAAACTTATAAAAACTATCCCGGAAACTGGAGTTTTCTGGTCGTAAATCAATTACCATTTCCCGTAAATCTACTGTTAAATTACCTTCTCGGAGTGTGGGTGTCTTTAGTCGTTCTTGTAATAGTTCCAGAGTTAAAGGGGTGCGTTCTGGTTGTGCTGCAAAAGCTGGGAGAGGAAAAAGGAGTAAAACGCAGAGTAACGCTAAGGTAAGCGCAGAGTAACACAGAGAAAATTTCTGAATTACTGCGTTTAATATTTGCGAGTTGCTGCGTTTAAAAAACGAATTATGCAAGTTTTCTAGTTATCGCTAATTAGTAAAACAATTTTACCCGTTATAGCGCCATTTTCTAGCAATTGATGAGCTTTTGCTGCTTCTTCTAATGGGAATTGATGGGTAACTTGAATTTTTAACTTATTTTCATCTATCCAATTAGCGCATTGTTGAAGAATTTCACCATGATGTTGCATACTTTCGACATTTCCTAATATCATTGGTGTTAACATTAGTTCTAAACTAATGCGAAGATTTCTGTTTCTGGCAACTTTCCAATCTGTGTTGGGGTTAGGTTCGAGAATGGTGACGATATCACCATAGATTCGCACTGCGGGAAAGGTTTGATCAAAAATTTCACCGCCAATGGTATCAAAAGCTAAGTCTACACCTTCGCCATTTGTCCAATCTAAAGTAGCTTGAACAAAGTCGGTTTGTTTGTAAAAAATTACTTTATCAGCACCAAATTGGGTAACTAAATTCGCCTTTTCTTGAGAACTAACGGTAGTGACGACATCTGCACCTTTAAGTTTAGCTAGTTGAATTGCTACATGACCAACACCACCAGCACCCCCATGAATTAAAACTTTGTCTCCTGGTTGTAGTCTTCCTCGTTCATATAAAGCTTCCCAAGCGGTGATTAATACTAGAGGTGCTGCTGCTGCTACTGCGAAGGAAACAGATTTGGGTTTATTAGCTACAAATCGCTCATCAACAATAGTATATTCTGCATAATTACCCTGCTTTGTGCCTAAACCACCATAGCAAAAATAGACCTCATCTCCAGGGACAAATTTCCGGACTTCAGTACCGACAGCTTCGACAATACCCGCACCATCACATCCCAGGATAGCAGGCATTTGTTCAGGGTAAAATGTGCCTCGTTTTCGCAGTTTCGTATCTAAGGGGTTAACACCTGCTGCTATTAAGCGGACTAAAAGTTCTCTATTTCCCGGTGTGGGTTTGGGAATTTCTTGGATTTGTAGAACTTCGGGGTTTCCTGCTGCTGTCATTAAGATTGCTTTCACGGCTTTTCTCCTAAATAAAAATGCACCTCTTTTGCAACTTTAGCTCAATTGGGTGGTTAGGGTTTAAATTAATCAGGAAAAACTCAGGTGAGTGCATCTTATTTGCTAAAAACAGGTTGAGTAGATTCTGTACTAAGTTGTCAAAATTTAGATGTATTTGCCATGTATTTCTCTGTCAACGGCTCAACTGGTCGATAATCTTTACCAACCAGAAAATCTGGTCGGGAATTAACAACTGGTAAAGGAATGTTTTCAATACTGTTATAAGTAATAATTACAGTATTACGCCCAAATGGTGAGATATTATTGGCTGAAGCATGAACGATATTACTATTAAAAAATAGCACAGAACCTGCTGGAGCTTTGATAGAATAAATCCCATATTTCGAGACTAAATCAGAAATTAATTCTTGGCTCAGAGTATATTTCAGATTAGCACTAAAACTTGATAACCATGCAGGAGTATCACTAGAATTATTAGCATTCTCCTGTGTTGCTTTCGGATTTTTAGCCGTAAGGTCAATTAATCCTTCTTTATGTGAACCAGGAATCACAAATAGTGGTCCGTTAAATTCATTCATATCATCTAATAACAGCATGGCATTAGTTACTTGCGGCTTTGGCATTCCATCTTCTTTATGCCAAAAAATGTAATCTTGGTGCCATTTCCAAATATCACCATCAAATGGTGCTTTAATATTAATTTTGAATTGATATATATATACTTTGCTGCCAACTATTTGCATAGCAGGTTTAACGATAAATGGATGTCGTGATAGGTGATTAAAAACTTCATTTGTTGTATGCGAACCATGCAGGGAGCGAACAGTGCTTCCATTTCCCTCTAAAACTTTTGTGGGTGAATTTTTCATAGCTAAAGCAGGTATTTCTGCTTTCATAATTTCCACTTCTTGACGGGGAAAATATTCTGGCAATAAAACGAAGCCTTGATCCTGATAAGTTGCAAACTGCTCTTTTGTGAGATGCATAATCAAGTTTTGTATAACTGCTTTATTAAAAGTTAACTCTTCTAAAGTTTTAAAGTCATTGTTATAAGTACTTATATTTTTACTATCTTATTTAATCGTATAATTACGGGTTTTAAAAGAATATTGCTCTCGCTCAAACACTAATAATTAAGATAATTAAGACCATAGATATTTAAGAAGTAGAGGGAGAAAGGGTTTGATATTTTTACATAGATGTGATCAGTATAAATAATTGTACTGTTATGCTCTAAAAAAAACATACTAGTGGTATTGCTATTTACACTTCTAGCTACTCCCGGAAAATAATACTTAGGCAAACTTACTTACTCATGACATAAAAGGAGAATGAAGAAAGCTACTTCGTATAAAATGTGTGAGATATGTATTGATTAACTCAGCATTTATTGGTAGAGAAGTGATGGAACTATCAGAAATTGCATCAATTGTATTACGACAATCAAAATCAGGTGTATTTTGATATAGCTCCCATGCAGTTAAGCCTTCATATACCTTTTCAGTTAATAGAGGTAAAAGTGGAAACAAAGCATTTTCTTGGGAGTAGCGAGCTTGATTAATTAACTCTTGTGTCCATTGAGAAAATGGTAATTTTTTCAGTTGATACCCATACGCTGATACCAACTCAAATAATTCAATTAAATCAATATTTTGTGATGGTAAAGGTACTATATGGAATGCCTTGCCTAGAGATGCTTGTTTTCTGGATAAATGTATAATAGCTTTGCTGGCATAATCTATAGTAATCAAATCTTGTTTTTGATTAACTAAATCCGGGAAACTGCCAATTTGAATACAACCTTTAATTAGTCTAGAGATGTAGTCATTTGTATTAGTGACTCCGGTCTGCTCTTGACCCATTAAAAATCCCGATCTAATGACTGTTATAGGTATACCTCTAGATTTAGCAATCCAGATAAGTTTCTCAGCTACCCATTTACTTTGTGTATAGCCAATATCATCATAAAGATAAGGTTCACTCTTATCAATATCATCGTCTTCATACAGGGTTTTTGTCCCAGTTAAACAAGCAATTGTACTAAAAACTGCGGCTGTGGAAATATAGTGTATAGGCTTGAGTTCATAAAGACAAGCCAATTTCAAAATCTCTTGAGTACCCAGAACATTAGCTGATTTAATAAAGGAATAGGGTTTAGCAAAATTGACTTGCGCTCCACTATGATAAATCACATCAATCTGCTTTGCTAATTCTTCAAATTTTTCTACAGAAATACCTAAACGTGGTTGAGATAATTCTCCAATAACGGGGATAATTCTTGCGCTTTGATTTTCATCCCAAATTTGATATTTTTCTAAGGTTTCTTTTATTCTTTGGAAACCTTCATTTTCATCCTTAGCTCGGACATGACAATATATTTTTGCCTGAGTTTGTTGGAACAGTTCATGGATTAAAAATGCACCTAGAAAGCCGGTTGCTCCCGTTAAGAAAATATGTTGGGGTTGGCTAATATCTTTAGTAAACTCTCCTTGGGGATAGATACTGGGTTCAAGTTGGGCTTCAGCTTGGAAATCAACGGTAGTGTGAAGAATAGGGCTATTTGTTTGCTGTAATTTGTCGATTACTTGGCTTAATTCTTCAATAGTTTGCTGTTCAAAAATACATCTAATTGGTAGTTCTACTTGGAAAGTATCACGCACGTATATCATCAACTGTGCAGCCAGGAGAGAATTACCGCCCAGTTCAAAGAAATTATCTCGAATACCCATAGTATCAAGAGAAAGTAACCTAGCCCAGAGACTGACCATTTGTTCTTCAGTAGAAGTGCGTGGTGTAATTAATGCTACTTCTAAAGAGGATCTATTTTGATCTGGAGCAGGTAATGCGCGCCGATCTAATTTACCATTGGGTGTTAGTGGCAACTTCTCTAGGCTCACAAAAGCTGTAGGTATCATATATTCTGGTAGCTTTTGTTCGAGAAAATGCCGGAGTTCCGATGCTAATTTGCGGGTAAACTTGCCTTGTAAAGGTTGATTAGCATAGTGACTCCAAGGTTTAATGCTAACTGGATTTTGAGAGTGAGCGATCGCACTCATTGTAGTCTGCTGATGTCTGAAAACTACCTCATAACAGTCAGACACGCTAGAATCCGACCAAATTATATCCAGGGTATAAGGTAAATCCCGACTCCAATTCCACAGTTGTTCAGGATCAATGCCAGTCTGGGGAAGTTGCTCTAGACGGGATTTCAATTCCCCTACTGTTTTCGGCACATCTAGACTATTCAATAACTCTATAGTCTGAACTTCCTTAATTACCCTGGCATTGGGTACATTTCTAATTCCCAAAATTTCTGGTTGAGTTGCAGAAAGCAAGTGACGAACAGATGACAGCGTTAACTCTTGTTTTTGCCAATCCAACCAAGGAAAATCAATCTTTGCTTCTGTACCAGTTCCCACACAGAGAGTCACATCATAACGGAAACGCGTGAGTTCATTGTGATAATGACCATGCTTAATCTGAATTTTGACATCGCTAATCTTGGGGAAATGCTGTTGTAATGCTGTAAAGAAAGCTGGATGAATTACTAATTCTTCCTCTTGGTTTAAGCGTTGGTGAATTCGCTCTTGTAATTGAACTGTAGAAAGAGAATCTGGTGCTTGGTACAATGCGACAGAAGTATGATAAGCCTCTAATAAAGGCAGACTACGCACATCCCCAACAAAGATAAAACCACCTGGCTTAACAGCATTTATAGTTCCAGCTAAAACTTGCAATAAATAATCAATGCTAGGGAAATATTGAACTACCGAATTGATAATTACCGTATCAAAGGTATCTGTCTCAATATTCTCAAAATTATCAGCCCGTCTTTGGAGCAGATTTAGTTGTGGCCAGTCATAACCAGACATTTGTAACTGCTTAATTTGTTGCAATGCTTCCGGTGCAAAATCAGTACCCCAATATTTACGGCAACGGGAAATAATTTTAGATAATAACAAACCTGTACCGCAACCTATTTCTAAGACTTCAGTAGGTTGTAAAGACAAAATTCGCTCAACAGTATGATCTACCCATTCTCGCATCTCATCTTTGGGGATAGGCAACCCTGTATAACTACTATTCCAGCCAATAGTATTGAAGTTGGGGTTTTGTTCAGCAGTAGTTTGGAGGTAGGTTTGATTGTAGAGTGTTTGCCACTGAGAAAGGTGTTCTGTTTGCCAATCAGTTAATAACTCTTCGCTATTCTCATCTTGTTGATTCTGCACAACATAAGCTACTAAACGTTTTTGTCCAGGTACATCTTCCCTGTCTATAACAACAGATGTCTTCACAGCCGGATGTTGTGTGAGTACGGCTTCAATCTCTCCTAACTCAATTCGGAAACCGCGAATTTTTACTTGATAATCAATGCGACTGAGATATTCAATATTGCCATCTGGAAGATAGCGAACTAGATCCCCAGTCTTATAAATGCGATGGTCTCCGACCGACCGGAGGTCATCGCACTTTGAACTGTTAAAAGGATTGATAATAAACCGCTCGGCTGTAAGATCAGGACGATTAATATAGCCTCTTGCTAAACCAGCACCACCTATATATAGTTCTCCAGGGACACCCACAGGAACAGGTTGTAATTGAGAATCTAGGACATAAAACTGAGTATTGGCTATTGGACGACCAATTAGTACAGCACCGTCAGATTCCACTTCATAAGTTGCTGACCAGATAGTAGTCTCAGTTGGTCCATAGACGTTCCATAAAGTAGAACATCGCTGTTGCAACTGACTAGCCAATTGTCTCGGTAAAGCTTCTCCACCACACAATATTTTCAGGTTCTTACTACCCTGCCAACCTGCATCTAACAGCAGTTGCCAAGTGGCTGGAGTAGCTTGCATGATGGTGATATCGTAATTAGTTAATTTAGCTATTAATTCTTGACCATCAAAAGTTTCTTCCCGACTAACTAATACTAAACTTGCACCAAGAGTCAGGGGAAGGAAAATTTCTAAAACAGCAATATCAAAAGATAAAGTAGTAACGGAAAGCAGTCTATCTTCCTCTGTCAGTTGTAAATGCTGACCCATAAAGTGGAGGAAATTAACCACAGAACGGTGCATAATTTGTACACCTTTTGGTTTACCTGTAGAACCAGAGGTGTAGATGACATAGGCTAAGTTATCGGGATGAATATTAACATCAAAATTATCTTGGCTTTGTGTCTCAATATCCTGCCAATCTCTATCCAAACAGATAATTTGCGCTTGATGTTCTGGCAGTTGTGCTAATAATTTTTCTTGAGTTAATAGCACAGACAGTTGAGAGTCTGACAGTACCAAAGATAAACGTTGTTGAGGATAGGCTGGATCTAGAGGTACATAAGCTCCACCTACTTTGAGAGTTGCTAATAGAGCTATAATCATTTCTAGCGATCGCTCTACACAAATCCCTACTAATACTTCTGCCCCTACACCTATACTTTGTAAATAACGGGCTAATTGATTCGCTTTCGCATTCAATTCACAATAAGTTAATTGCTGTTGATCAAATATTACTGCTACAGAATCAGGTGTTTTTTCTACTTGCGCTGCAAATAGTTGATGAATGCAACTTTGCTCAGGATAATCTGCTTGAGTTTGATTCCATTCTACTAATAACTTTTGACGTTCAACATCTGTTAATAGCGGTAAATCTGATATTTTTGCATCGGGATTAGCAACAATACTTGTTAGTAAAGTTTGATAATTTTCCCCTATACGAGCAATAGTAGTCGCATCAAATAGGTCGGTACTGTATTCAAACCAGCCGTTAATTCCCTCTGGTGTTTCAAATAATTCTAAAAAGAGATCAAATTTAGCAGTACCATTATGTACCAAACTATGGTTAATAATCAGCCCTTCTAATTCTAGAGCTTCCATAGGCACATTTTGCAAAGCAAAGCAGATTTGAAACAAAGGATGACGACTTAAATCCCGTTCAGGTTCTAGTTCTTCCACCAACTTCTCAAAAGGTAAGTCTTGATGGGCATAAGCTTCTAAAGTTACTTCTCTAACTTGCTGTAGTAACTGACGGAAACTAGGAGCATCAGCAAGATTGGCGCGTAATACTAAAGTGTTAACAAAAAAGCCAATTAAACTCTCAATCTCTTGGCGGTGACGGTTAGCAATTAATGAACCGACTACAATATCTTCACTATTTGTATAGCGAGAAAGCAGCGTTTGGAAGGCTGCTAACAGAGTCATAAATAAAGTGACTCCTGACTGCTGGCTGAATTGAGATAATTCCTCACTCAGCGATTTGGACAATGCAAAAGGTTGGCGAGAACCCCGATAGGTTTGCATTATTGGTCGAGTTCTGTCAGTTGGTAACTGTAAAATCGGCAAATCTGCTAACTGTTTCTTCCAGTAGGAAATTTGTTCTGATAATACTTTTCCTTGTAACCATTGTCGTTGCCAAACAGCAAAGTCTGCATACTGTATGGATAGTTCAGATAGGGGAGAAGATCGACCCTTTATGAATGCCTGATAAATATCTGTTAGTTCTTGAAAAAACACACCAACAGACCAACCATCAAACACAATATGATGAATACTTAAAAGCAGTTCATATTCTTCTTCACCCAACTGCAATAAGGTAGTTCGCAATAAATGTCCGTAATTAAGATTAAAAGGTTGTTGGAATTCTGCAAATCTTAACCGTTGGATTTCCTTGTCTCTCTCTGCTGGAGATAGGGATTCCAGATTGATTAAATGTAGAGGAACAGTTAGAGAATCAGCAATAATTTGTCTAGGCTGCCCATTTACGGAAGTAAAAGTAGTGCGTAAAACTTCGTGTCGGCGAATAATTTCGTTAATACTTCGCTCTAAAGCTGTCAGATTTAATTGACCAAACAAGCGAAAAGTTTGGGGAAAGTTATAAAAAGGATTATCCGGCAGCATCTGTTCGAGAAACCATAACCGCTGCTGGGCAAAGGAAAGAGACAAGTCTTGGTCATGTAATCTCGGTGTGATGGTTTGATCTGACGATTCTTGATTTGTTTCCAGTTCTGTCTCAATACTCTCAGCTAAACTTGCCACTGTAGGGGCATCGAATAACCGCCGTAATGGTAAATCTAACTGATAAGTATCCCGGACGCGAGAAATTACCTGAGTCGCTAATAGTGAGTGTCCGCCAATTTCAAAAAAGTTATCATGGACACTAATCTGTTCTAATTTCAGAACTTCAACCCAGATTTTTGCGATCGCTTCTTCAACAGCGGTACGAGGTGAGACAAAATCTGCTTCTAGATTCCTATTACTTAAATCAGGTGCGGGTAATCCCCGACGATCTATTTTTCCATTTGGTGTCAGTGGTAATGCTTCTAGTACCACAAAATAAGAGGGAATCATATACTCTGGGAGTATCTTTTTGAGATATGTCCGCAAGTTTGCGCTTATTCTGCTTTGTGGTTCTGCACTCAAATTAGAAACAACATAAGCCACTAAATATTTATTCCCAGGCACATCTTCACGCGCTATCAATGCCGCTTCACGCACATCAGGATGCTGCAATAAAGTAGCCTCGACTTCCCCTAACTCAATACGAAAACCACGAATTTTCACCTGTTGGTCTATCCGACCCAGGTATTCAATGTTGCCATCGGGTAAATAGCAAGCCAAGTCACCAGTTTTATAAATACGTTCTGATGTTGAATAGGGATTAGGAATAAATCGCTCGTTGGTAAGATCAGGGCGATTCAGATAACCTCTAGCTAAACTATCGCCACCAATGTATAGTTCTCCCGGCACACCAATAGGCACTGGTTTTAAATCTGCATCGAGAATGTAAATTTGGGTATTAGCTATGGGACGACCAATGGAGGGATAAGTCGGCCAAGAATCGGGATCTTGTCCTAATGTCAAAGCCGTCACCACATGGGTTTCTGATGGTCCATAGTGATTGTGAAATGAACATTGTGGCAGAGATTTGAAGAATTTAGCGATCGCAGAAGTAATTTGCAGTTGTTCCCCGGTGGTAATAACTTCTCTCAAGCTGGTAAATAATTCCCCCTGAGTTACGGCTATTTCTGCTATTTGCTGTAGCACGACAACGGGGAGGATAGCTTTTTCTATCTCTTGCTTCTGAATAAATCCAGCTAAAGCTGTAGTATCTAAACGCAAGTTTTCGGAGATGAGAAACAGAGTTCCCCCTGAAAACCAAGTTGCAAACATCTCATGAAAACTGGCATCAAAGCTCAAGGAGGCAAATTGTAGAGTGTGTACTCCTGTTAACAGTGAGTTGAGATGCCATTGCAGGAGATTAACTAACGGACGGTGAGCTAAACAAATACCTTTCGGTTTACCTGTAGAACCAGAGGTGTAGATCACATAAGCTAAATTTTCTGCTGTGACTTCGCTAGGGGGATTTTCCTGACTGTATTGATCTATTTTTTCCCAGTCTGTGTCTAGGCAGATTGTGCGTAATTTGTGTTCGGGAAGTCTTTCTAGGAGGTGTTGTTGAGTGAGTAATATGGAGACTTGAGTATCCTCAATCATGTAGGCTAAACGTTCCTGGGGATAGGCTGGGTCTATTGGTACATAAGCGCCACCAGCTTTGAGAATTGCCAAAACGCCAATGACCATATCCAAGGTTCTCTCCACACAAATCCCCACCAGCACATCTGATTTCACACCCAGATATTGCAGATAATGTGCTAACTGATTAGCTCGCTGATTTAACTCTCGGTAAGTAAGTGAAGATTGTTCCTGTTTCTTTGCCTCTTTAAAGACTACTGCTACCTCATCTGGCGTTAACTCTACTTGTTCTGCAAATAGTTGATGAATGCACTTATTTATATCATAATTTGTATTAGTATCATTCCAGCTTTCTATTTCTTTTTGCTCAGACTCTATTAATATATTCAGTTGCGAAAAATACTCGCATCCTTGAATAATTTGATTAGATATAGATAGAAGTCTTTCTAAAAAATTTATATATTCAAAATTTTTATCATTATAAAATATTTCAATATCTAAAGTATCATTGAAATCGTTAATTACAAGATGGA
The DNA here is from genome assembly GCF_051781005.1 of Anabaena sp. WFMT. Taxonomy (NCBI): domain Bacteria; kingdom Bacillati; phylum Cyanobacteriota; class Cyanophyceae; order Nostocales; family Nostocaceae; genus Anabaena; species Anabaena sp. WFMT. Next base: position 25,242 of record NZ_JBPWOA010000006.1, on the reverse strand, counting down.
CTTCATTCTCGGCAAAAGAATTATGAACGGTTAATTTTGTATTTTTATCAGCCAGAGTAGGATTAATAACACTGAAATTATAGAAATTATAGAAAAATTTTAATTGTTCATTCTTTAAAGACTTTTTTTGTAAAAGCACCGAAATATTTTGCTTATTTTCTAGATTGCGGCGATAACCACTTATGTACGATACATAATTAAGTACACTTAACTCTTTATCAATAATGTTTTGAGGTACAACAATAGGAACTACTTGGTAAATACAACCTAAAACATCAAGTAATTTATCATCCCTTTTGCCAATAATGTCATAAAATACAAAATCTGCTGGAGCTTGCAAATATTGATTCAAATAAATTCCATAAACAGCCCTAAAAAATGCCGGAACACTGCATTTATTTAACTGACAATATTTTTTAATCTCTGCTAGTTCATTCCCAGTAACTTGTATTTTTTTTGATTTAGCTTGATTTTCCTTTTTGATTCCTATATGTAGCGTAATAGGAATAACTTTACTTAAAGCTTCCCGCCAGTAATCTTGAATTTCTGGAGTATCAAATTGGCTAATATTTTCCTCAACAAAATCATGAAAAGAATTAGCATCAAACTCTTGATTAGATTTACCAGTTTTTAACTCTAGGTAAAGTTTTCCCACTCTTTCAAAAAAGACTTTACCAGAATAAGCATCAAAGAGGATGTGAGGCGCACCTAAAATAGCAGTATAGTTACCCTCATAATCTTTGATTAAAATATTTTTAAATAAATTTCCCTTATGTAATTCTATCTTTTTTTTAATCTTCTCTTGAATAAATTCATTTAAAGTAGAGAAACAACTATTATCTAACTCTATGAATTCAAAATCAATCTGGGTATTTTGATCTACAAACTGAAAAGGTTCGCCTTTATAAAAAACAAATCTAGTTTTAATAGCGTCATCTTTTTGACATACTCTTTCAATTGCCTGTTTCCAGATTAATTCATCTAAATCTTGTGGTAACTTTACCGATAACCCTAAACTAAAAACCGTGCTATCTGGATGAAGTATATGATCCAGATATAAATCTCTTTGTGTCGTAGTTAACCGTGAAATTTTTCCAATTCTTGAAGATTCATAAGGCTCATCTAGTGCTGTTCCTGAGACTATAGCCATAAATACTTCCGAAACTGAGATATCAGAAATATCTGCATCTGAAAAATTATTAACCATGACTATTAACCCATTTGAAATTGTTTACTTTACTGACAGGACTTAGGCAGCTAGACTAGCAGATGAGTAGGGTACATCAGATGTCAAAAATCTGTTAATATTAACCAATTTGTATGTCTGACATAGCTTTAGTCCTAACTTATTTAGAATTTCTCTTAGATATTGGCAGCTTAATAACAAATTCAGATCCTTGTCCTGGTGTTGAGATGCATTTTATTTCACCTCCATGTTTTTCCACAATAATTTTATAGCTAATAGATAATCCTAAACCCGTACCTTTACCAACAGGTTTAGTAGTAAAGAAAGGATTGAATATTTGAGATAATAAATCTTCACTCATACCGAAACCATTATCAGCAATGCGGATAATTAGATTTTGCTCGCATATCTCAGTAGTAATTCTGATCTGCGCTGGATTAGACTTATCTTCTTTTAATGAACTATGAAATTTATTCTCTTCTAAAGAATCAATAGCATTAGCCAGCAAATTCATAAATACTTGATTAAGTTGACCTGGATAACAATCTATTAATGGTAAATTTGCATAATTTTTTATAATTTGAATTCTAGGATATTCTGATTTAGATTTGAGTCGATGCTGCAATATCATCAAGGTGCTATCAATACCTTCATGAATATCAACTGGTTTCATTTCTGCTTCATCTAAACGGGAGAAATTCCGTAAGCCTAGAACTATCTGACGGATACGCTCAGATCCAACCTGCATTGATGATAATAATTTAGGTAGGTCTTCCAGTAAAAATTCTAAGTCTATATCCTCTTGCTCTGCAAGTATTTGAGGTGTCATATCAGGTGATTTCTGTTCATAAACATTAATTAAATGCAGCAGATTATCAATATATTCATTAACATGAATAATATTACCATGTATAAAATTAATTGGGTTATTAATTTCATGAGCTATACCAGCAACCAACTGACCTAGACTAGACATTTTTTCCTTCTGAACCATCTGCAACTGTGTAGTCTGTAGTTTCTCTAAAGTAAATTCTAGCTGCTTCGTTTGGTCTTGCAGACGCAAATTATTTTCATGTAGTTCCTGTGTTCTTTCTTCAACCTTTAACTCCAAAGTTTTGCTGTAATTTGCTAATTCATTGTTAGCCTGTTGCAGATTATCAGTTAGGTTAGATAAATTAGCATACAGCTTGGCATTTTCAATGGAAATAGCTGCTTGAGAGGAAAGAATTTTCAAAACTTCTAAACGTTCGGTAGTAAAAGCATTAGTTATTAAATTATTTTGCAGATATAAAACACCAATAATTTGACCTTGGTAAATTATGGGAATACACAAAAGAGACTTGGTATTATTTTTGACGATATAAGGATCTCTAGTGAATATTCCTTCATTTTTAGCATCACTAAGAACTACATTCTTTTTAGTTCTTATGACATAGTTGAGTACAGATACTGGCAGATACAAACTATATTCTAAAAGCGTAGGTGTCTCTAAAATTATCTCATTTTTATACATTCTCACAGCAGCTTCTACAATCATTTGTCCATTTTTTTCTAAAATGAGACAACTAGTTTCTGCACCAGCATTTTCCATCACTATTTTCATTAGCTTTTCTAGCAGACTATCAAGCATAATTTCACTAGAAATAGCTTGCGATGCTTTGAAAATTGTACTCAAATCAAGTGATGCTAAAGTATCTAGTTTATTCGAGGTAGTTGGCAGATTAGTATGCAAATTTGTTACATCTTGATTTAATCTAGAGAAAAAATAATCAGGATATTTTGCTTCTAAATCACTGACTTTCGCTCTAGCCCCCCAACGCAGGTAGGTGTGATAGGATTCTTTCAGATAAACAATAGCCTGTTTATCTCTACCACGAGAAAAGTAAAAATCTGCTGCTAATTCATTAGCTAGTGCTTCTTCTTGAATATATCCTTGTTCATTTGCTCCTTGAATAGCTCGTTCGTAAAAATCCATAGCTACAAAAGTTTGCCCCAGTAATCGTGCCTTTTCTGCCTCAACGAGATCATATTTATGCTGATAATTAACAGGAGCATGACCAGCCCATAACTGCATTTTTTGCTGATTAGCATTAATAACATTCATATATTCTGTTTGCAAGCTAGTTTCAGCATGGGGATATAAGCCAATTAGGGCTAGAGAATGATAAAAATTATGGATACCAACCGTCATCATCCCCATCACACCACCAATATATTCTGAAGCTAATTGAGCATTTTCTACTGCTTGAGCATAATCTCTAAATAAGTAAAGGAGAATCATTTTGGCAACATAAGCCGGAACTAGAGAAGTCACATTTTTAGTGGCTTGCAGATATGGCAGCATTGTTACTTCATCAAAGCTATCACCAATCAAGCAACATTTTTCTTGCGCTAAACCTTGCAGATTTAATGTCAACTGATGCCAGATTTTAATGTAGTTTATCGGAAAATCAAGTTTAAATTTTTGCAGCAAATCAATATACGATAGTTGCTGTTGAGATACTAATTCGAGTTGCTCTCCACTAAAAAATATATGTCCACAATAATGAACAGAGCAGTAGCCAACATATTCTAAATCTCCAATTTCTAATGCACTCTGAATGCCTTCTTTTAATGGATCAAGAGTTTCTCTGATATGTTTTTTCCAATGGAGAATAAAACCATAAAATGGCGCATATACTTTACTTTTTATTTCACTAGCTCGGAATTGCTCTAATAAACACCAACCTATTTGACCAGAGTGATATCCAGCATCAATATTTTCTAACTCTCCACACAGTAGCATACCGTAATAAGCATATCCGTGAGCAGCCATATCTGAATGACCATATTCAATACAGAGATTTACAACAGTAAAGATTATCTGAGAAAAAAGTGTTGGGTTGCTAATAAAAGCAGGCCCTGCAATAGTTACAAGAGTTTGTAAAGCAGCAAGTTTATATGGATCTGTGAGGATAGGAAATTTTTCTAAATCTTCAATCTGAGGTAAATTGAGTACGGTAGTTTGTTTGTTAGGTGCATTTAACAAAGTAACTTCCAATTTTTCAATCACTTCTAATCCAGTATTGATGGCTTTAAACATCTGATTTTGAGCCATATAAAACTGAATTTGTAGTTGATAAGCTTTTATTTGATCTAGTAAATTAGTAGCTTGTTGCAGGATCGTTTCAGCTAGGATGGCTGCTCGTTGAAAGTTAGTATTTAAGTATTCTGTTTCTAAAGCTTCTAGATGAAGTGACAGAGTGAGATTGTAGTTACTTTCCCAACTTAATATTGTTAGCAATCCCAGTCCTATATTTGAATACCTGAGAGCATCTTGATACGCTGATGCTGCTTTTGCTTTTTGAGCAGCCATCAAATTCAATTCAGCTAACTTATATTTTTGATTTTGATCTGAGATCAACTCTGTACCAAAATTTAATTGATTGACAATATCGAAAATATTATCTTTGATTTCTTCGGTTGATGAATGTGTTAATAATAGCTGTCCAAACTTAAAGTGAGTTTGCTTTTTATGTGATTCTGGAATTAGTAAATAAGCTGCTTGCTGCACTCGATCATGTAAAAAACTATAGGAAATTTTTAATTTATTATTTGTTGATAAAACCGAGGTATTTTCATCGAAAAATAACGGGATTTTGTAGTTGTCACTCAGTGGCAAAATCAAACCAGCTTGAAGTGCTGCCCATAATTGCAATGCTGTTTCCGACTGAGATTTTTCGTTGACGATTGCCAGAATATCTAGATTAAAGCGATTTCCAATACAAGCAGCTAGTTTTAAGACGTGCTGTGTCTGTAATGGTAGCTTTTTAATATTTCTGGCAATCAACTCTACAGCATTGTAATCTATAATACCAATAGCCTGAATTTGGCTGATTTCCCACTGCCATATTCCTCTATTAAAGTCAAAATTTAATAATTTTTCCTGATACATTGTCTGGAGTAACTGAGTTAGAAAAAAAGGATTACCCTGAGTTTTATTAAAAACTAACTCAACTAGAGATTTTGATTTTTCTGGTGTGGTATGTATGGTGTCAACTATTAATTCACTAACATCGTTAATATTCAGATGCTTGAGTGTAATATTATTTATGTTTATTCCTGATTTTTTAATCTCATTCAAGGTCTGAATCAATGGATGAGCAGGGCTAACCTCATTATCTCTGTATGCTCCAATAATCAATAGAAATTGACTATTAGGCTCAACCATCAACATCTGAATTAATTTTAGGGATGCTGAATCGGCCCATTGTAAATCATCGAAAAAAAGAACAAGAGGGTGTTCTTCTTGAGTAAATAAGCGAATGAAGTTTTGGAATACTCGATTAAACCGATTTTGGGATTCAGTTGTCCCCATTGTTGGGACACTGGGTTGTTGTCCAACAATTTTTTCAATGTCAGGTATCACATCAATAAGAATTTGACCAACATCTCCAAATACATCTAAAAATTTCTGTTTCCAGATAGCTAGTTTTTCATGACTTTCTGTTAATAGTTGTTGGATCAACTCTTGGAATGATTCAATTAAAGATGCATAAGGAATATTTCGCTTAAATTGATCAAATTTACCAGAAATAAAATATCCCCGTTGCTGGAGAATAGGTTTATTAATTTCATTCACTAAACAAGATTTGCCGATTCCTGCATAACCAGAAACTAAGATTATTTCACTTTTTCCAGAGCTTATTCTCTCAAAAGCTGACATTAGAGATGCTATTTCTATCTCACGTCCATAGAGTTTTTGCGGGATGATAAATTGAGAAAATTCATCCAATTTTCCAGGAGTGAAGTTTTCAATTTTTCTGCTATTTGATAGCTGATCTAAACAAATTTCTAAATCTGACTTTAATCCTAAGCCACTTTGATATCTTTCTTCAGCAGTTTTAGATAATAATTTCATGACGATGCTAGATACTGCATCTGGAATTTGTGGATTAATCTGAGTAGGAGCTATTGGCTGTTTAGCAATATGAGAGTGAATAATTTCTAGGGGATCAGTAGCATTAAATGGCAACTGACCAGTCAGCATTTCATAAAAAGTTACGCCTAAAGAGTAAAAGTCTGTACGGTAGTCAATTAATCTGTTCATTCGACCCGTTTGCTCTGGAGATACATAGGCGAATGTTCCCTTGAAGATATTGGGGTTGCTAGTAGTTGCGGTTTCTTTTGATAACCGTGATGCAATACTAAAATCTGTAATTTTTAGCTGCATTGTCTTCGGATTAATAATTATATTTTGTGGTTTAATATCCTTATGAATAATATGGTTCTCATGCAAAACTGTAATAATTTCAGATATTTGAATGCCTAGCTTTAAAAAATCAATTATATTGAGTTTGTTATTATCCAGAAATTGTTTAAGTCCTTGTCCGCCAATATCTTCCAAAACTAAAGCCAGACAATTTTGATAATCATCTAATTCATAAACTTTAATAACTCCCGGTAAATCTAGGGATTTAGTAATTTCATATTCATGTTTAAATTCTGTAATATTTTCAAGGGTAGAGTATTCTGATTTAAGAACTTTAAGGATAATTGACTTTTGATCATGAAGGCAGATTGCTCTATAAACAACTGTTTCTAAGCTATCTGCAATTTTTTCTGTAATTTTGTATTTTGAAATAGTAGTCATTATTTTGCCTGAATCTAAGTATACGTAGTTAATAACTGCACTTAATAATTCATAGAATATAACACGAGATTTTACGAATATTTTCAGGGAAATCTCATATTTATTTAAAATAAATTATACCTACTAGATGCGCTATAAGCATGATCATTAAGGCGATAGCAATGCTAATACTGCTTTAAAAAGCTTAAAGTATATGGTTGATATCTGAATGTCATTAAAATTAGATGAAAGTAAGTTGATACAGAGGTTAAAAGGATTGCAATGTAGCTAAATGGTGAAAGTGGATAAAATAAGATTTAATTCAAGGAAGGTAGAAAGAAGTGTTGAATTGGCAATCTTTAGGTAAATAAGTCATCTTGATATGAGCAGATTTAAATGTGTCATTGATGATAAATAATAGGACTGACCTTGAAAAGGTCTTGTGTAATTGCCTAGTTCTAGATAATTATGGACAAAAAAAACCGTGAACCAGATTGTTTCACGGCTTTTGGTGTGGTGTGAGGAGTTTAACTAATATCATCATAAGACTACCCACTTAGGAATAAGGTGGTTGTAACAGTTTTGGTAACAGAAATTTTTCAGAATGAAAATTGTTGAATGATTGCTTTGTTCGCTTCAGCGCTAATGAGGAACTTGAATACAATTGTCCGCGCAGATAGAGTTTATTGATGTTGATGTGACTTTCAATTGTTAAAGCTTTATATACAAGATATAAATATATCCAATTTTTATCTGTGATTAAAAAATAAAAACCGTGGAGATTTCAATCAATCCACGGTCTTTGTTGTGGTGTGAGGAGATTTAACTTAAATGTCATTATAAGCTATTTCACTATTGATAACTCAATCCTCATAACTTTTGTTACATGATTGTTGTTTGATGACATAGATACATTACTTAATAATTAAATTTTCAATCTCCAGACCTGTACATTTAAACCAAAGCACCACCACAGCTAGAACCACATCCAGCAGTACAACCATAGCAATAATCAGCAGTTTGTACTTCCCTAATCATATCTAAACTACCAGATGCTAACAATTTGCTAATGGTTAGGGTTGTACCAGTGAAAGTTTTCGCAGGTAAATTCATCATTTGGTTGAAGTCGCAATCATAGATATTACCTAAATAATCAACTGAAATTTGATCACGACACATTAAATTTTCAACTGTATCGGGGTTGAAATTCGCTTCTAAAAACTGCAAATAGCCCGAATAAAGCTGTTTTCGTTCTAAATATAACTTTGTTCTACCCACAGGTAAATTAGTGATGGTGAAGAGGTTGTTAAACACAATACCAAAATGTTCCTGTAAGAAGGTTTTATAAGCTAGTTCCAGGTTTGTCTGCTCAGGAGTTACCGAAAATTTTTCACTGGTGGGTAAGGGTGGATTATACACTAAATCTAAAATTAAATTCGGGTCTTTTCCATACCCAAGTTGATTTAACCATTGCAAAGCGCGAATAGAGTCATTAAAGACACCATTACCACGCATCTTATCTACGTTATCTGCAATGTAACAAGGTAGGGAAGCGACAATTCTCACTTGGTGTTTAGCGAAAAAATCTGGTAAATCTCTAAATTCATCAACATAATAGATTGTCAAATTTGACCGGACAATTACTTGTTTACCTGCTAAACTTGCAGCTTCTACTAGTGGCTTAAAACCATAATTCATTTCTGGAGCGCCACCAGTTAAATCTACGATTTTGATTTCTGGAAATTTAAAGATGAATTCAATTAACTCTAGGCTAATTTCTAGGTTTAGTTCTTCTGTTCTTTTGGGACTGGCTTCAACGTGGCAATGATTACAGCTAAGGTTACAGCGTTTACCTAAATTAATCTGTAAAACATTTATTTCCTTTTTTGTTAAAGGTGAAGTTAATTTATATTTGAATTGTGTGTTTGATGTATTCTGCATTGCTTAATAATCCCGAAACATGACAAAATTTTTCTTATTTATTGTTGCAGCAATTTATAGGTTATGCCACTAATAATAGCCGCAGTAGGTAAAGTTAATACCCAAGATAGTAGAATCTGGTAGAAAATACCAAAATTGGCATTTTTATTAATCAATCCCACTCCAAAAATTGACCCGACTGAAACATGAGTTGTAGACACTGGCAGTCCAAAATTACTAGCGCTAATAACAAGAAATCCTGTGACAATATTGGCGGATAAACCCTGGGTATGATTAAGCAAAGTAATTTTTTTACTCATTGTTTCGGCAACTTTTTTGGCGTTTAATAAACCGCCTAAAGACATTGCTATGGCTATAGCTATCATTCCTCCTTGAATGGAAAATGCTTTAATAATCAGAATGAGTGAAACAATCTTGGGAGTGTCATTCAATCCTCTGGCAAAGCTTACTATACCAGCACTAATAAAATGACTAATGTCAATAATTTTATGCTTGTTTTCTAGGTTTAAGCTAAGGCTAATGTAATCGTATAATTTGTAAATTACAGCGCCTAAAGGTATAGCAATAAGTGGACTGAACAAGAGGGGTAAAACAAATGATTTTCCCAAAGCTGAAACATTAACTTGGAAACCGTAAGCGATTAATCCAGCACCAACCAGCGCTCCTGTTAAGCCGTGAGTGGTAGAAATCGGAAATCCAGTTAGGGTAGCGATGATGACAGTCAAAGCAGCACCAACTGCTACCGCTATACGAAATTCCGGTGTATTGGCGATCGCATCGGGTACTAGTCCTTTACCAGAAAAGTTTTTAATGAGTTGATCTGCCATAAAAGTCGAAGCAACTGCACCGGCAAAAGTCGTCAAAGTTGCCCACCAAATTGCTATTTTGTAACTGGTAGTTTGACTACCAAATAATGTGGCTACACCTTTGAAGTTGTCATTTGCTCCATTAGAGTAAGCTAAAAATAGTGTAGCCAAAAACAGACTGATTAAAACAATCATTAATAATATAATTCGTGATTAAGTTTTGTAACAAAGATTTTCTAAGCAGTACCCTGCTACAAAACTTGTTGCTAGTTAGTTGTTCTTTACTTAAACCCCCAGAATTAATTCAAAACTAAAATCTAACAGCAACCTCCGCCATCATAGTGCCAAGTGGAATCTGTTACCATGATTTCTGCTGGCTTTAAAGCTCCGAGTTTAGCGGCTGTTTTATCACAGACTGCCGCAGGAATGCCACGTTGTAAAATATGACCTGCTTGATCATCAAAAAATGCTTCTTTCCCTGCATAAATTGCGGTTTTGCCGGTGAATATACAAGCACCATCTTCAGAAATATCAACTTTAAAAGAGACAGAATCGAGGCTTTCTAACAAAAGATTTTCTTCTAGTTGATAAGTTTGCTTATCTAATAATCTATAAGGACGACGGGCGCGAATTTCTATTTGCCCAAAACCAGCATTTATAATTAGTTGGGTATACTCTTGATATGTGAGTGCGCCTGATAAACAAATGGCACGTAATCGTTCATCTTGTTGTAAATGGGTGGGAATGGGACTGGTAGCAATGGGGTCACTCATTTGCAATCTTCCACCGGGTTTTAATACCCGATAAGCTTCTTTTAAAGCACGGGTTAAATCTGCTGGTTCAAAAATGTTGAAAAGACAATTCTGTGCTAATACATTCACAGCAGCATCATCAACTGGTAAATTAAAAGCATCTCCGGGGCGAATTTCGATAAAACTGGTATCAAACCAAGGATTTTGTTGAGCAGCCAGTTCTAAGTTACGTGTGGCAGCTTCGCGCATGGCTGCTACTGGTTCAACAGCAATGACGGCACCAGGACGACGGGAAAAGTAAGCAAATTGTAATGCTTCTAAACCACCACCAACACCAACATAAAGGACTGTGGGTTGATTTGCGAGTTCGGTGGGGTGAACTGTTGTACCACAACCATAATTCATTTCCTGCATTGGTAAAGGAATTTTCAATCCTGGTAATTGCAGGGGTGTGCTTTGAACACAACACAGTCCTACTTCTGGTGTTTGAGCAACTTCGCTGTAAAATTGTGCTGCGGTTTCTAAATAAGTCATTGTTGCTGTATGGAATTAACTTTGTATATATCAATTGTGGATATTAATATATTGGAGTGGGAATTTAATGAGTTTTCGCTGAGAGTTCATTAATTTATTCGCGCAATACATAGCCGACACCACGCACAGTTTGAACGAGACGCTTTTCATTGTTGGCTTCCAGTTTCAAGCGTAAGTAGCGAATATAAACTTCAATTATGTTGGAATCACCCATGAAGTCATAACCCCAGACTTCTTCTAAAATGCGATCGCGCGTAATTACCTGGCGCGGATGGGCGAGTAGATAGTCTAGCAAATCAAATTCCTTCGCAGTTAACTCTACTAATCGCTTTCCTCGATAGACTTCCCGCGTGCGGCGATTTAAACTCAGGTCATCAAATGCTAAGATATCTGCGGTATCCGTTTCCCGGTTTCGTCTCAGGTGGGCGCGGACTCTGGCTAATAATTCTTCGACACTGAATGGTTTGACTACGTAATCATCAGCACCAGCATCTAAACCAGCAACGCGATCGCTCACTTCATCTTTAGCGGTTAATAAAATTATCGGTACTTTATCACCCGTACTCCGTAAGCGACGACAAATTTCTAACCCCGTTACACCAGGTAGCATCCAGTCTAAGATTATTAAATCTAGATTTAACTCTCTTGCTGCGGTCAGTGCGGTAAGTCCATCATAGGCTACACTAACTTGATAGCCTTCATAACTCAATTCTAACTCTATAAATCGAGCTAATTTGACTTCATCTTCAACCAGTAAGATGTGTGTCATAATAATATTCAGGATTTCAGCAGGGATGGTAATTATACACAGAATGATAACTATTGAGAATATATTAAATACTCAATAACTAGACATCTCATAGATATAATTTAGCTTAGTATAAAGCTGAATAAGTAACAATAGTAAATCCGCAATTACCTACAGGTCTTGTATCAGTTTCATGTTTAACCAGCTATTAGCAATCAGCTTCAACAGCTTCACTATATTTATATATCAAACTGTAAATTAAAATCAATAAATATAGTAATAATCACTCACTTAATCATTAAGAAGTTTAAAGTAAATCATCAAAAATATCCTCTGTGATCATCTTTTTTACTGCGATGATGAGGCTGGTATAGTAATTGTAAAGGTACTTCCTTCACCCAGGCGCGATCGTACACTTACATTCCCACCCATACTCTCTACAAGAGTTTTAACAATCGACAACCCTAAACCGCAGCCTCCAGTCGAAGAAGTACGAGCTTCATCTACACGGTAAAAACGCTCAAAAATTCGTGATTGGTGTTGTAAAGGAATGCCATAACCTTGGTCACAAACTTGAATAGCCGCTTCTTCACCTTGCAGATTTAACTTAATAAATATAGGTGTTTCTGCTGGCGAATACTTCACAGCATTATCAATTAAATTTAGTAATACTTGTTTTAAACGATTATAGTCTATTTTCGCCTCAATTAGCTGATTAATTGACTCAATTTTGATTATGCGATCGCTATATTTTTCTGCCATACTCACAACTTCTGCTACCAAGTCATTGAGTAAACACAATTCCCGCCGCAAATGCAAATAACCACTATCAGCCCTTGCTAAATCAAGTAAATCTTGCAAAAGACGGATAGTGTGTTCAGTTTCTGTTGCAGCAGTTTCTAAGGCTTCCTGTTGTGCTGATGTTAAATTATTTTGCCGTCGCAAAACACTTTGTAAATAACCATTAACAATTGTTAATGGTGTGCGTAATTCGTGGGAAACATTACTAACAAATTGCCTCTCTTGTTCCCAAGATTGGGCAAGACGAGCTAACATCATATTGAAAGTTTGTGTTAATTCTTTGACCTCACTCGGTGCGTATTCAAGATATAATTGAGCTTGTCCTAAATCTGCTAGAGATATAACAGCAGTCATTTGATTTAACTGGCGTAACGGTTGTAGAGACCGCTGAATGTAAAATGCAATCGCTATCGAAATAACTATAATTACCAAAATACTCACAATAGCCAAACTTCTAACCATTGCCATAAACATTGTCTGTTCACGAGTTACATCTTGTACTAAAAATAAATTACCCAAAGCCTTACCCTTGAGTGGTAATGCACCGCCACATAAAATAAAATAGCGTTGACTAACTTTTCTTAATTCGGGTTGAACCGACATCTCAGTTAAAGACATCAACTCAGCAGATGTTATCTCTGGAAGCAGATTCCAATTACTAGATTTACCTATAATTTTATTATCAGCACCTTTAATCCATAAAAATGTATCAGTGGTTGTTAAGTTATTTATTGCTTTTTGCAAACTAGTTTCAACAGAATACATTTCACTATAAAGTTGCACATCCTGCGGCAAGCGATCAGCAATTTGGACAATCTTATATTTATGACTATTAATTAAAATTTGCTGCATCTTCCAAGTTGTCCAACTAGCAAGTCCTCCTAATCCCAAAGCTGAAACTAGAGCAATGCCAATAGTCAGACGTAACCGTAAGGAAAATATATCAATTTTTTGCCAAACCCTGCTGATTTGTTTCACTTTAATACTGTTGAATTTGATGTCAGGAAAATTTTATTTGAAACTTTTAACTGCTAAATTTTAACTACTTATTCAAGAATAATGATAAGGAGTGAAAACAGCATAATTTCCATCACCACTCCTACTGTAACTACTTAGACAAACCAGCATAACCAAAGCTAACATTAAAGCGGCGACACCAAATACCTACAGAACCAAAATCCGATAATTTCACATTTTTAGGTAGAGCATAACGTTGAGAACCTCTAGTCTTTTTTAAAGAAGCAATACTTATATAATCTTTCTTTTTAATATTATAATTTGGCGGTTTATCACCACGATACAAAATTACAAGTAAGTCGGGGCCATGATCCGTTTTGAAATTATTACCTAATTCTAAGTAGCGGTTGCCATTTTCAGTAACAATACTCACTTTCCCTTGAGTTTTATGTTCTAAAGTCTTAAAGCTTTCAGACTGTACTACTGAAGCATTGACATTAGCCACAGACTCAGGCTGATTATTTATGGGAGTCGAGCTTACTTCCTTGGTACAACCTACAGTTACAATTGCTACAAGACCAAAAATAGCTAAATATTTTAACTTCATACTTGAACCTCCTTAAAATTTGTCTTTAAGGATAATTTAAAGCCTCTAACCATCAAAAAAATTAATTTAACATGAGAATTAGTTTAATATTTATTAATGTTCAGACTCTAATTTGACTTCATTTGAGTAACAGCATCTGGCAAAATCTGCAATATTAGATATTATTAAAAAATCAATAGTTTTAAACTGCTTATCAATAGCAGGTAGGCTGCATATTTTAGCGCCAATACTCAAATATGCTTGTAAAATTTTTGGAATTTCTACATTATATATATCTGGACAGTGTGGAGTCATTTCTATAGAGTATTCTGAATTAGGGTGAACCAGGATACTTGGATGCATCCAATCATTATGCTGAAAATAATTATAAGCACAAGTCGCTTGTCTAGGACATTGTGTTAGCAATGATGCACAGCCAAAAAAATATTGCTTTCCACTCCCAAGCAGATAATTGGCTAGTCCTTCCCAAAGTAATAACAGTGTATGACTATTGCGGTATTCTTTAGCTATACAAGCACGTCCAACTTCTACAGATTCCTGAAGCATAAAATCAGGAATTTTATGGAGATTAAATATGTCAGCAGAATCGAAACCTAACCCTTTACCAGCCATTGTATAGGTTTGCATTCGATATGTACCAATTGTTTTACCAGTATGTTTAGCAATAAGTATCAAATGATGACAAACCTGATCAAACTTATCTTGATCCATTTGGGTAGTGTTAGAACCAGAAAATCCCAAACCTAGTTCTAGATTAAAAACCTCAAAACGTAAGCGGAAAATAGATTCTAATTCTTCTTCAGTTGAAGCAAGTCGTAGGATATACTTTTCATTTTGCAAAACGGGAAACTCAGGAGGATGCAATAGAGAATTGATGTGATGGTAATACATTTACATCTGTTTTCCTACTTATATTTGCGGAATATTCCACTAGAATTTAGAGCATACTCAATAACCCTATTCCATCAAACTGGGAATCAAAAAAATAATTCCCTAATTTTGAAATCCAGATTTGATAAAGGTTTGAAGATTTTATTACTAACAAAATATGGCGAATATTTTGAAAAACTAATAAATTACTAAACCCCTCTTTTGTTCGTGTCCTTTACGTCTATTCCTGCGGGATGCTATGCGTTAGTCGAGCTTATGCCTACGGCACATTATGTGAACACTTTAGAGATACGTGGTTGACTTTTCGTTTCCTGTGAGTAAGTCCTAGATGATGAGAGATAGATTTCTTTTATTATGGACATTTTTATAAATAAAATCTGGCAATAAGATACACATTTATCTAATTCACAATTTAAATTTTCTGTCAATAGTAATTATGTTCAGAAAGTCACGATAATCTCAAAAAGCCCCTGAATGCATCCAAGGGCTAGAATAATTTACCAGTAAACTGCGATAAAATTCTTGGGGAAAAACATTGCAATCAATTGCGGTGATTATTGTTGTAGCGAACTCTAGTACCTGCCCAAAGTAACTTTTCCCGCAGCGTCTGATAATATGAATTATTATCCCGTAAAACAATAAATTTAGCTAGACAATCAGCCATCCGCACATCAACACGATGGCCTGGCCAAATTGAAGTAGATAACACTCCATCCATCCACAATTTAGTACTTAAATCGTAATCCCCCAACGGCCAAATACTGACCACAGAACCAGGCGGTAAAATTAGGGGACGACTAGAAAGACTCATTGGACAAATGGGTGTGATCGTAATTGCCTCCATCCCATCATGCATGATCGGTCCACTGGCAGAAACTGTGTAACCAGTAGAACCAGTGGGAGTAGAAACAATTAACCCATCTCCTACATATTGATCAACAACCTCCCCGTCAATTTCCATTTCCAGAATAGAAGTGATCATTCTGTCAGCAGAAGCAGGTTTTACACAAAACTCGTTCAAAGCCAGGTAATGTTCAGTCACTGGTTCTAAATTTGTCCGATGACCTTCATATACTGCCGCTTGCAACATCATCCGCCGCTGGATAGCATAGCGATCCTCAAACAGACGATCCCACACTCGTTCTGGTTCTTGAAATTCTTCCACAGACTCAGTTAAAAACCCCAAATGACCTCCGACATTCACTCCCAGAATGGGGATGCCAGCTGGGGCTAAATGTCTAGCACTTGTTAAAACAGTACCGTCACCACCAAGTACTAAAGCTAGGTCTATTGGTTGAGTGGCGGATGCTAAGAATACCGGATAGGGGTTATCTTTTGGTCCGCTAGGCCCTACCAATACTTGGCACTGACGTTCCTCTAGTTGTTTAGCACAGAGTTCTGCCCAGCGTTTACTCTGGGAGTCTCGCGCTTTATAAGCAATGATTACCTGCTTGAGTTGCACGCACTGTTACCACTTCAGGAGATTAAACTGCTCCATATCGACGGTATCACGGTTGCGATAAATGGCCAGCACGATCGCTAAACCAACCGCCGCTTCAGCAGCTGCCACGGTAATCACAAAAACTGTGAAAACCTGACCTTTAATTAATGTTGAGTCGAGAAAGTTGGAAAATGCCATTAAATTCAAATTAACAGCATTCAGCAACAACTCTATTGACATCAGCACCCGCACCGCGTTACGGCTAGTAATTAAGCCATAGATGCCAATGCAAAATAAAGCTGCTGCTAGTAATAAAAAGTACTGAAGTTGCATGATTGGTGATTGGTAATTGGTAATTGGTGATTGGTAATGGGTTATGGGTTATGGGTTATGGGTTATGGGTCATTCATCTTCCCAGTCCCCAGTCCCCAGTCCCCAATCCCTAGTCCTCAGTTCCAGTACTGGTTGATACCAGTTCTCTGGGGCGTTCTGGCAAAGTTAAGATAGATTGTTGTAGTTGAGAAGAGTCTGATTCGTCTGGTAAATATTCCCGACGTGCCAAAATAATTGCTCCTACCATTGCCATTAACAACAAAATAGAAGCCAACTCAAAGGGTAGCAAAAAGTCAGTGAAAAAATGTTCACCAATCACAACTATAGAACTTTCACCAGCCACAGGAACAGAGGAATAAGCCCAAGGAGTTGCCAGTACCATCGTACTCAATAGGGCAAATAATCCTATACTTACAATACCTGTGACTACTTTCCGCAACCCAGCACTGGGTAAAGGTGAGAAATCTTGGCGTTTGTTAACCAACATAATGGCAAACAAAATCAGCACGTTAATCGCACCAACATAAATCAGAATCTGTGCTGATGCTACAAAATCACCATTTAGCAACAGATAGAGTCCTGACATACTGATGAATACACCCCCCAGCAAAAAGGCAGAATAGACGATGTTAGAAAACAGCACTACACCTAGTGCTGCACCAATCATCATCACAGCCAGTATGCCAAATGAAACAACCTGTACTCCTTCCGCTAGATTCACTTTTTTTGATCCTTTTGATGTTTGATAAATGCTCACTGGTAACAGGTAATTGGAAAAAATCTTGATTACCCATTACCTATTACCTATTACCCATTACCATTTTCTACAAGGTCTTCTGGACGAGAACCAGCACGAGGTGCATCTGCGGGTACACCGTGGGGTTCCATAACGCCTTTAGGTAGGTAAACTAGTTCGCGCAGTGGTGTCACCATTGGATCGTCTGTAACTTTGTAAGGCAGTCGTCCTAATGCTACGCTGTCATAGTTTAATTCGTGGCGATCATACGTAGCAAGTTCATATTCTTCTGTCATGGATAAACAGTTTGTTGGGCAGTATTCCACACAGTTACCGCAGAAGATACAAACTCCAAAGTCAATACTGTAGTGATTGAGCTTTTTCTTCTTGGTAGCTTTGTCAAATTCCCAATCGACTACAGGAAGGTTAATGGGACAGACGCGAACACAAACTTCACAAGCGATACACTTGTCAAATTCGTAGTGAATTCTACCGCGAAACCTTTCCCCTGGAATCAATTTTTCGTAGGGATACTGGACGGTGACTGGACGGCGCTGCATGTGGTCAAAGGTGACAGAAAGCCCCTGACCAATATAACGAGCCGATTGTACTGCTTCTTTGGCGTAATCACCAACTTGTTTGAGGAACTTTAGCATTGTTTGTGTCTCTCACTCTTTTCAATTTTGGATTTTGGATTTTAGATTTAAGATTCAATCCAAAATCTAAAATCTAAAATTTCCTTATCCACCGAAGGCGACAGGAAAGGCTAATTTCAGGGCGGCGGTTAATAGGAGATTAACCAAACCAACTGGCAGCAAGAATTTCCATCCTAAATCTAACAATTGGTCAATCCGTACCCGTGGTAGTGTCCAACGGATGAGGATGGCGATAAATACCAGGAAGTAAGCTTTGAGTACGGTCATAGTGATACCTAAAGAGGCAGTTACTACCTGTAAAACAGGGTTTGTGTCACTGACTCCCAGCCAATCACCTATGAGGCTGACGGGAATAGGAAAATGCCAACCACCTAGATACAAAATTGCTACTAGGAGGGAAGAAAGTATCAAGTTAATGTAAGAACCTAAGTAAAATAGACCGAATTTCATCCCGGAGTATTCAGTCTGATACCCTGCTACTAGTTCTTCTTCTGCTTCGGGTAAGTCAAAGGGTAAGCGTTCACATTCAGCTAGGGCTGCAATCCAAAAGATGATGAAACCAAGTGGTTGTCGCCAAATGTTCCAACCCAAAATGCCAAAATGAGATTGCTGGTTGACGATATCAACTGTGCTGAGGCTATTAGACATCATTGCGATCGCTAATACACTCAACGCCAAAGGAATTTCATAACTGATTGACTGCGCTGCTGCCCGCAAACCCCCCAATAGGGAGTATTTATTATTAGATGCGTAGCCAGCCATTAATAAGCCAATGGGCTGAATACTAGACAAAGCAATCCACAAAAATACCCCCATTCCCACGTTGGTAATGACGATATTTTCCCCAAAGGGAACAATCAGAAATGACAAAAATACCGGAATTACTACAATTATCGGTCCGAGGGTAAACAGCCAGCGGTCTGCTTTGGCGGGGACGATATCTTCTTTAAAGATTAGCTTCAGACCATCCGCTACAGGTACAAGCAACCCAAAAGGCCCTTGGAATTCTGGGCCAATCCGTTGCTGTGCAGCAGCAGAAATTTTCCGTTCTAACCAGGTAGCAACCAGTACTCCTACTGTTGCACCAATCAGCATCAGGATCATTGGTAACGGCATCCAAATCGCTTTGGCCGCCCCTGGTGGTATTCCTAAATCCCGGACAGATTGAATAAAAGTTCCTTGGAGGTCAATTCCTGCATTCATTTTTGCTACTCTTTAAGTCGTCAAGTCACGGTGAATTTTAACTATTAGTTGAGTTAATAACTCTAGATTCACTGGTTGATAATCTCTGTTGAGATGATGCCTGATTGTAGATTTGTTGCCAATTCCCATGTTTAGTATATCCTTGGATGGTTTTTGCCCTGTGAACCAAGAGACAACTTCTACTTATGGTTGGGATTGAATTTGGCTAATACTAGGAATTGAGGACTGGGATTAAGATTTCTGTTCTTCTTGCCATTTTGCTGTTCCCTATTCCCTGTCACCTGCCTCCCCAGACAATACAAATTAGCCGCTTCCCTTTTGGTAACGGGTTTCTAATCTATGGAAATTGTCTGATTTTCCATCACTGGGGGATGTGATGACAATGCCAATTTAAGATTCTCGATTTGAGATTTTTGACTGCAAGCCTAATAGATAAGACAGATGACAGTTATGAATCTGTCCATCTATTGGCATGAATCCCAAATCCAAAATCTAAAATTGGTTTCTTAGTTAACGTTGATCCATGGGAAGGTAAGGAACTTCGTGACGACCGTTGTAAATTTGAGTAGGACGGAAAATCCGGTTTTCTGCGAGTTGTTCTTTCCAGTGTGCTAACCAACCAGCCACACGTGCAATCGCAAAAACAGGTGTAAACAAGTCCGTAGGAATCCCCATTTTTCGGTACACCAAACCAGAATAAAAGTCAACATTGGGATAAACCCCTTTGCTGCCAACCTTTTCGGCCATTACCCGTTCCATTTCTTGGGCAACTTCATAGTACTTGTCGTAGCCAAATTTATCAAACAACTGCTCCGCCAAGTTTTGCAAGATTGTCGCCCGTGGATCTTTCACTTTGTAGACACGATGGCCAAAGCCCATAATCTTCGCTTTACGTTGCAGAAGATCATCTACATAAGGACGGACATTATCCACACAACCAATTTCTTCCAACATCTGAATTACTTCTTCGTTAGCTCCACCATGCAGGGGGCCGCCTAAAGTACCCACCGCACTAGCAACCACCGCATAGGGGTCAGTTAAGGTAGAAGCTGTCACCCTGGCACTGAAGGTAGAAGCATTCATTGTATGCTCGACGTGCAGAATCAAGCAGATGTCAAAAATCCTTGCAGCTAAAGGATCTGGCTCTTTCTCATTGAGCATATACAAGAAGTTGGCAGAATAATCCAAGTCATCGCGAGGCTTAACTGGATCATTACCTTGTCGCATTAACTGGAACGCTGCTACCATTGTGGGAATAGTTGCCATTAAGCGCACTACAGCATCTCGAATGTAAACTGGATTATGTAAGTCACGTCGAGAATAAAATAACCCTAATGCAGCAGCAGAAGCTTGCAACGCATCCATTGGATGACCGCTTTCAGGAAAGCATTTCATCATGTCCCGAATGCGATATTTAATTCGTCTGTGGTAGCGAATTTCATGCTCAAACGCTTCCAATTCTTCTTTGCTTGGCAATTCACCCCAGATTAAGAGATAAGCAGTTTCTATGAACGTACTTTTTTCTGCTAATTCCTCAATCCGAATGCCACGATATTCTAGTATTCCTTTTTGCCCATCTACATAACTGATACTCGATTGGGCTGCGGGAATACCTTCTAAACCAGGCTTGTATTCGCACACCGTCATGGCAACACCATTTGCTTTGTGAAATATCTGATCACGCTAACTTACCAGAGGTTATTTTCACCGTAACAGTTGCCGATCTAACAACTATTCTATGCGAAAGGTTGAAAAACTGTTATGGCAGGTACTTGGGTGGTATCAACAAGAACAACTGACTACAACCCAGAGGAGATCCTATTTCTGGTAGTTTTATCCCAATCATACCTGCTTTTTTCAGGACGAGGCGCTCTTTTGCTTCTCCCCAAAGCAGATTTTCTGCCCAATTGCTCAAATTAGGCTCATGTCCCACCAATGCTAGTCGGGTTGAGTGAGTATAATTTCTCGGTTCAAACCATTCTTTTAGCCAATTGTTAATGTTACCTTCTGGGCTGAGGTGGTGCGATTCTTCTAACTGTGAACTCAGTCCAGCCGTAATGAGGATTTCTGCGGTTTGCTGGGCGCGGACGAGGGGACTGCTAAGGATTAAATCAAAGTGTAAATCTAGTTTTACTAATCTTTGGGCTACTTTTTCAGTTTTTTGTCTTCCTTCCTTGGTTAGCTTACGCTCTTCATCTTTTAGCCCTAATTGATGCTCTTCGGCGATACCATGACGAATTAAGTATAGTTCCATATTTTTATTGTTGAGTTAGGAATTACGCATAATTTAAAATAGATGTAACTCAAATTCATTAAACCTCTACATTTATGCCGCTTACTGAATCTGTCCCCTTGCTTAAGGAATTATCTCATTCTGACCAACTATTACTACTAGATTTTATAGTATCTGAATTTTTGAAGAAATCAGGTTTAGTCCCATTAGATACTCATAACAAAGTAGCAAGTTAAGGCTTATATGATTCTTTTGAAGCTGCTGCCATTTTAGGAAAGGCACTAACAGAGAAAAAAGCGTTTACACATCGTTGATAGGCAAGGAAATTTGAGGCAGTGGTTGTTTTATAACTGTTAAGACTAAAAAATTAGATTTTTCTTCAAATAGGTTGTTATCTTTGTACGTTTGGGAAGATTATTTATTTTAATCACCTCACAAGTTTAAAAATTAAATTTTTGCTGTGTTATTAAGGCTAACCTAGACTACTGAAATGAGAGATAGCATTAATCATCTATACGCTTAAAGTATTCAGCTTCATCTGTGCCAAAATCTTTTAATACAGCCTCTATCACTTCTTTTCCATGTATTATTATTTCGTCACTTAATGAGTGAACATAATAAGAAACTTTGATTTCATTAATCTTAACTAGCTCTTGTCCATTAACTAAAACATATTTCTCTTTTAAGGGGATGATTTCTTCATAAATACGACCATCCTCTTTCTCTAGCAAATCCAAATTTTTGGGTAGCCACCATTGCATTTGTTCTGTACATACTGCTCCATCTTTGTCTAGAAGACAGAAATTTGAATCTGATGGTATGTGCAATAAATCTGACTTTTCAAGTACATCTAGACGTTTATTTTGCTCATCAGTTGGGTTTATCAATACCTTAGCCAAATTACGAGGGTTCAACGGCTGTAGAAGTATTGTGAATACGACCAAGAGAAGTAAGCTGGGCAAAAATCTGGGCTAATAAAATAGGCTCTGGTTATTCTGGAAGCATTTTTAACATTTCACGAACATAACGAAAACCACGGTAGTAAGCCTTCAAATCAACAATGCCAGAACCAGGATTATCTTGACGGAACTGAGCTAAAAGATAATGGGATAAGTTGACCATGAAAAAAGAAAGATTAGCCGCATTAGTCACCGTAATTTGACTTTGATTCATAAAATCTTCTAATCCCCAAAATTGCTTGGCATCACGAAAATTAAACTCGATTTGAAAACGCAGTTTGTAGTAGTCAATTATCTTCTCATACGACAAATCTAGGTCACTAGAAAATAGAATCATATGACTACGAGCATTGGTCTTGATATTAGTTTTTACCAAAATAACTACGTTTAGGGACTGAGCAAACTCTTTGTGCAGTAGAGTCACTTGATAAGTATCGGTTTTAATATCTTCTTCAAGACTACTTTGAAGCAAATATGCCCCAGGAATATTACGCCAGTCCAACTTCTCTCCGTATTTACGACGTGAACGATGATTAGGGTCAGGATTGTGGTAAGGTATATATAATGCTGTATCATGGCGTAACTTGGAAATTATGTGCAAGTTAACCTGCCGCGCCATTTGCAAGGCATTATTGTTTCCAAAATGACCATCTAATACTAAGTAAGTGAGGGGAATAAAGTTAGCTATTAACTTGAATAGCTCATTAATCATCTTCTTAATTCTTAGTAATTCAGATGTGAAAATTACCTCTTTTTTGTTTTTATTCTTACTCCCTTTTGGTCGTCCTCTTCCCCGTTTTTCTGGAGATTTTATTTCTGGGCTTGGTGATACACTACTTTTTTCTACATTGCTCTTTATTACCTGTTCTATCTGAATTGGAAATGACTGTCTTTTTTCCACACTTACTAATGATAAAGTAAAAAAAGATAGTCCAGATATCGGTTTGCTCACTAGACTGGAAAAGAACCTATCTAATCCATATGTTTTTTTCCCGGCTTTGCTTATTACTACTTCATCTCCTGCCAACAGATAAACATCTTTTGGACAAAACAAATGCCGACGAAAAAATACCCAGAATACTGTTGCCCAGGGTATGACTGTCTGAAAAAATCTTATCACCGTCCGATAACTACCACCAGTTCCTGCCCAACGGGATATTCCCAACATTGTGACTCGCCCGCTCATGGCTAACATGGCCATGATGATCTGACTCAACTGACGCATTGTCGTCACTTTTATTTCTGGTAGCAGGCATTGCAACAGTGTTAGGATGTCGAACATGGGCTGTATGTGGCTTTTGAGTTGTCGTTGTGGAAGACAATAACTCTACTACATCAGCCCTCTCTCTTCATACTCTTTTTTTGGCTAAGGTATTGGTTTATAGAACCCATTTGACATCTTAGGAAGGGACTGCAAGCCTCTTAATCATTAACCTGATAAAGCAGAGGTTAAGTTTGGCAGCGGCACCAGCGAGGGTTCGTTCAAAGTTCTTAACCAGAATTTTACAACGCTCCATCCAAGCATTGGAGCGTTCGATCACCCATCTGGCGATTGCGGGAACTCTCTCCAGATTTCCCTTGTGCTGCTTTCTCTTGTTTTGAGGGTTTCGTAGAAAGTTGAAACTGGATTTTGGTCATGATCTCTGGGTAAATCCGCTCTAGTTCCTGAGTCAAATATTCTGGGTGATACCCATGATCTAGGAGGATAGTGATCTTGGGAATATCGAGAGGTTTTGACTTGAAGTAGTTGATGTTGAGAGTAAACATCTCAATTAATCCGGCATCATCCGAGACATTGGCGCGAGTGCAGTGGGTAAAAAAGGGAAACCCAAGGGTGTCAATAGCCAGATGCCTTTTAATACCGTTGGTAGCTTTGTAGAAACAAAAACCTTTCGACTCTACACTGGCATTGCAGGTATTTTTCACTGCTTGGGAGTCAATGATGATCAACGTCGTCCACTGCGGTTTTTTTTTACCTGTTCACGCACTTTTCCATGTAAGACACTCATCAATTCCTCAAATACCCCAGCCGCTCGCCACTCTTTGTAGTGCCAATAGACGGTGGAATAAGGTGGGAAGTCTTTGGGTAAGTCTTGCCAATTGCACCCATTTTTCATTTGATAGAGAATTCCATTGAATATCTCTCGCTTTGTCC
Organism: Anabaena sp. WFMT; assembly: GCF_051781005.1. NCBI lineage: Bacteria > Bacillati > Cyanobacteriota > Cyanophyceae > Nostocales > Nostocaceae > Anabaena > Anabaena sp. WFMT. The sequence continues at coordinate 692 of NZ_JBPWOA010000006.1, read as the reverse complement.
AGTTGCTCGGTCGAGTCTGCTTCTTAGTCGGTAATATTTCAAGCAGTAAGGGTTCAAAAATTTCCCATTCTGCATCAGTGAGGTTGCTGGAATACGCCATTAGCATTGAATTGTAGATGCTCAGGAGTACCTTAATTCAGAACCTTATAAGATGTCAAATGGGTTCTATATAGAGTTCCAACTTTATTGGTTGTTCTGGTGTGTTAACTATGAATTTCATGGTAGGAATTGTCTCTATATCCTTGATTCTGCCTTTCCAGTCATTATCATTTGGCTTGTTCAGAAGTTTTAACTCAATACCATAAAACTTAGCGAATTGTACTGTACCACTTTGATAACCACTTTTCGTAACCATTAGACCAACACAGTTACCAATGTCATGCATAACTGCGAAAAAGTTTCTCACTTTTTCTAGGCTAATAGCGGAAGCATAATTTTTACACTCTATTAAGACTTTATGCTCAATTCCTGCCTGTTTAAATCTCCAAAGTATATCAATTTGATGCTCAACACCTGAACGTCCAATAAGATTTATATTATGTTCTACTTCTACGGTATTTACACCTTCTTTTTTTAAGATTTGTTGGTAGACAATTTGAGTTAATTTTTCGTATTGTATTGATTGTTTATAAAGTTCGGAATCCATATTTTTATCTTGCTTATTTAACTAGTTATTAGCTGACGGGATGACA